>CACWKX010000017.1 GCA_902761585.1 uncultured Lachnospiraceae bacterium
ACATGGACAATACAATCTTAGCATGAAAAAGGACTCCCAACCGCAATGGTTGAAAGTCCTTTTTGCTTATACCCTGGGGCTATGTTTTTTCACAGCCCCTCATATCGGAGAATCACAGGAGCTCTTCTCACAGATAAATCTCTCCGCTTGACTTATTGAAAGATGATAAATATTATCAAAATATAAGAATACCAATCATAGGGAGGGACTAAAAAGTGATGACGGAACTGATCCAGGGACTTGCGATCCCGTTCATCGGAACCTCTGCAGGGGCAGCCTGCGTATTTCTGATGAAGAATCAGCTGAATGTGAAGATTGAGAAGATCCTGACAGGCTTTGCAGCCGGAGTGATGGTAGCAGCATCGATCTGGAGTCTGCTGATCCCGGCGATGCAGCAGAGCAGCGGGCTCGGGAAGTGGTCTTTCGTTCCGGCAGCGGTCGGCTTTATGCTCGGAACCCTGTTTCTCATGGTGCTGGATGAAGTAATCCCGCACCTGCACCGGTTCAGTGAAAGCCCGGAAGGACCGAAGAGCAAACTTACCAGAACAACGATGATGGTGCTTGCTGTCACGCTCCACAATATTCCGGAAGGCATGGCAGTCGGGATCGTCTATGCAGGCTGGCTTCGCGGAGGAAGCGGTATTACAATCGGAGCCGCGCTTGCGCTCTCAGTCGGGATTGCGATCCAGAACTTTCCGGAGGGGGCAATTGTCTCCATGCCGATTGCAGCAGAGGGACAGAAAAAGGGGAAGGCTTTTCTGGCAGGGGCAGGTTCCGGCGCAGTAGAGCCGGTGGGTGCAGTCATCACGATCCTGCTTGCGGAGCTGATCATTCCTGCGCTGCCATATCTGCTGGGCTTTGCAGCAGGCGCGATGATGTATGTGGTTGTAGAGGAACTGATCCCGGAGATGTCCCAGGGGAAGCACTCCAATATGGGGACAATCGCATTTTCCATCGGATTTCTGCTGATGATGGCCCTCGATGTGGCTCTTGGGTGAATGGAATCCGAGCCTGTTTTTTCTCAGATCATGCTCAGAAACTTTTCAAAGACCGGCCTTCCGTCTTCTGTATCAATGCGGCGGAAAGCGCCGGTCATACGCTCCGGATGCCACTGAACACCGATGACCGGCAGCGATTCATGGCAGATTCCCTCGATCAGGTGATCGTCGCTGTACATGACAGCATGAAGGCCGGAGCCGAGCCTGTCTACAGCCTGATGGTGAGAGCTGTTGACAAAGAAGCGCTCTTTTCCGTACAAAGCAGCTGCATATGTCCCGGAAAGGGCGGTGACCGGGTGGACTTTGTCTGCCTGGCTTCCCTTGTCTCTCGCGTGACGGTCTGTATGCGGTATGTTCTGAATCAGGCTTCCGCCGAAATAAACATTCAGAAGCTGCATACCGCGGCAGATGCCGAGAATCGGGATCTTGTGGCTGACCGCGTAGCAGACCGCCTGCATCTGGAAGTAGTCAAGCTCGTCGCTGATATTCAGGCTGGCTGTATTCTCTTCATGGTAAAGAGCCGGGTTGATATCCCAGCCTCCCGGAATCAGAAAACCATCTGCATCGGTAAACTGCTCGTCAGAGGCGTGCAGATTGCACAACACAGCGCCGCCGCCTGCTTCCTTGATAGCGTCCTCACAGTTCTTGTGCGTCGGAAGGTCTTTGGCGTCGGACAGGATATATATCTTTTTCATGATTAAAGTTCACTTTCTTTTTGTTCATTTCTGAAGGAGGCAAGGAATTCCCTTGCTCTTTCTGTCTTTGGATGCGCGAAAAATTCATCCGGCGCTCCTTCTTCCAGGATAGCCCCATCATTCATAAAGATGATGCGGTCAGCAACATTCCGGGCAAAGTTCATCTCGTGTGTGACAATGACCATCGTCATGCCGGATTTCGCGAGGGAGGTCATGACATCCAGAACCTCCTGGATCATCTCCGGGTCCAGCGCGCTGGTCGGCTCATCAAACAGGATGGCCTTCGGATGCATGGCAAGCGCCCGGGCAATTGCTGCACGCTGCTGCTGCCCGCCGGAGAGCTGGGCAGGAACCTTCCTGGCCTGATCCTCAATTCCAACCTGTCGGAGCAGCTTCAGGGCCTCTTCCTCCGCATCCTTTCGCTTTATGTGCAGAACATCCATCGGGGCCATCGTCACGTTATCCAGAATTGTTCGATGAAGAAAGAGGTTGAAGGACTGGAAGACCATCCCGATCCGGGAACGAACCTGCGCGAGTTCTTTGCCCTCGGCTGGCATCGGCTGACCTTCAATCAGGATTTCACCGGAGCTGATGGTTTCCAGCCGGTTGATGGTCCGGCACAGGGTAGACTTGCCGGAGCCGGAAGGACCGATGATGACCACAACCTCTCCCTGCCGGACAGACAGGCTGACATCCTTCAGTACGTGATGTGTCCCGAAATATTTGTTGACCGTTCGAAGTTCGATGACGGGGGTCTCCGCCCCGCTTTTGTGTTCACTGTTCATAGCTGAGTCCTTTCGGGTGGCACGGCATTCGGTCCGCTTTCGGATGAAGCCGTGTGCAGACAAATCGGGGATGCAGGAGTCCGTCCGTCAGCGGACCGCTCTTGCAAGCTGATTGATCAGGAAGTTAATCAGGATATAGATGACGGATACGATCAGGTAAACGGGAAGCATCGCGTCATAGTTGGAAATCAGTACCTTCGCGTTCTGCATCAGATCCGGGAAATTGATCACATAGGCAAATGTCGTATCCTTCACGACGATGACGATCTCTGAGATCAGAGAAGGAATCACATACCGGAAGGCCTGCGGAAAGATGACCTTGTAGAACACATGACGATTCCGCATCCCAAGAGACAGCGCCGCTTCTGTCTGTCCCTTTGGCACTGCATTGACACCGGAGCGGAACACTTCGGCGACGACGCCGACGGCCGAAATGGCAACTGGCAGCGCAATTCTCAGAAGAGATGGCAGCTTCAGGCCTGTCTGCGGCACGACAAGGAAGAAAAAGTAGATGAACAGAAGCGTCGGGACACCGCGCGTAAATTCAATCAGTGCAGCTGAAATCTTCCGGAGAATGCCGGAGCGGCTGATACGGCCTCTCATCAGGAGAAAGCCGATGACAAATGCAATGGCACCGGCTGTGAGCGCTGCCTCAAGCGTCCCCAGAAGACCCTGACCGATAAAGCGCCAGGTTGTATATTTCAGAAAGAAGGACCAGTACTGAGGGGCGAGCTGACCGTTCTCCTGAAAGCGGACGGTCATCCGGTAAAGAAGGAAGGCGATCGGGACCAGCGATACAATGGTCCAGAAGATGATCCGGCGCTTTGCCTTCGGACCCGGCTCGTCATACAGAAAGTCACGGATGTTGTTCTTCTCATTCTTCATCGCACAATCCTCACTTTTCTGTCAATCAGGCTTCCGATCTGGCCGATCAGAATTGCAGTCGCACAATACAGCGCCGCGGAAATCACGAATGCCATGATGCCGCCGACAGAGTGTGTGTTGATATGGGAGACAAGCCCGGTCAGCTCCATCGGGTTCATCGGGACCTGGGAAGCAAGGGAAGTCGTCAGCATGGTTGCAACCAGAAGATTTGTCAGGGGCAGGACGCTGTTGCGCAGCGCCTGCGGGATCACAACCTTGCGCAGTACATGTGTGAAGCGCATTCCCAGCGCCCGGGCGGCTTCAATCTGCCCTTTATCGATCATGTTCATGCCTGACATCAGGTACTCTGAACAGAAGGAAGCCGGGATCAGGGTGGTTGCAGTCAGCACACAGGTCTGATAGGAGAAAATCAGGTTCAGGTAGGGCAGTGCGTAGACCAGAAATATGAGAAGCGCCACGCCGGGGATGTTCCGGAAAATCTGGACATACAGTCCGGCAATGATCCGGAGCGGACGAATCGGGCTTACGCGCATCGCGGTGATCAGAACACCAAGGGCAAGCGCAAGCGCAAATGAAACAGCGGTTAGTTTCCAGGTTGTCAGGAGTGCGATCGCGTACTTGCCTCCGTATTGAGAAAGAAGTTCTCCAATGTTCATAGCAAAAGGTCTCCCGGCCCTTCAATTGTATGTCAGCTGCAGCCCGCATGCGGGCGAGAAGCGATGGCATGACCTCTGTGAGAATCAAAAAGGCTGCCACATGAGCCTGACTCACGGACAGCCTTTTTGCCTGTTCCTGCAGCAACTGCTGTCAGGAACTGATTATAAACGATTTGAAACATGCATGGAAGAAGCACAGCGTGATTTTTCTGAGAGGCAGCCGCAGACTTCCAGCTGTCATACAGCTCTCAGGCTTCTGTGCTGGTGGCTTCTGTGCCGTCAGTCTCAGTTTCTGCAGCCGCACCGCCGATCACCGGAGCATTCGGGACAGTGGTGATACCGGTTCTGTCGCCGAGCGAGATCTTCCAGAGATCAGACCAGATTCCATCATCCTCGATGGTCTTGAGGAAGGTATTGACAAACTGGACACCGTCCGAATCCTTCGGAAGGCCGATGCCATAGTTGTCCTCCGGACCGAAGGTGTCGCCCGCAACCTGGTACTTGTCCGGATTCTTGACAATCGCGTTCAGAATCAATGTGTAGTCCGTGACATATGCGTCGACTCTGCCCTGCTCAAGTGCAGTTCTGGCCTCGATATCATTCTCAAACTCCTGTACGGTCGCATCCGGTGCATACTGGGCAAGAATATCCGGGCCCGTGGATCCCGCCTGCGTTGCAACGGTCTTTCCAGCCAGATCCTCCACGCTCTTGATATCGGTGTTGCCATTCTTTACAAGAACAGCCTGCTGAGAGGTGTAGTAAGGACCTGCGAAGGAGATTACTTTTTCTCTGTCGGCCGTGATAGAGTAGGTGGCAAAGACAGCATCAACCTGGTCACTGGTCAGGACAGACTCTCTGGTGCTGGAATCAACCTGCGTCAGCTCATATTTGGAAGAATCTCCCAGAATGTACTGCGCCAGGAGCTGGTACAGACCGGCATCAAAGCCGCGAACCTGGTTGTCCGTCTCGTCGAGCTGGCTGAACAGGAAAGACGTTCTGGTCCCACCGACCCTGAGGACTCCATTCTTCTTTACAGCCGACGCCCACTCGCTGGAAGCGATTTCGTCATCAGAAGCAGTCGGACCGGACTGGATCAGCTTGTCAAACGCATCCTTGTCGATCGCAACAGCATTCTTGGTGTCGTCTGCAGCCGGTGCGGCAGCCTCAGTCGTGTTTTCGGTTTCGGCTGAGCTTCCGAATGCGGTGAATGCAGAAAGGGAAAATGCAGCAGCGGCCAGAACACTGACCAGCTTTTTATTGATTGATTTCGCCATCTTTCAAATCCTCCTCTTGAAATAAAATACTATATTTCGGATATGCGATATAATAATTGAGAACAAGAAAATTGTAAAGTGGATTTTTTCTAGATTTGGATATAGACTTTTCCTATGACACGCTCATATCCGGGAGAGAGAGGACAATATCATGGTCACAGATGGCGCGACACAGACAACGCTGGCAATTCTGGCAGGCTGCGGGCTGGACCTGCTTCTGGGAGACCCGCATTGGGTCTATCATCCGGTACGGTTGATCGGACTTCTGATCCGCGGACTTGAAAGAGGGCTCCGCGCAGTGCTGCCTTATAATAAGGAAGGGGAGCGGATTGCCGGAAGTTTCCTGGCTGTGCTGGTGCCATCGATGACGGGAGCAGTCTGCTGGCTGCTGCTTTTCCTGGCTGCCCGGGCAGGGACTGTCGTTCATTTTTTGATCATGACACTGATGTGCTATAGCCTGCTGGCCGGACGTGCGCTGTCAGATGAATCGATGAAGGTGTATCGGAAGCTGAAGGAAGGAGATCTGGAAGGCGCGCGGGAAGCCGTATCGATGATTGTCGGTCGGGATACCCGGGAGCTGACGGCGGAGGGTGTCACAAAGGCAGCGGTCGAGACAGTGGCGGAAAACACATCGGATGGCGTGGTCGCACCGCTGATGTTCCTTGCCATCGGCGGCCCTGTTGCCGGGTGGATGTACAAGGCGGTCAACACGATGGACTCGATGGTGGGCTATCGGAATGATCGGTACCGGTACTTCGGAACGGCCGCCGCGAGACTGGATGACGTGCTGAACTTCTTACCTGCAAGAGTATCCGGCATTCTCATGGTATTATGTGCAAATGCAGCCGGCCTCGACAGTCGCAATGCCTGGCGTATCTTCAGAAGAGATCGAAAACGGCATGCCAGTCCGAACTCTGCCCAGACAGAAGCCGCAATGGCCGGTGCGCTCCGGATTCAACTGGCAGGGGACGCCAGTTATTTCGGGAAGGTCGTAAAAAAGCCGACCCTGGGGGACCCGATCCGAAAGGTTGAGGCAGAGGACATCCGGCGCGCAAACAGACTGATGTTTCTTTCCGTTTTGCCTGCTGTCGTAGTATTATTAGGAATAAGGACATGGATTCTGAAGGCCATTTAAAACCAGGAGGAAGCGTTCATGCAGTCACAGGTTCATGGCGGAGACATCTACTCTGCGGAATACTCGAATGACTTTTCGATCAGCACCTCGCCGCTCGGAATGCCTGACGGCGTAAGGAAAGCATATATTGAATCGGTGAATACGCTCTCGCAGTATCCGGATGTCCGGTGCAGGGAGCTGCGGGCTGCCATTTCGAAGGAATTTCTGATCCCAAAGGAGTGGATCGTCTGTTCCGCCGGTGCAGCCGAGCTGATCTACGCCGTTGCCAATGCCATGAGACCGCGGAGTGGACTGATCATCGCGCCGTCTTTCTCAGAGTACGAGACTGCGCTCTGGCTTTCCGGCTGCACGGACATCCGATTTTACACCTGCAGGGAGGAGAGCGGCTTTCTGATCGGAGAGGACATTCTTGACTCAATCACAGATGATCTGGATATCTTTTATCTCTGCAACCCGAACAATCCGACCGGCGTGCTCGTTTCGTTCGAGTTGATGCTGGAGATTGTCGAGCGATGCAGACAGAAGCATGTGCTGCTGGTGCTGGATGAGTGCTATGTCGGCCTGTTAAGATACCCGAAGCAGGTGACGATGCTTCGCCGCCTGGAAGGGAATGAATATCTGTTTATTCTGAATGCATTTACGAAGCTCTATTCTGTACCGGGGCTTCGGCTCGGGGCCGGTGTGACATCTTCCAGGCCACTCCTTGAGAAGGTGCGTAGCTGTATGCAGCCATGGAACGTATCGTCTGCCGCGCAGGCCTGTGGGATCGCGGCGCTGCGGGACAAGGCTTACGTTCACAGAGTCCGGGAGACCGTTCAGGAGGAAATGGATTTTTTGAAGAGTTCATTTGACCGGATCGGAATTACCTGGTACGGTTCCAGCTCAAACTTTATGTTCTTCCGTGGACCGGAGGATTTGTTTGACCGCTGTGCAGCGGAGGGCATCCTGATCCGCGACTGCAGCAACTATCGGGGACTGGAGCCTGGGTATTTTCGTGTTTCCTGCCGAACGCGGCGGGACAATGAGAAGCTGTGCGGGATTCTGGCAGGCATCTATGCGGAGGAGGACTACCGGCTGAGAAAGCAGAAGTGAAAGGGACCGGCCGGCAGGCGGGAAGGGGCATCCTGGCGTCGGCCTTCCAAAAGGTCAGATGTCTCTGAAGGACGCCCGACGGAGAAGCGTGGAACCTGGGACAGGGGGATGAAATTTGGCAAAGGCAATCATGGTACAGGGGACAATGTCGAACGCGGGAAAGAGCCTGATCGCAGCGGCTCTGTGCCGGATATTCCGTCAGGACGGCTATCGCGTGGCACCTTTCAAGTCCCAGAACATGGCTCTCAATTCCTTCATTACGAAGGAGGGGCTGGAAATGGGGCGGGCGCAGGTCGTCCAGGCGCAGGCAGCCGGGGTTGAGCCGTCCGTCAGCATGAATCCGATCCTGCTCAAGCCGACCGGGGATTCTGTCAGTCAGGTCATTGTCAACGGAGAAGTGCGGGGAAACTTCAGCGCACAGGAATATTTTGCGATGAAGCAGAGTCTCGTCCCGGATATCCGGAAAGCCTATCGCCGGTTGGCAGAGGATGCAGACGTCATTGTCATTGAGGGAGCGGGGAGCCCTGCGGAGATCAATCTGAAGGATCACGACATTGTCAACATGGGGATGGCGCGCCTTGCAGGTGCGCCGGTTCTTCTGGCAGGGGATATTGACCGGGGCGGTGTGTTCGCACAGCTTTATGGAACGGTGATGCTTCTGGATGAAGAGGAGCGGCAGTATATAAAGGGCTTTGTAATCAACAAATTCCGGGGAGACCGCTCTATTCTGACGCCAGGGCTGAAACAGCTCGAAGGGCTGGCAGGAAAACCTGTGCTTGGGGTCATTCCCTATCTGAAGATCGACATCGACGATGAGGACAGCCTGTCTGAACGACTTACAGGGACAGAACACCCGGCATACACCGTGTCGGAGCAGACCGCTCCTCTGACGCCAACATATGGCCGGCATCAGGCACTGGTGGAGATTGTCGTCATCCGTCTGCCGCGTCTTTCAAATTTCACGGATTTTTCGCAGCTCGCCCGTATTCCGGGCGTCAGCCTTCGTTATGTGGATTCCATCAGAAAATTTGGACAGCCTGACATCGTAATTCTTCCAGGCAGCAAGAGCACAATCGCAGATCTGCTGTGGCTGCGGGAGAGCGGGCTCGAAGTTCTGATTAAGAAGACGGCAGCGCAGGGACGAGCCGTGATCGGCATCTGCGGCGGGTATCAGATGCTCGGAGAGACGCTCAGGGACCCGGACGGAGTTGAGACTGGGGAGAGTGGTCTGCCGCAATTTGTGCGGGGGATTGGTCTTCTTCCGGTCGATACTATATTCCGGACGGAAAAGACGAGGACACAGGTTCGCGGCGAGATCTTCGGTCCGGCGAGAGGCTTTGATGCTCTGAAAGGCAGGCAGATCGAAGGCTACGAAATCCATATGGGCAGCAGCGTCATTCGGGAAGGAAGCGGCGCGGAACCTTTTGCACGCCTTCGCGCGCAAAGCGGGGAAATCTGCCGGGAGAAGGAGGATGGATGCACTGCAGGAACGGTCTGTGGCACCTACGTCCATGGTATCTTCGATGTCGGCGATCTTGCATGGAGACTGGCAGAGTCGGCGGCAGAGAAGAAAGGGCTGCGGCTGACCGAGGGGGCGTCTCTGAGCCGGGAAACCTTCCGGGAGCGTCAGTACGATCTTCTGGCGGCGGCAGTCAGGCAGAATCTGGATATGGAAGCCGTGTACAGAATGCTGGAGGAGGGCGTCTGAGGCAGGTGCCGGTTGTCCTGCTGAGAAAGTGATGTTTGTTGCAGGATTGTGGCAGAATGTTCTCGGATAATTCAATTCACCCATGGTATAGTAAGAAAAAATTTAAAGGCTTGGACTTGCATGAATATTACGACACTTATCTTTATGATCTTCCTGATGGCTGGGCTTCTGATCTACTATCTGATACCCAGCCGTTTTCAATGGCAGTGCCTGCTGGGGCTGTCCTTCGTATTCCTCTGGGCGGCTGACTGGCGGAATCTTCTGTTCGTCGGATATGTCGCAGTGGTTTCCTTCGGATTTGCTTTATATATTGAGAGAATGCTTTCGGAGGCGGACCTTCCGGAGGACAGGGCGGAGCGGAAGATTGCGAAGGCTGCAAGAGGCAGGAAAGCGAAGCGGGCTGTCCTTCTTGCAATCTTTCTGCTGATTCTCATCCTGGCGCTGTCCAAGTATGTGCCGGCAGCCCTTCATCTGAATCTGACAAGGGTGAATGAGACACTCCAGAGCCGCTGGCGCTTCCTGAAGCTCATCGTCCCCTTCGGTCTGTCGTATTATCTTCTGATGGCGATCTCCTATCTGCTCGATGTCTACTGGCAGCGGGGAAAGGCAGATCACTCCTTCTTTCACCTGGTATTGTTCATCTGCTATTTTCCGCAGCTGACGCAGGGCCCCATCGGGACCTACGGGCAGATGAAGGGAGAGCTTTTCAAGGATCACGGGGAAGCCTGGGAGAATATCAAGGCCGGTCTTCCGCTGATGCTCTGGGGATTTTTCAAGAAGATGGTTATTGCAGACCGGACGGCCGTGTTCGTCGGCCGGGCCAATTCGGGCAGTCAGTATGGACTCAATGTCCTGATCTGCCTGGTGCTGTATGGCATCCAGCTGTACTGCGATTTCTCCGGCGGAATCGATGTAGTCAGGGGTGTCTCGGAGTGCTTTGGCGTGCGGCTTGGCGAAAACTTCAGACAGCCGTATTTCTCAAAGGACCTTGGTGAATTCTGGAGAAGGTGGCACATCAGCCTGGGCGCATTCATGAAGAACTATATTTTTTTCCCGCTGGCGATGTGGAAGCCTCTCAAGCTTCTGAAGAAGCAGCTCAGAAAACATATGTCCATGAAGATGGCCAGCAAGGTTATCGTGGCAATCGGCGATCTGATTGTTTTCCTGATCGTCGGGATCTGGCATGGTGCAGGATCCAAGTACGCCGGCTGGGGCATATATAACGGCGCCATTCTTGCCTTCAGCGCCGTGATGGAGGATATCTACCGGTCATGGAAGACCGGCCTCCACATCAATGAGCAGTCAAGCCGCTGGCAGACTTTCCGTCTTGTGCGGACGCTGGTGATTGTGACAATCGGCTGGGTCTTTGACTGCGCAGACACGGCGTCAGGGGCAGTCCGGATGTTTTTCCGGATGTTTGTGCTGAACCGGACAAGCCTGGGAAGAATTTTCACGACGAAGGTCGAGACGCTGTTTTATCTTCCAATCCTTTTCCTGGCCTGCATGCTCCTTCTGTGGGTGGACATTCAGCATGAGAAGGGAATATCCCTGAGACAGTCCATCGCTGCAAAGCCGTTCTGGAAGCAGGCGGCGATCTGGACCGCTTTGTTCCAGGCAATCCTTCTTGTTGGAAGAACGGTCGGAGCCGGCGGGTTCATGTATGCGAACTTTTAGGAAACACACCGGGAAGGAAAGCCTTCCTATTGCCTGTACCATCCCGCAGACGGAGCACAGTGAACATGAATAACAGACACGCAGAGCAGAACAGACGGAAGAAAAAGCAGAGAACGGAAAGATGGGAGCCGCAGACAAGGCTTGGAAAGGCAGGGTGCCTGATTGCCCTGAACATCGTCTGGATCCTTTTTTTCTCCTTCATCCTGACACAGCCTTCGATTCTCAAGGCAGAGCTTCGCGAGGTTCAGGGGGAGACAAACTACGACACGATTGTCGTCGGGGACTCCCATGGAGAGACGGCGGTCGATCCGGCAGTGCTGGACGAGGAACTTGGGACGACCTCCTACAATTGTTCCCGTCGGATCATGCCGGTCAAGGATATCTACTACCTGATGAGGGAGGTCTGCTACCATAACCAGCCGAAGACCATTCTCTATGAGATTGACCCGACCTACTGGCGGATTCCAGGCATCTCTCTCGGCAACGACACCAGCATCTTTTTTGCGGGAAGCGATCCTAAAAACCGCATGGATTACTTTTTCAACGAGATGCTGACACAGCCATTTCCGAATTTTATCGCAGACTACCGGCTGGCACCGCGCAATGCCAGTCAGATCCCGGGAGCAGCCTATGTCCGGCTGAGACCGTCCTACTGGCATCATGGCGAGGAGACCATCCCGATGATCATGAAGGCACTGTACCTGGGGGCCAACTATGAGTACAAGGGTAGAGGATTCCGGTACGGACATTCCTATTCCCTTCACATGGATACGCTGTATAAGCCTGTGAAGTTCAAACCGGGTAAGATCGTGCCGGAGAATGTCGAGTACTTCCATAAGATGGTGGAATTCTGCAGATCGAAGGGAATCCGGCTGGTATGCTTCTACTCGGCACTGCCGCCGTACCGGCTGCTCCGCGAGAATGAGAATGCAGCCAACAAGTACTACTCTGACCTCTGCAAAAAGGAGGGTGTGGAGTTTTACGACATGAATTATTTGAAGAAAGAGTACCTGGACCGGACCGATATGGACTATGTGGACTTGGACGGCCACATGATGGGAAGCCTGGGAGACAGGCAGACCAGGGTGCTGGCAAAAATCCTGAGTTCAGACGATCCTTCATCGATGTTTGTCGATTCCTATGATGTGGTACTGAAGAACCTGCCAAAGGATGAGGCGACAAGCGGAAGCGCGCTGTTGAAGGAGGCGCATCGATATGCGAAGAAAAAGCGCAAAGAAACCGAAGGGGCTCTGGATTCTCCGGAGGTGACGGAGACCTCGTATGCCGACCCGGCAGAGGCAGATACGTTGTAGGCTGTCCGGGGAAGAGGACAAGCCACCTGCGGAGCAATGTATGGCTCGCACGGACAGACACCTGCCAACATGGTTTCGGGCGGCAGATTCAGTAAAAGGAAAGGGATACCCGATGAAGAATGTACTGGAATATCTGGAACAGACAGCAGAACGCTTCCCTGAAAAACGGGCTGTGACCGACCCGGAGGGAAGCCTGACCTTTGCCGGTCTTCTGGAAAGGGCAAGGAAGGCAGGAACATACCTGGCAAGGTATACATCGCCCGGGCAGCCGGTCGGCATCTATATGAGCAAGTCGAAGGACGCTTATGCGGCAATGCTCGGGATCGTCTGTGCGGGCTGTTTCTCTGTCTTTCTCAATACCGAGCAGGGAACGCTTCGGCTGAGGAAGATGGTTGAGACATCCGGTCTTTCCATTGTTCTGACGGACAGACCCGACGAGGCTGCACAGACATTCTGCCCGGAGGACGACGGTCGTGCAGGAACGGGTTGCGCAGAATCCGGCGGAGTTCAGACCGGGGATGCTGAGTCGGAATGTGCAGAGCCCGGATGTGCCCGGAGCAGCGGGACGAGCAGAGCCCGTCTCCAGTTTCTGGATACAGCAGAGGCGTTCTCCACAGAAGTGGACCGTGCAGCCTTAGATGCAGTCAGAGTGCATCAGACGGACACAGACCCGCTTTACTGCAATTTCACCTCCGGCTCGACGGGAACACCGAAGGGCGTCCTGGTCAGCCACAGGAGTGTGATCGACTTCATGAATTATTTTCCGGAGCTGTTCCATATCACGAAGGATGATGTGATCGGCAATCAGGCTCCGTTTGATTTCGACGTATCGGTGAAGGATATTTACTCTTCCCTGAAGACTGGCGCAGAGCTTGTCCTCATCCCGAGGAAGTATTTCACCGTCATCACGAACCTGATGGATTACCTGGATGAAAAGAAGGTCACGACACTGACCTGGGCGGTTTCAGCCCTGTGCCTGGTTGTTCAGTTCAGGGGGTTTACCTACAAGGTTCCGTCCTCGATCAGACGGGTTCTGTTCTCGGGTGAGGTGATGCCGGAGCGTTTCCTGAGGGCCTGGATGGAGCAGTATCCGGATGCTGAATTTGTCAACCTGTACGGACCGAGTGAGATCACCTGCAACTGTACCTACTACAGGGTGCAGGGCCCGGCAGAAGATTTGAGCGGGAAGCCTCTGCCGATCGGTGTTCCATTTCCGAACGAGAAGGTTTTTCTGCTGGACGAGAAGGGGCGCAGGATCACAGAGAGCGGAAGAAGTGGAGAGATCTGTGTGTCCGGAAGCTGCCTGGCGCTCGGCTACCTGAATGCCCCGGAAGCAACCAGAAAGGCCTTCTGCCCAAGCCCGCTGGAGACAAGGTTCCCGGAGCAGATGTACAGGACGGGGGATCTGGGATATTACAGGGAAGACGGACAGCTCTGCTTCTCAGGGAGAGCCGATTTCCAGATCAAGCTGTTCGGTCACCGGATTGAGCTGGAGGAGGTGGAGGGCGCACTCAACACGGCACATGGTGTCGAGCGCGGCTTTTGTGTATTCAACCGGGAGAAGAACAGGCTGGAGGCCTGCTACTGCGGACAGGCTGAGCCCAGAGCGCTCAAGGGAGAGCTTCTGAAGCTTCTTCCGCAGTACATGGTTCCGTCAAGGTTTCATCATGTCAAGGAGATCCCGCTGACAGATCACGGGAAAATGGATCGCAGGAGGGTGCTCGAGCAGCTTGGCGAGGGCGCAAAGGAGGAACATAAGGTATGACACTGACAGCGGAGAAGATTTCGGAAGCGCTGATGATGGCACAGACACCCTTCTATATCTTTGATACAGATGAGGCGGCCGGGGAGATCAGACGGATGCATGAGGTGTTTCCGGAGCGCGTGAAAGTCTGCTTCTCGATCAAGGCCAATCCGTACCTGACGGAGGCGCTTGGAAAAGCGGCGGACTATGTGGAGGCCTGTTCATTTGGAGAGCTGCGGATCTGCGAGCGGAAAAAGGTCCCGGAGGAAAAAATAGTGCTGTCCGGCGTCAACAAGGGGAAGGATGATCTGCTTGCCGCCCTGAAGCGGCATGGAGGCCGGATCACCTATACGGCGGAATCCCTGATGCAGTGGGAAACCCTGGAACAGTTTGCGGAGCAGACAGGAGAGGACATCCGCGTGATGCCGAGACTTACGGACGGCAGCCAGTTCGGAATGGACAGAGGCGAGATCGAGGAGATTCTCGCCGGAAAGCATGGGAAAAGTGCCCGTGTCTGTGGCATTCATTACTTCTCCGGAACGCAGAAGAAGAACATCGGGCGGACGACCGAAGAGCTGGACATGATCGACGGCTGTCTGCAGGACTGGAAGGCTGCATATGGGTTTGAGCCGGAGCGCCTCGAGTTTGGAAGCGGGATGGCAGTCGACTATTTCTCAGATGAGGAAACCATGAGAAGCCGGGAGAAAAAGGATCTCGAGGCGCTTTCGGACAAGCTGCAGGCGATGGCGTATCAGGGAGAGGTCACACTCGAATTCGGGAGACGAATTGCGGCAACAAGCGGGACATACGTGACAGCGGTCGCGGATGTCAAGCACAGGGGAGAGCACCGGTTTGCGATCGTCGACGGCGGAATCCACCAGGTGAGCTGGTACGGGCAGATGATGGGAATGAAGGTCCCGCCTGTCTACTGCTTGGAGAAGCCGGAAAAGAAACAGGAGTGGTCGGTGTTCGGTTCGCTTTGCTCGATGAACGATGTGCTGCTCAGGAGTGCGCAGTTCGGGGAGCTGAATATTGGAGATCATCTTGTATTCGGGCGCTGCGGGGCGTATGCTCCTACTGAGGGAATGCTGACTTTCCTGAGCAGGGAACTGCCCGGTATATGGACATGGTCTGAGAAGGAAGGGTTTCGCAGACTGCGCGGTATTTTACCGACAGACGGGCTGAACTGCGGTGCGGCTGAACTGAAAGACATGGAATGACGATGATAAAGGAGGAACATCATGGAGAAACTGCTGGCAATTCTGAAAGATATTGATCCGGACATTGATTATGAGAACGAGGAGCACCTGATTGACGATGGGCTGCTTGATTCTATGCAGGTGCTGGAGCTTGTATCCACGCTGGAGGATGAATTTGACATCGAAGTGACGCCGACCGAGCTTGTCCCGGTGAACTTCAATTCTGCAGACAGTATGTGGAAGATGATCGAACGCCTGCAGGGCTGACCTCAGATGTGCAGAGCCGGGGGCTTGGCTTCATCCGGAATGCTTTCAGCGGCTTTTGTGCGTCTGCAGACATAGGACTGCTGACATCTGCAGAGGCAGCGGGAAGAAGAATTCCCGGACACGATCTGACACAGCGGAAGGCAGCGGAAACAGGAGGGCGGACAGTGACAGAGGAAGACCGGAAGGTGATCTATGCGGCGGATGATGAGGAAAACATCCGGACACTGATTGACACATATCTGACGCAGGCGGGGTTCGATGTCCGGACATTCTCAGACGGGGACAGTCTGTTTGCGCAGTTCCAGAAACAGCGCTGCGATCTCGTAGTCCTTGACATCATGATGCCGGGGACAGACGGACTGACGATCTGCAGGAAAATCCGGGGACTTTCAAAGGTGCCGATTGTCATTCTGACAGCCAGGGAGAGCGAGCTGGATTATATCACCGGCCTTTCCATGGGCGGGGATGACTACATCATCAAACCGTTCCGGCCATCGATCTTTGTCATGAGGGTGCGTGCGCTTTTGCGCCGGGTCGACATGGAACGCCAGTCTCAAAAGGGGGAAAAACCACTTTCGTTCGGGGATGTCACGCTGGATGAAAGCAGTCAGCTTGTCCTGGTCAATGGCCGTGACGCGGGGCTGACGATTACGGAACGTGCGCTGATCCGGTACCTGATCGAGAACTGCGACAGGGCACTGTCAAGGGAAAAGCTGCTCCGGGATGTCTGGGGAATTGGACCGGATATCGAGACGAGGGTGGCAGACGAGACCGTCCGGCGTGTGCGGAAAAAACTGAGTGCAGCCGGATCCAGGGTCCGGATCAATGCGATCTGGGGGTATGGGTACCGGCTGGGAGAAGGAGATACATGAAGAATCGTCCTGCCAGAGACATATCAAATCGCAGGAAATCAATCTTAAAGCATGCAGGCCATTATCTTGGAAAGAGAACGGTCCGGATCGCGTATATGTCGACGGGGATTCTGGCGGTGTTTTTCATCGTGATCCTCGTCGTTTTTCATCTGCTGATGAGCCGGAATATCCATGAGAGCTCAATCAGGGCGCTGAAGGAGCTGGAACGGACCTACTCTCTGGAGAATCTGCATGCCGGATCAGAGGCAGAGAGCGGGCGTTCCGGTGAAACTGAGGAAGAGACGGAAGCATCGTCGGACACAGCGCAGGTCTTTGCGGCGCTTCCGGATACGTCTGCTGGGGAGAATACCTCCTGGGAAGCCGAGTATGGCGAAAATACTGAAACGGAAAGTACGGAGGAATCTTCAAGCTCGACGCCGCTGCTGCCCTCGTCCGGTTTTGAGAATGATGATGAAGGGTTTAACGTTGCAGTCAGCATCCTGGTGGATCAGCAGTACCGGACAGAGTTCTATGTGACGGAAAATGAAAAAAAGCTTGCTGACTGGTGCAGGACGCATCCATTTCCAGACGGGGTCATCCGGGAGATATCCGCAGGGAAGAAGAGCTACTATGTTCTGAAGATACAGGACCATTATCTGTCTGATGACGGGAAGTATAAATGGATTCTGTACGTTGACATTACATCCCAGCGCCATCTGGTCCATCTGGTTGAGCAGGCAGAGCTGCTGGTTATGATCATCTGCGCTGTGATCTCGGTTTTTCTGGGTGTCCGGATGGGGATCAGCCTGGAGCTGGAGCAGGAAAAGCAGAAGCAGTTTTTTGAGAACGCCTCTCACGAGCTGAAGACACCCCTGATGTCAATCCAGGGCTACGCAGAGGGAATCGGGAACGGGGTCATCGATGATCCGAAAAAGGCGTCCCGGGTCATTCTCTCTGAGACAGACAAGATGCGGGACCTGGTGGAGGAGATCCTGGCCTTGTCCAGGCTGGAAAGCAGCCAGACGAAGCTGCACATGGAGAGTGTGATTCTGCCGGACGTCATCAATGACTGCCTGATGGCGCTCGAATATGAGATCAGAAAGCGTGCGCTTGACGTATCGATGAATCTCGAACAGATTAAGGTGCAGGCAGATCCGGACCAGCTCGGGCGGGTTGTAATGAACCTGATCTCGAATGCTGTGAAGTATGCGGAGAGTCGAATCTACATCTCCTGCGAAAAAAATTATCTCCGGATTGTCAACGATGGAGATGTGCTGGACGAAGAGGAGAAGCGTCACATATTTGACCGGTTCTACATCGGAAAGCGGGGCGGAACGGGGATCGGCCTGGCGCTTGTCGATGAGATTGTGTCTCAGCATGGATGGAGGATTCGGGTGGATAATACAGCGCAGGGGGTCGCTTTTACAATTACGTTCGGACGGGGACTCAGGCAGCGGGCTGGCTGCTCCTGAAATGGCGCGCCACAGATGCTGTTTTACGAAACACAATTGGGATTCGTTTCGCACAGGAGCGGCGTTTTGTAGTATGATGTCAGCAACATCGGCAGCGGCTGCCGGCAAGACCGCAAAGAACAGAAAGAACGGCTGCCGGACAGGCGGATAAAGTGTGAGCCTGATAAGAGAGGAGAGAAAAGAGATGAAAAAACTGCGCAGATCTTCAAGGGACAACAAAATCTGTGGTGTCTGCGGCGGGATCGCCGACTTCTTTGGTGTAGATGTAACCATCGTCCGGATCCTGTTCGTGCTGTTTACACTGGCTGGCGGCTCCGGCATTCTGCTCTACATTGCCATGGCCATTATCATGCCAAAGCCTGCAGACGGACCGGACAAAGAGGAAGAGAAAGACGAAACCTGACGGAGTATAAAGTACGCTTCCCAGGACCGGCGGCGTAAGACAGCTTCCGGAAACGCCGGGGACAGGAGGGGAGACAGTTTCCACGAACGTCGGGGACGAGAGGGGAGACAGTTTCCGGGAACCTCAAAGACAAGAGAAAAGCCGGCAGGGGAGCTGCCGGCTTTTCAAGGGGAGTATAAATAATTAATAAGGGGTTTGTAAAAGAACCATTAAGGGTAGTCCTTTTACCGCTTCATTATAGTATGTGATGTTTAAAAAAGCAACCCCTAATCAAAAATCCTGTGGAAAAGAGAGTTGAATGGAAAAATATAAACTGATTGCCCCCTGCCATTTCGGATTAGAAGCGGTTCTGAAGAGAGAGATCCAGGAGCTGGGATATCCGATCACACTCGTTGAGGACGGAAGAGTGACTTTCGAAGGGGATGCGGCAGCCATATGCAGGGCGAACGTGTTTCTCCGGACACCGGAGCGCATTCTTCTGAAAGTCGGCGGTTTTCATGCAGAATCGTTTGAGGATCTGTTCCAGGGCACCAAGGCGATTCCCTGGGAGCAGTACATCCCGAAGGACGGCAGGTTCTGGGTTGCAAAGGCGACCGGAATCAAGTCAAAGCTGTTCTCCCCCAGAGACATTCAGGCTGTCATGAAGAAGGCCATGGTCGACCGGCTTGGCAGTGTGTACGGACTGAATCATTTTCCGGAGAATGGGGCAGACTATCCGATCCGCGTGACAATCATGAAGGATGAGGTGACGGTCTGCATGGACACGACGGGCGACTCTCTGCACAAAAGGGGGTACCGCCTTCTGACGGCGAAGGCGCCGATCGCGGAGAATCTTGCGGCTGCCCTGATCATGCTGACGCCGTGGAAGGCGGACAGACCGCTTGTCGATCCGTTCTGCGGCTCCGGGACGATCCCGATTGAGGCAGCCATGATGGCAGCCCATATCGCGCCTGGGATGAATCGTGATTTCCTTGCGGAGAGCTGGGGGAACCTGATTCCGAAGAAGGCCTGGTACGAGGCGGTCGACGAGGCGAATGATCTGATTGACGATCAGGTACAGACCGATATTCAGGGCTATGACATCGACGGGGAGATCATCCGGGCGGCAAGGGAGAACGCCAGAAATGCAGGCGTGGATCATCTGATTCATTTTCAGGAGCGGCCGGTCAGCGAGCTCCGCCATCCGAAGAAGTATGGCTTCGTGATCACAAACCCGCCGTACGGCGAGCGGCTGGAGGACAGGGAGTCGCTTCCGGCGCTGTACAGGCAGATCGGCGAGGCGTTCCGGGGGCTTGACTGTTGGTCTGAATACGTGATCACTTCCTATGAGGATGCGGAACGGTATATCGGGCGGAAGGCGGACAGAAACCGCAAGATCTACAATGGAATGATACGGACCTACTATTACCAGTTCCTGGGTCCGAAGCCCTCCTTCCGCAGCCATTCCGGTGTTTTGCCTCAAACTGACGGGAGCAAAGCGGCACCAGAAAAGCAAAACGTGTTCGCGAAGCACGACCGGCCTTCCTGTGAAAGAGCAGGACGGAAACCGGTGGAACCCATCAGAAACCAGGCAAAGAGGAAGAAGCCGTGAGGAGATCCGGACAGGCAGCGGTGGGGGTTGTGCCGGCAATGTTTCTGGCTGCGGCACTTACCGTCTCCTCTGCGGCGGCCGGGCAGCAAACAATCGCTGATCATTTTTGCAGTTTATCCCTTGGGGCAGAGGAACAGACCGGCGGTCTTTCAGAGAATCTGGATTTCCTAAAGCCGGATACGCTGCTCTATGGAAGACCGGGAGCGGACTTCGGAAAGGGAAGCACAGCCGTCTTTGCGACAGACTTCTCACAGGCCGCGATTTCTGCACCGCTTCCGAAGGCGTTCAGCTGGGCGGACTATGAGAAGAAGCCGGCTGTCAGGGACCAGGGCAGCCTGGGGACCTGCTGGGCGATGACGGCGGCAGAGGCAGTCGAGTCGGCGCTCATGCCGCAGACGCACCTTGTCCTGTCAGCGGACCATATTTCTCTTCAGAATGGATTTGATATCGCACAGGATGAGGGCGGCGATTACAGTATGATCATGTCCTACATGGCAGATTTCAAGGGACCGGTCACCGAAGCGGAGGATCCCGGCGGGGACGGAGACTCTCCGCAGGGACTGAAGGCGGCGGTTCATGTGGAAGAAATGAGGCTGCTGGAGGGAATGTCTGCCGACCGGATCCGCCATATGATTTACCGGTTTGGCGCGGTTCAGACGTCTCTGTCGATGGACAGGATGCGGACAGACCGGAGCCGCTCTTTCTATTATAATGAGAAAACCTGCAGCTACTATGACCCGGTGACCGAGCCGCTGAATCACGATGTTCTGGTTCTTGGATGGGATGACGCGTATTCGAAAAAAAATTTCCGCAGGCAGCCTGCACATGACGGGGCCTGGATCTGTCAGAACAGCTGGGGTGCTGATTTCGGCAGGAACGGAATCTTCTATGTCTCCTACGAGGATGCCAACCTGTTCCGAAAGGGCGGTATCGCCTATACAGATGTCAGGACCGCAGGGGACGCAGTCCATGTGCTTGAGACAGACAGCCTGGGGTGGCAGGCAAGGCAGGGATATGGGAATGAGAGTGCCTGGTTTGCCGGCGTTTTCGAGACGGACAGCCCGCAGAAGCTTGACGCGGCCGGCTTTTATGCGGTCGGTCCCGGGACAGCCTGGAGGATGGTCCTTGTCGAAAACTTTAGCGGAACAGACAGTCTTTCAGAAGCAGCTGCCGGAAAGAGCGGTATCCCGCTTGGATGCGGCTGGATCGAGAACCCGGGGTTTTACACACTTCGGCTGAACCAGCCGCTGAGTCTGCAAGCCGGGAAGCGGTTCGCGGTTGTTGTCTTTGTCGACACACCGGACACCGGAAGGCCGGTTGCCGTTGAGACCCGGAAAGACAGGTATACGGACACTGTATCGCTGGATGGAAGGGAGTCCTACATCAGCGTGGATGGAACGAGATGGGAGCGGACGCAGACAGCATACAGGACGAATGTCTGTCTGAAGCTGTACACTTCAGATACAGGACAAAGCCTGCCGGGACAGTAAGCGCCCGAAAGTTTCAGACGAAGCGCCCGAAAGAGCTTCAGACGGAGGAGACAGGATGACTGTGGGAATGGCGGGAACGGCCAGGACACAGAAGGCGGCGTGCAGGGTGGATGCAGTTACAGTTTGGCACAGGAGAAAACCATGGCAGGGAAAATGATTGTTGCGACAGGCAACAGAAACAAGATGATTGAGATCAGGGAGATTCTCTCTGATGTGGATGTCGAGATCGTTTCCATGAAGGAAGCCGGTATCCGGGTGGAGATCGTGGAGAACGGAAGGTCATTTGCGGAGAATTCTGCGATCAAGGCACTCACTGTCGCAAAGGCCTCGGGGGAGATGGCGATTGCGGATGACTCCGGACTGGTGATTGACTGTCTCAGAGGGGAGCCGGGTATCTGGTCTGCCAGATATATGGGAGAGGATACCCCCTATGAACTGAAAAACAGGACACTGATCAGCCGGGTCAATGACTTCTGCCGCGGGTATGAGGCAGCAGGCGGAGCCATTGCAGCGATGGAGGGAGCAGAGTTTCTGGAAAACAGGACGGCTGGAGAGAATCAGGCTCCGGAAATGCTGAATGATTGTCCGGGGGCAGATGAAAATGGAAAGCCGGGCCGGCTCAGATCGGCGAGGTTTGTCTGCGCATGTACCTGCGCGTGGCCGGATGGAACGGTGAAAACCATCGTAGGACAGATGGAAGGGCGGATTGCGTACGCCCCGGCCGGCTCGCACGGTTTTGGCTATGATCCGATCTTCTATCTGCCGCAGCTGGAGAAAACGTCCGCGGAGCTTCTGCCGGAGGAAAAGAATGCGATCAGCCATCGTGGAAAAGCCTTCACGGCCATGCATGACTATCTGGTCGCTGTTCTGTGATATGAGTGTCAAAAGTACCTTTTGACACTGTCATCATTCAGTTTGAGAAAGGCCTGACCGATGAAGATTCTTGTGATGAGCGACAGCCACGGATGGGACTATAATGCAGCAGAGGCTGTCCGGAGAGAAAAAACAATGGATGCCCTGATCCATCTTGGCGATGCACAGGAGACGATGGCCCAGTTCCTGCGCGGGAGCGGTGTGCGGTGCCCGGCCTATATGGTGGAAGGAAACTGTGACATGAATGGGTATTTCCCGAGAGAACAGATTGTGGAGCTCGGCGGGCACAGGCTCCTTCTGACGCACGGGCATGATTTTTATGTCCGGTTCGGCACGGAGGAGCTTCATGACGAGGCTGTTCGGAACCAGTGTGACATTGCTGTCTTCGGGCACACACACAAGCCGCTGATTGAAGAGACAGATCCGTCGGTTCTGATCTTGAATCCGGGAAGCATTTCCAGTCCCAGACAGGAGAACGGGCGCCCGAGCTACCTGGTGCTGGAACTTCAGGCGGATCGGCGCCCGGTGGCAACGCTGCGGTATCTTTAATCGAAAAATCGAAAAATCAAAAAAGTCGAAAAATATGATTTCGGGGTTGACAAAGGTATTACGCAATAATATAATTACGAACGTGCCTGAGGGAATGAGGCAGCGGATGAGCGAGGTTCCGATATTCCCAAGCTTTCGGGGTGTGGCTCAGTTTGGCTAGAGCGCCTGCTTTGGGAGCAGGAAGTCGCAAGTTCGAATCTTGTCACCCCGATTCAGGGCTCCAAAAACTCATTTTCATGTTTGATGCGGGTGTAGTTCAATGGTAGAACACCAGCCTTCCAAGCTGGATACGTGGGTTCGATTCCCATCACCCGCTTTTTGAGTCTGTAGCTCAGCTGGATAGTCGGGGGTTCGAATCCCTTCAGGCTCGTGCGGAGTGAGATGCTCCAGTATATGGTGGGTATAGCGCAGCTGGTTAGCGCGCCAGATTGTGGCTCTGGAGGCCCAGGGTTCGAATCCCTGTACCCACCCTTACCTAGTGGGCTATCGCCAAGCGGTAAGGCACAGGACTTTGACTCCTGCATTCACCGGTCCGAATCCGGTTAGCCCAGCTTGGCCGAGAGCCATTTTTTATATGTGGGGTATTAGCTCAGGTGGTAGAGCACTTGACTTTTAATCAAGTTGTCGGGGGTTCGAATCCCCCATGCCTCATGTGAGCCGTCACAAAGCTGTGGCGGCTTTTGTTGTAAAAGTGGGCAGAAGATACCAAAGCCCGCCCGTATGCAGCTGTGGCGGAATTGGCAGACGCGCTGGATTTAGGTTCCAGTGGGAGACCGTGCAGGTTCAAGTCCTGTCAGCTGCATGGAAACATCCGGACTACAAAGCCCGGATGTTTTCTTGTAAAGGCGGCAAGCCCGAAGCTGTGATGCAGGCTTGCCTGTATATCATGGCTCTGGTGACCCAATGCCCGGGCTGTGGGAGCCAGCACCGGCGGATGGATGCGGAGGCAGGAGGAAAAACAGATGGGGCTGTCATTTTTTCTGAACAGCATACTGCTGGGAGCGGGGCTGGCGATGGATGCTTTTTCGGTGTCCTGCGCAAACGGACTCAGGGAGCCGAACATGAAGGCGGGGCGCATGGTGAAGATTGCAGGCGTCTACGCCTTTTTTCAGTTTGCGATGCCGATGGCCGGCTGGTTTTGTGTTCATCAGCTGCTTACCTTCTTCCGCGCCTTTCAGCCATTTATCCCGTGGATCGCGCTTGGGTTATTGGGCTGGATCGGAGGAAAGATGCTGATCGAGGGCATCCGGAACAAGACGCCGGAGGAGGGGGCCTGCGTGACGCACTGCGATTTGCTGATGCAGGGAGTCGCGACCTCTATTGATGCACTGTCCATCGGGTTTACCATATCGGACTATCATGCACTCAAAGCCTGTCTGTGCGCACTGATCATCGCGGCTGTGACGGAAGGCATCTGTATCGCGGGGCTCGCGCTCGGAAAGAGAGTCGGTATGAAGCTGTCGTCCAGGGCGTCTGTCCTTGGCGGCGTGATTCTGATCGCAATCGGACTGGAAGTGTTTATCAGCGGCATCCGATAACCGGAACAGGATGAAGAAAAAGCCGGGATCAGCAGTGGAGGACAATATGGAAATTGAACGGAAATGGATGGTGCAGAACTGGCCGCCTGCAGGGCTTGAGCTGATCAGACAGCAGCGGATGCGCCAGGGGTATGTGACAGTCCGCCCGACCGTCCGGATTCGTGAGGAGACAGATCTTCCGGTAACGCCGGGGGATCAGGGAAGGACGGCTTATATCCTTTGCCTGAAATCAGCCTCAACGGATGATGGACTGGCCCGCACAGAGATCGAGATGGAGATTCCAAAGGAAACGTTTGGCGAGATCGAAGCGATGATCGGGAAACCGCTCATTGAGAAAACCCGGAGGACATACAGACTTCCAGGCGGGCTGTCCCTGGAGGTAAACCAGGTAGACCGGGGACTCCCGACCGAGTTCTGGTATGCGGAGGTTGAGTTCGGCAGCGTGGAACAGGCAAAGGGCTGGAAACCGGAAGCCGCAGGACTTGGAGACTATTTGTCTGACGATGTGACGGGACAGCCGGGCAGCTCGATGGGCGCCTACTGGGAAGAAACCAGGGAGGCAGCCGGCACAGAAGCAAACCTTTCTGCCCATTGAATGTCATTGAATCCTTGTGTCCCAGGCAGATGTGATTCTTCTGCCACTGTCACTCTTTTGAAAGGCGGATAATCTATATGATGGGAATCCTGACAGTCTACAGCGGTGCAGCGTCTGCACAGCAGCCGCTCTTGAACCCGGTTCTGTATCAGCGGCCCGTCAGTGTTCTGACAGGTGTAATCTGCATCGTTGTCTTTCTGATCATCCGGTTCGGGAAGCGGGGCGGAGGAAGCAGAAGCGGTCTGCTGGAGAGGGCTGTTTCCTGCGGATGCTATGACAGAGACCGGATCAGAAGTGGCCAGTTCTGGCGGTTGTTTACCGTAGGTTTTACGCATATTGAAGGCTGGCATATTGCGGTAAACCTGTATTCGCTCTATGCACTTTCTGCGCTGGAGGAGGCGTATGGTCATCTCTGGTTTGCCACCATTCTGGGCGGCTCTGTCATCGGCGGAAGCCTGCTGGAGCTGGCAATTTCCAGGACCCGGTATTCCGTCGGACTCTCCGGAGGCCTTTACGGCCTGATGTTTTCGTACGCGCTCCTGGTCTGGACATACGGCGGCAATGTCAGAAGCATTCTGGCAACGATCCTGATCAACCTTGCGATCAACTTTGCACCGGGAATTGCCTGGCAGGCGCACATTGGCGGCGCCCTGAGCGGGCTGGTTCTGACACAGGTGATGCTTTATGCGGCGCGCTGACCGGGTTTGCCGGAATGTTTCACGGGAGGAGCTGATGCATGCCAGGCTTTATACAGCATACGGGACGTGTCAGAAGCAGCTGTGTGCGGAAAAAAACACACATGGGAGGCATGGGGTGTTGCATTTCAGGACGTCCCATATTATAATCACGTTGTTTGAAATCACAGTATTTTACTGGGATATGATCAAGACCCAAAGAACATAAAGGAAGGAATAAGCCATGGAACCATTACTGAACATTCAGAACCTCAGTGTCAGCGTCGATGACAACGAGATTCTTCACGATCTGAACCTGAAAGTCGGCCGCGGCGAGACCCACGTCCTGATGGGCCCCAATGGCGCGGGCAAGTCCACTCTCGGCAATGCACTGATGGGCAATCCTCAGTACAAGATCACATCCGGGACAGTCATTTTCAATGGAAAGAATATCCTGGAGGAGTCCGTCTGCGACCGGGCGAAGGAAGGGCTGTTCATGTCGTTCCAGAATCCCATCGAGGTTCCGGGCGTGTCGCTTTCCAACTTCATCCGCACGGCGCTGGAGCAGCGCACGGGCAAGCGGATCCGTCTGTGGGATTTCAAAAAGGAGATCGACCAGAAGCTGAAGGTTCTGGATATGGATCCGTCCTATGCAGACCGTGACCTGAATGTCGGCTTCTCCGGCGGGGAGAAGAAAAAGGCGGAGATCCTCCAGATGCTGATGCTCAAGCCATCGCTGGCAATTCTGGACGAGACCGACTCCGGTCTGGATGTCGATGCTGTGCGCACCGTATCGAACGGCGTCAAGGAGTACCAGAAGGACAAGGATGGCGCACTCCTGATCATCACCCATTCAACCAGAATTCTGGAGGCTCTCCATGTCGATGCAACGCATGTCCTGGTGAATGGGCACATCGTCGAGGACGGCGGCGCAGAGCTGGTGGATGAGATCAACGAGCGTGGATTTGAGCGGTTTGAGGAAAAGTGAGATGGCAGAGAAAACATATGTTGCCGACATTGACCGGAGCATGTACGACTTCCGGTATGACGAGAAGGACGCATACCGCATCGAGGAAGGCCTGTCCCCGGAGATTGTCGAGCAGATATCCAAAGAGAAAAATGATCCTCAGTGGATGCATGATTTCCGCATGAAGTCTCTGGAAATCTACAATCATACCCAGATGCCGGACTGGGGCCCTTCCATTGAGGGACTGAACATGAAGAACATCGCGACCTATGTCCGTCCGAACACAAAGATGGCGAACGACTGGGACAGCGTGCCGGAGGAGATCAAGGATACCTTTGAGCGGCTCGGCATTCCGCAGGCAGAGCGGAAGTCTCTTGCGGGCGTTGGCGCTCAGTACGACTCTGAACTGGTTTATCACAATGTTCAGGATTTCGCTGAGAAACTGGGCGTTGTCTACTCGGACATCGAAAGCGCTCTGCATGGCCCGTATGCGGACATGATCCGGGAGCATTTCATGAAGCTGGTTCCACCGACAGATCATAAGTTTGCAGCCCTGCACGGTGCAGTCTGGTCGGGCGGCTCTTTTGTGTATGTCCCGGAGGGCGTGCATCTGGAGATTCCGCTCCAGTCTTATTTCCGGCTCAACGCCAAGGGGGCCGGGCAGTTTGAGCACACATTGATCATCGTCGAGGACAATGCGTACCTTCATTTCATTGAAGGGTGCTCAGCGCCGAAGTATAACGTGGCCAATCTGCATGCAGGCTGTGTGGAGCTGTTTGTCGGAAAGAATTCTACAATCCGTTATTCGACCATCGAGAACTGGTCGAAGAATATGTACAACCTGAACACAAAGCGTGCAAAGGTGGAGGAGGGCGGCAAGATTGAGTGGGTGTCCGGTTCTTTCGGATCCCACGTCTCCTATCTCTATCCGATGAGCGTGCTGGCGGGCAGAGGCGCAAGCTCCGAGTTCACAGGGGTGACCTTCGCCGGGAAAGGTCAGAATCTTGACACTGGCTGCAAGGTGGTCCACAATGCGCCGGATACAACCTCTGTCGTGAATACCCGCTCCATCAGCAAAGGCGGCGGCATTTCGACGTTCCGCAGCGCAGTTGTCATCAATCCGCAGGCGAAGAACAGCAAGTCCTCGACCTCCTGCCAGTCTCTGATGCTGGATTCCGAGTCGAGATCGGACACGATCCCGGCGATGGATGTGAAGACGCAGCAGGCAGATGTCGGGCATGAGGCAAAGATCGGGCGCATTTCAGATGAGGCGGTCTTCTACCTGATGAGCCGCGGCCTTCCGGAGGATGATGCCAGGGCGCTGATCGTCTCGGGCTTTGCCGATAACGTCGGCAAGGAGCTTCCTCTTGAGTATGCGGTGGAGATGAACAATCTGATCCGTCTCGAGATGAAGGGCACCAACGGCTGAGGCACGGGAGGAAAACGGATTATGAATATGACATTGAATCGTCTTCCGTCAATCACCTGGTATTGGCTGAAGATGAACAACGGTTCCCTGGAGGGTGTGGATCCGGCAGGGGAGGTTTCGGTGAAGGAAGAGATCCCTTCACAGATCACAGCGGAGACTCTGAGGCTGGAAGACCTGCCGGAGCAGGCAACCGGCATGGGGAAGGACATGACGGCGCTTGTCCGCACCTCGGGTGTCCCGGTTCACAGTTATGCGACGGCAGAGAACCAGCAGGCAGACGGTGTGCTGCGTCTGGGCTATGCCTTTCAGCATGAAGCGCGCAGCGTCAACGCGGTCAGCCTTCGGGCTGCAAAGCATTCCAGCCTGACGGTGGTGCAGGATTTCTCATCCGTTCGGGACGCTGAAGGATTTGCAGCGGCTCAGACGAGATACCTTGTCGAAGAAGGCGCGGTGCTCAAACTGATCCAGATCGAGCGCCTCGGGAGCGGATATACATTTCTGAACGATATCGGCGGACGTGTGGAGAATTCCGGGCGTGTCGAGCTGATCCATCTGGTGCTGGACGGCGGGCACACCTACCTGGGCGTACAGACCGATCTGGCCGGATACAAGTCAGCGCTGAAGGCGGATATCGGGTACCGTGTCGGGGGCGACCATACGCTGGACATCAACTATTTTGCGAACCACACGGGAAAGAAGACAACCTGCGATATCAACGCCAGGGGTGTTCTCAGAGACCATGCAAGGAAGGTTTTTCGCGGCACCATTGATCTGAAGAAGGGCTCGTCCGGATCAGTCGGCAATGAAAAAGAAGATGTCCTGATGATGGACGACACAGTCCGGAATCAGACACTTCCGGTGATTCTCTGCACGGAGGAGGATGTCGTCGGAAACCACGGGGCAACCATCGGACGGCTCGACGAGAGCGTCCTGTTCTACCTTCAGTCAAGAGGAATGGACAGGGAAGCGGTCTACGAGATGATGGCCGATGCACGTGTCGCATCCGTGGTACACCTGATTGAGGACGGGCGGACCCGCGCAGAGGTAGAGCGGTATCTTGGCGGAATATCCGACAGCAATGAAGAGTAAGGAACAGGGTGGGCGTGATGACAATAACACAGGATATGATCGACCGGGTGCGGGCGGACTTTCCGCTGATTACAGAGGATGTTGCGTATCTTGACAATTCAGCGACGAGCCAGAAACCGCAGAGCGTGATCGAGGCAGGAAAGCGTTTCTACGAGACGGAGAATGCGAATCCGCTCAGAGGACTCTACAGGCTTTCGGTCGCTGCAACAGAGACGTATGAGCAGGCAAGAGAAGCGGTGAGAGCCTTTATCGGGGCTGGCAGCACAGAGGAGATTATCTTCACCCGGAACGCGACAGAGTCCCTGAACCTTGTAGCCTACAGCTGGGCCCTGGACAATCTGAAGGCAGGCGACGATATCCTCGTCACCGTCATCGAGCACCACTCGAACATGCTTCCCTGGCAGATGGCAGCGAAAAAGACAGGGGCGAACCTCCATTATCTGTATCCGGATAAAACGGGTGCCGTCACGGAGGAGATGTTCCGGAATGCGCTTACGCCTGAGACAAAACTGGTCTGCATGACCCAGCTGTCCAATGTCCTTGGGAGAAGCTACGATCTCAGAACATACGCAAAAATCGCTCATGAGGCGGGTGCGGTTTTCGTCGGGGACGGCGCTCAGAGCACACCGCATATCCCGGTGAATGTGACAGATCTGGATGTGGATTTCTTTGCATTCTCAGGGCACAAGATGCTGGCCCCGATGGGAATCGGCGTTCTGTATGGCAAAAAGGCACTGCTGGAGCGCATGCAGCCGTTTCTGCGCGGCGGGGAAATGATCGACTATGTGACCACCGAAGGCGCAGTCTGGGCGGAGCTCCCGCACAAGTTCGAGGCAGGAACCGTGAATGCGGGCGGCGCTGCCGGACTTCTGGCGGCGATCGAATACTACCAGAAGCTGGGCTGGGCGTTCATTGAGCAGCGGGAGCTGGAGCTGACCCGGTATGCGATGGAGCAGATGAAGGACGTCCCCCATGTGACGCTGCTGGGCTCTGACAGGCCGGAGGAGCATCATGGTATCCTGACCTTTAAAGTAGACGGTGTCCATCCGCACGATATTGCAGCGATGATGGATGAGGACGGGGTCTGCGTGCGGGCAGGCCACCACTGTGCGCAGCCGCTTCTGAAGTATCTGGGGGTACCGAATACAACCAGATGCTCACTGGCTTTTTACAACACAGAAGCGGAGATTGACCGCTTTACGGCAAGCCTGGCGACACTGCGCAGCAGAATGGGATATCAGGACTGAAGCCGCTGACCGTGAGTACCCGTCTGTACGGTCAGCCGCGGGCAGAAGGATGGAAAGGAAAGGCAACATGCAGAATACGTTTTACAATGAAATCCTGACGGATCACAACCTGCATCCGGCACACAAGCATGATCTGCCGGATGCAAATATGCAGCTGGAGGGCGTGAACCCGAGCTGCGGAGACGACATCATCCTGAAACTGAAGGTGGAGGATGGAAAGATCGTGGACGGTGCCTATGTCGGAGACGGCTGTGCGATTTCTCAGGCGTCTGCGGATATGATGCTGGATCTGGTGATCGGGAAGACGGAGGCGGAGGCCAGGAGGCTTTCGGACATCTTTCTGCGCATGATCAAGGGCCATATCACCGAGGAGGAGCACGAGGAGCTGGAGGAGGCAGGCGCATTGATCGATGTCTCTCATATGCCGTCGCGCGTCAAGTGCGCTGTGCTTGGCTGGCACACAATGGATGAGATTTTTGATGAACCGCAGAAGGCCATGGAGGAAGCCGGGCAGGGGAAGGCGGAGGTTGGTGAGAGCTGATTTCAGGGACTCTGATCCAGCCGGAAAACAGCAGGTCAATATCAGCATTGCGACACATAGAGAGGGAGGCTCCGGGCAGCGGAGGCCTCCCTCTTTTTTACAGGGATGTACGAATACGTTTTCGCAATCAAACCGATAGCCTTGGAACAGGTCGGAAAAATGTATGTAAAATACAAATATGTTAAGGGCATGATATACATAATGCACAATAAACAGAGGGCTATTTTGTGTATATGGAGCCATTGACGAAGAAAAGGAATGGGATTATGATGTAGTTACGAAAACGATTTAGTAAATCAAAGAAGTTACTAAATACAAAGAAACAGGAGGTAGTAAGATGAAAAAGCGTATGATGGCACTGGTCAGCATGGCTCTTGCAGGGGCGATGATTCTTCCAATGGCTGCGATGGCAGGGGAAACCGAGGCGGCTGCAGCGGCAGCAGACGAGGGCAAGGTCCTCAACATCGAGGTCTGGAATGAGGAGTTCAAGAGCAGGATCACGGATCATTATCCGGGTTATGAGAAGACGGATGATACCCACGGAAAGATCGGCGATGTGACAGTCAACTGGATCATCACACCAAACGATGACAATGCATATCAGAACAACCTTGACACCGTCCTTCCGGGGAACGCAGACGCATCTGCGGACGACAAGGTTGACATGTTCCTGATTGAGGCGGATTACGCAAAGAAGTACATCGATGCAGATGCAAACGTTGCGATGCCGCTGAAGGATCTGGGCATCACATCAGATGACCTTTCCAAGCAGTACAAATATACGCAGGATGTTGTAACGGACGCGAACGGCGATCTCCGTGGGACCTCCTGGCAGGCCTGCTCTGCCGGACTGATCTACAACCGCGCTGCGGCGAAGGAAGTCCTTGGAACGGATGATCCGGCGGAAGTCCAGAAGGCAGTCGCTGACTGGGATACCTATAATGAGACGGCAAAGAAGATGGCGGATGCGGGTTATCTGATGCAGTCCACTGTCAACGATACGTACCGTGTCTACTCCAACAATGTTTCCGGACCGTGGGTGCAGGACGGAAAGGTTGTCATTGATGACAATATCAAGAAGTGGGTCGATGATTCCAAGGCTCAGGTAGATGCAAAGGAAACTACAACCGCCGAGCTGTGGTCTGATGACTGGAGCAAGGGCTTCTATCCGGAAGGAAAGGTATTCTGCTATTTCGGGCCGGCATGGCTGATCAACTTCTCCATGAAGGCAGACGATGAAAAGTCCATCGCGGCGCAGGGCGGCTGGGGCCTTGTCAACGGACCGCAGGGCTTCTTCTGGGGCGGCACATGGATCTGTGCAGCGCAGGGGACCGATAATCCGTCTCTCGTCAAGGACATCATGCTGAAGATGACAACAGATGATGACATCATGAAAGAGATCGCTCAGAAGGATTCCGACTGCGTCAACAACAAGGAAGTTCTGAAGGCACTTGCATCCGATGATTCCGGCAGCAACAAGGTCCTCGGCGGACAGAATCCTTATCAGATGCTGGCAGATGGTGCGGAGAAGGTTGACATGAGCAACATCTCCATCTACGACCAGGGCTGCAATGAAGAGTTCCAGAAGGCTATGAAGAACTACTTCGACGGCAACGCTTCCTATGACGATGCACTGGCTCAGTTCAAGAGCGCGATCGTTGAGAAGTATCCGGAGCTGACCACTGACTGATCAGAAAACAATTTATCCGAAGACTGACAGATACAGATTCGGACCAGCAAAGGAGCCTGCCCCGACGGACAGGCTCCTTGCATGAAAAAGGGACAAGTCAGATGATGGCAGCACGTGCCGGGTCACCGGCTGTGCGGGACGGGCAGGGGGCACCTGCCGGGATGCTTCCAGAGCATACGGAAAGCAGAAGACCATCAGGCAACCGGAGGAGAAAGCGATGAAGAAGAAAAAAAGCGTGGTTACGAGATATAACCGATGGGGATATATCTTCCTGATTCCGTTCGCAGTGGTGTTTGTCACATTTCAGCTGATTCCGCTCTGCACGACGATTTACAACAGCTTCTTTGAAAACTACATGTCAGGCTTGAGGAAGGTCGGACCGAATTTTATCGGCCTGAAGAACTATGCGAAGCTGCTGACAGAAGGAGACCTCGGGAAGTATTTCTGCAACACGATGATCATGTGGATTCTGGGTTTTGTACCGCAGATCATTCTCTCGCTTCTCCTGAGTGCCTGGTTCACAAATCCGCAGCTGAGGCTGAAGGGACAGCGGTTCTTCAAGACTGTCATCTATCTGCCGAATCTGATCATGGCTGCAGCTTTCTCCATGCTGTTTTTCACGCTGTTCTCCAAGGGCGGACCGGTCAACTCCATTCTGGTTGCGGTCGGTGTCTTCAAGGAACCGTATGATTTCATGGCACACATCGGATCGGTCAGAGGACTTGTCGGGTTCATGAACTGTCTGATGTGGTTCGGAAATACGACCATCCTGCTGATGGCCGGCATGATGGGCATTCCGGATTCCCTCTATGAGGCTGCAGAGGTGGACGGGGCAACACCGGGGCAGATCTTCTGGAAAGTGACGATGCCGCTGCTCAAGCCGATCTTTGTGTATGTTCTGGTGACTTCGCTGATCGGCGGTCTGCAGATGTTCGATGTTCCCCAGATCCTGACAAATGGATCCGGCGATCCGATGAGAACGTCGATGACGCTGATCATGTACCTGAACAAGCACCTGTTCTCGAAAAACTTTGGAATGGCCGGCGCGCTTTCTGTCCTGCTTCTGATTCTGACCGGATTTCTGAGCGCGATTGTTTTCCAAGTGACGGCAAAGGACGAAGTACAGTAAGGAGGGAAGAGAGATGGCAAACCATTCATCCGGAAAGAAAGGGAAAGGCAGCAGCGTTCATGCCAGAAGAGCTGTCGCCTACATTGTCCTGATATTGATATCCTTCCTGTGCCTGTTCTGGTTTTACGTTCTGTTCATCAATGCAAGCAGATCCAATTCGGAGCTTGGCCGGGGGTTTACGGTTCTTCCGGGAAAGTATCTGGGTAAAAACTTTTATAACCTCTTCCACAGCTCGCTTCCGGTTGTAAGAGGTATGGTTAATTCACTCATTGTAGCAGCATTATCCGCGCTGCTCAGCACGTATTTCTCGACCATGACGGCCTATGCGATCCATGCATACAGGTTTGCCGGCCGGAAGGCGATTTTCACCTTCATCCTCGGAATCATGATGATCCCGACGCAGGTGACGGCACTGGGCTTTGTCAAGCTGGTTCAGTCCATGAAATTGGAGGACAACTTCATTCCGCTTGTCATTCCGACAATCGCGGCTCCGATGACATTCTTCTATCTGAAGCAGTACATGGATTCAAACCTGCCGGGAGAGCTCCTGGAGGCTGCCAGAATTGATGGTGCAGGCGAGCTGAGGATTTTCAATACGGTTGCACTCCCGCTGATGAAGCCGGCCATCGCCGTTCAGGCGATCTTCGCCTTTGTTACCAGCTGGAACAATTACTTCACACCGTCCCTGATTCTTCATAAGGACAAGGTGAAGACACTCCCGATCCTGATTGCGCAGCTGCGTGCTGCGGACTGGCTCAAGTTTGATATGGGACAGGTCTACGCGATGATCGCGTTTTCCATCTTCCCTGTCATCATTGTCTATCTGATTTTGTCAAAGAATATTGTCGGTGGTCTTGCAGCAGGAGCCGTGAAAGGCTGAGCGGCAGGCTGCCGAAAGCAGGCTGTAAGTATGAAAAGAGAAGAGCCGGGGAAATGTGCCAGATGGCGCAGGCCCCGGCTTTTCGTGTTATCATAAAGACACCTGCAGCATGCTTATTTCAACAAATGAACATATTTCAAGTGTAGGATAAGCAGAAAATGAAAAACAGCAGATCACACGCAGGCCATGTATGTTGAAACAGAGCAGCCGGGCAGAGCCGAGAGGCCGACAGGCAATGCCGAAAGACAGCCGGGCAGTTTCGGGAACCAGCAGGCGGAGACAGGCGAAAACCGGAAATCAGCCGGGCGGGGGGCATGGCCTTCATACAGAGGGACAGGAATGGCAGGAATATACGGAGAATACGCTGATACGCTTCAGAAAGTGATGGATCAGCTGATCGGGGAGCTTTCAGATTACAACAATGAGGTGAGAGAGAAAACCGGGGACGGGATCTACGAGCATCTGCTTGGCCGGGTCAAGTCGGAGGAAAGCATGCGGGAAAAATGCGACAGAAGAGGCGTTCCCCAGACACCCGAAAGCGCACTGCGGGTCATGACGGATTCGATCGGCCTCCGTGTCATTACCCGGTTTATTGACGACATCTATCAGATTGTGACATTTTTGAGTAAGCTTCCGGGTGTCACGCTTGTGCAGGAGAAGGACTACATCCGGCATGCCAAGCCGAATGGATACCGGAGTTATCATGTCATCCTGGACAGGGAGGTGCCGTATCTGGATGTAGATGGCAGGCAACCAGGTCATTATTATATAGAAGTGCAGCTGCGAACCATCGCGATGGATTCGTGGGCGAGTCTGGAGCATCAGCTCAAGTATAAGAAAGACATCGGGAACGAAGAACTGATTGTGAAGGAACTGAAGAGGTGTGCGGATGAGCTGGCGGGTTGTGACTTGTCGATGCAGACCATTCGAAATATGATCCGGGAGGAAGAAAACTGAGATGAGAATACTGCTTGCAGAGGATGAGCAGCAGCTGTCAAGGGCAGTCACTGCGGTGCTCAGCCATATGGGATATGAGATTGATGTCGCGGAGAACGGTCTTCGGGCTGTGGAGCTTTCCGGGGAAAATGCATATGACTGTATGGTCTTTGATATCATGATGCCCGTCATGGACGGGATCGAGGCACTCCGTCAGATACGGCAGAGCGGCGATGTGACGCCGGTCATCATGCTGACGGCCAAGTCGGAAGTCAGTGACCGGGTCACAGGACTCGATGCAGGAGCCGATGATTATCTGACAAAGCCCTTCGCGATTGCTGAGCTGGCTGCCCGGATCCGCTCTCTGATCCGGCGCAATGACTCATATACACCGAAGGTGATTTCCTTCGGCAATGTCAGCCTGGATACGACAGAACTGGAACTGAAGGCGGAGAATTCAGTCCGGCTCTCCGAGAAGGAAATGCAGCTGATGGAACTTCTGATCCTGAATTCCGGAAAAGAGCTGACGGCTGTACAGCTTCACGATAAGATCTGGAAGGACGATGAAAACACGCCGGAAGGCGTTGTCTGGATGTACATCAGCTATCTCAGAAGCAAGCTGGAGGCGATCGCAGCGAATGTCACAATCCTTGGCGGAAAGGAAGGGCCATATTCGCTAAGAGCAGGAACGGCCGTGTAAAGAGGCAGGAAGGCGGGCGGCATGGAGAAAAAGCTGAAGAGAAGATTTATTCTGTTAGGGATTGCTGCGGTTCTGATCCTTCTCCTGCTGGTCGGGGCGGGGTTTCATTATTTCTCCTATCGGCAGATGTACCGGTCCCTGGATCTGACGCTTTCCTATATCATCAACCATTCTGATGCCTATGAGGAAGAGTCGGAGAGAAGCGGGGCGGATTCTGAGAAAGAGGGAACCGGAGAGGAGACGGAGGCAGACGGGCTGATCATTACCGGGAACAGCGATGGAGATGTTTCGGTAAAAACCTTGCCAGGGGATGAACAGAACCTGCTGGAAAAACTGGTCATCGGCTTCCGGGATTTTGGAGATTCAATCGCCGGCAATGTGGAGCTTACGCCTGAGAGCCGATACAGGATGCGGTATTTCCTGATTACACTGGATGAGAATGGGAATGTGGAAAAAACGAGTCTGTCTCATATTGCAGAGATCAATGAGGAGACTGCAAGGCAGCTTGCTCTGAACCAGTACAGATTCCACAGAAAGAGCGGGATGATAGAGTATGCCCGTTCCAGTTACTATTATAAGTCCGTACCTCAGCCGGACGGTCTCACTGTGATCGGGTTCCTTGAGTGTACACAGGAAGTGCGGAGCGTCAATGCCATGCGGGCGATCACGCTCCTGGTCTGCATGCTCGTCGTGGTCCTCTTTGTCGTGATTCTCAGGCTGCTGTCCAGACGCGCGATTGCACCCTACGTGGAGAATATTATCAGCCAGAAACAGTTTATCACGAACGCAAGCCATGAACTCAAGACGCCGCTTGCCATCATATCGGCGAATGCCGAGGCGATCGAGATGATCGATGGCAAGAGTGAATGGACAGACAACATCCTGGCGCAGGTCAAACGATCCACCGACCTGATCAACAGCATGCTTGCACTGGCGAGGATGAGCGAGACACAGAAGACCGAGCTGACACAGGTTGGGCTGACCGATGTCGTACGGGAAAGCGTCACGTCCTTCCAGGCGGTTGTCAGTCAGAAAGGACGGAAGCTGGAGTCAGAGATCGAGGACGGCATCTTTGTCATGGGAGATCGAAACCTGCTGATGGAGCTGAGCAATATCCTGATTGACAATGCGGTCAAATATTGCGATGATGACGGAACCATCCATGTCGCACTTCGGAAGAAGGGCAAGGCTGGCGCAGTCCTGTCTGTTGCGAATGATTATCAGAAAGGCGCTGGCTTGGACTGCAGCAGATTTTTCAGGCGGTTCTACCGGGGGGACAGCTCCCATAACAGTGGGATGGAGGGACATGGGATCGGCCTCTCAATGGCAAAATCAATCACGGAGAAGATGGGCGGCAGCATCGGTGCGGCATGGAAAGATGGAATCATCACTTTTACGGTCATCTTGTGAAGATTCCATGCGGCTGGAGAATGCAGTCCGCCTGCAGGAAGATGTCCGTAGAACGATCAAGTATCTGCTTGTCTATTTTGAAATCAGAAGGAGGATAGCAATGAGTAAATGGCAGCGTTTCCGGTATCAACCCTGCCTTCCGCTTGGAAAGGACGGCAGGCGGGTGACAGGCTCCCCGTCACACGTTGACCTGTCACGGAAAGCAGCATCCGAAGGAATGGTGCTTCTGAAAAACGAAGGGACAGCACTTCCGCTCCGGAAAGGAGAACGGGTTGCTCTGTTCGGAAAAGGGTCAGCTGACTATGTCAAGGGCGGCGGCGGATCCGGTGATGTGACATGCGCGTATGTCCGGAATCTGTGCGATGGGATGCGGCTCAAGGAGAAGGAAGGGAAAGTACGGGTTTTTGGGAAGCTTTCTGAGTTCTACGAGCAGAACGTCAGGAAACAGCTGGAGGCCGGAGCAGAGCCTGGAATGACGGTGGAGCCGGAGCTCCCGGAGGCGCTTCTTCAGGAAGCGAGGGAACATGCAGATACGGCAATCATCACGATCTGCCGGTTCTCCGGAGAGGGCTGGGATCGCCGGACTATCGTGAACAAAAATGACCCTTACAGGCTTGACCCGACCGAACAGAGAATGTTTGACCTTTCGGCGAAGATCTTCCCGGATGGAGATTTCTATCTGACGGAAGATGAGAAAGAGCTGGTTCGACGTGTCACAGCGCTCTTCCCAAAGGTGATTGCGGTTCTGAACGTCGGCGGGATGGTCGACAGCGAGTGGTTCAGAAACGATGACCGGATTCAGGGTGCCCTTCTTGCCTGGCAGGGAGGGATGGAAGGCGGCCTGGCGATGGCGGATGTACTGACAGGTGACGTCAACCCATCAGGCCATCTGACAGATACATTTGCGAAGGAGCTTGACGATTATCCGTCGACAGCCGGCTTCCACAAGTCGACAGCCTACGTCGATTATGAGGAGGATATCTACGTTGGCTATCGATACTTCGAGACCATTCCAGGGAAAAAGGAACGGGTCAATTATCCATTCGGATACGGCCTGTCCTACTCAGAATTTGTCATGATGCCGACCTTTGCTTCCTATACAGAGGAGGAAGGCGGCCGGATCCTGCTCTCTGTCAAGGCTACGAATGTTTCGCAGATCCCCGGGAAGGCGGTTGTCCAGGTCTATGCACAGATCCCGCAGGGAAAACTCGGAAAGCCTTCCAGGACGCTGGTGGCGTTTGGAAAGACAGCATTACTTGGATCCGGAGAGGCGCAGCAGCTCGACCTGACCTTCCCCATCAGCCGGATGGCATCCTACGATGACACGGGCAAGGTTCAGAAGTCCGCCTGGCTCCTGGAAGCTGGAACGTACCGGTTCTATGTTGGAAATGATGTCCGGGACAATTCACGGATTCCGTATGAGTGGACACTGGATCAGACAAGGATTCTGGAGCAGGAGAGTCCGAAGTGTGTTCCGCACAGACTGAGCCGGAGAATGCTGGCAGACGGAAGCTTTGAGGCGCTTCAGACAGATGAGGAGGAACGGCCCGAGACGGAGCTGGATTCTCCAGTGCCGAAGGGAACGCTGCCGGCACCGACGGAGGACAGGAATGCCCGCCAGCGTTCCTTTCTGGAGCAGCTCGATCCGCATCTGGGCGGACACCGGATTCTGCTTGACGATGTCGCAGACGGAAGTCATACGCTGGACGAATTCATGGATCAGCTGACGCTGGATGAGCTGATCCACCTGCTCGGCGGTCAGCCGAACCGGGGCGTTGCAAATACCTTCGGATTCGGGAATCTTGAACAGTATGGCGTACCGGATGTAATGACAGCGGACGGACCCGCCGGCGTGCGGTTCTGGCCGCAGTGTGGCGTGAACACGACGGCGTTCCCATGCGCGACGGCTCTGGCGTGCACCTGGGATACCGAACTGATCGCGCAGGTCGGTGAGGCGGCTGCACTGGAGGCAAAGGAGAACAACATCGGTGTCTGGCTGGCACCGGCGATCAACATCCACAGAAGCCCGCTCTGCGGCAGGAACTTTGAGTACTGGTCGGAGGATCCGCTGGTTGCGGGAAGATGCGCAGGGGCACTCGTCCATGGTGTCCAGTCACAGAAGATCGGGACAAGCCTGAAGCACTTCTGCTGCAACAATAAGGAAACGAACCGGAAGAATTCGGACAGCCGGGTGTCGGAGCGGGCGCTGAGGGAGATCTACCTCAAGGGGTTTGAGCTGATCGTCAAGCATGAGCAGCCGTATACGATCATGACCTCCTACAACAAGATGAATGGCATCCACACATCGGAGAACCAGGAGCTTTTGACAGGCATTCTCCGTGGCGAGTGGGGTTTTCAGGGAATGGTTACGACCGACTGGTGGACAAACGGAGAGCACTATCTCGAGGCGAAGGCCGGCAATGATCTCAAGATGGGTGCGGGTTTCCCGGAGCGGGTACGTGAGGCGTATGACCGTGGCCTGATTTCGAAGGATGAAATCAGGGCAGACGCGCGCCGGATTCTGGCGACAATCCTGAAATTTGAGTAGAAGACCATGCGGCGGAAGGAAGGGGCATCAGATGGCAGGGAGATGCGATACATGCACTTACTATGAATATGACGAGGAGGAAGACGCATTTTTCTGTTCGGCTGACATGGATGAGGATGATTTTTACCATTTTATGCTTCAGGATCGCAGAACCTGCCCCTTCTACCGGAATGGAGATGAATATGCAGTCGTCCGGCATCAGATGTAAGAGGAAAGCCGCACGCAGATCAGCTGCGATAACCGGTTGGCCTTGGCAGACTGGCTTTTGAGACGTGAATACGTGAAGGACGAAGAGGAGACTTGAGAGGGAGCCCGTATGGAGAAGGCGAAGACAATCGAGGAGGTACTGGGAGAAAATGGACTTGCATTTTCTCCAAACATGGAAGCTCATTATATGAAGGAGCTGGAGGGAATCTGGAACGATGCCTGCGCGGAGAGCGGCGGGGAGGTGACAGATGCCCAGGTGGACGAGTATCTGGATGTTCTCAAGAAGATGGGACTTGTGATTCCGGTGCACCGGGAGGAGCTTGACCGGGAGAAGGCCAGAAAGCAGGCTGTTGACCCGGAGGTCGCCAGGATGCGCCATGCACTCGCCGAGGAGCGCAGAAAGGAAGCACAGGCGATGCGGGAAGCGGAGGACAGACGGGAGGAAGGAAAGCCGGATCCGGACAGCGTCTACCGGATTTTTCCGGCACAGAACAAGACAGACCTGAAACACCAGGTCTTCCTGATTCTGAATGTTCCGGAAGGGGTGGATATCCCGCATCACATCAGCGGCGGGTTCATGAATCCGGAAAGGGCGCTTGCGTTTGAGTACTATGACGGCGGACCGAAGTTTCATATGTCCCGGCTGCAGATGACAGGGGCGGATATTCGTTTCCGGAAGATGTTCAGCTGGCTGGGATTACATCACATCTCGGTACAGCTTTCCGGCGCACAGGATGGCAATTCCTTCTATGTCTACAGGGTCAAGGCTGTCGATCCGCCGAAAGACGGGGGCGGTCTGACAACGACAGAAGACAACTTCCTTCAGTATATGGTGGAACGGCTTCGGACGTCGATCATCCAGGCCGCGGAGGAAGAGGTGCCGGATCAGATGGCGATGAACGATCTCCCGGACATCGTGAATTTCATGGACTGCTGTGCGGACACCCTGCCGGCAAATATCCGCCAGTGGGCGAGAAAAAACATTGTGATTGCCGGTCAGGAGAGCGGCAATCCGGACGAGAGACGTCATGCAAAGCGGGCGCTCTCGATGATGCTGAACATCCGGTGGAAGAGCTCCTACTTTGACCCGATCGACCCCGTAGAGGCCAGGAGAATCCTGGATGAGGAACTGTACGGTCTGGAGAAGGTCAAGCAGAGAGTGATTGAGACCATCATCCAGATCAACCGGACACATACGCTTCCGAGCTATGGGCTCCTTCTTGCAGGGCCTGCCGGAACCGGAAAGAGCCAGATCGCATATGCAGTCGCCCGGATTCTGAAGATTCCATCGGCGGTTTTCGATATGAGCACCGTGTGCGATCCGGAGGCACTGACCGGGACATCGAGAATCTACACGAATGCGCGGCCTGGCAGGATTATGGAAGCCTTCTCGGCAACCGGTTCCTCCAATATTGTGTTTGTCATCAATGAGCTGGACAAGGCGGACAATGAAAACCAGAACGGGAATCCGGCTGATACGCTGCTGACCCTTCTGGACAATCTGGGATTCACAGATAATTACATGGAGTGCCAGATCCCGACGGGCGGGGTGTATCCGATTGCGACGGCGAATGACAAGAACCGGATCTCAGAACCTCTGATTTCCAGGTTTGCGGTCATCGACATCCCGGATTACACCAGCGATGAGAAGAAGATTATCTTCAGGGATTATTCGATGCCAAAGGTTCTGCGCCGGATGGGAATGAGAAAGGAAGAGTGCAGAGTGACGCAGGAGGCAGTCGATGCCATCATTGACCTGTACAAGGACCGCCCCGGCTGCCGGGATCTGGAGCAGGCAGCCGAGCACCTGGCGGGCAATGCACTCTACGAGATCGAGACACAGAAGGTCAGCGAGGTAGAGTTTGACGCAAAGAAGGCTGTAAGACTTTTGCGGGGCTGACCGAACACAGATACAGGCCCTTCAAAAATCTGAAGGGCCAGTATCTTCAACGGTTCCAAATTAGTTTGTTCCGCTTTCTCAGCTCAGGCGGAAGAAGAGCCCTGCTTTTTTCAGAGGCACACGCAGCGCCAGGTACAGCAGAACCGTGATCACCAGGGAGACAGCCGCGTTGATCGCTGTGACCGTGAAGTTGATCGCGAAGGTCACCTCGGCAGCCGGACGGCCGAGGATGAACAGTTTGTAGAGATAACGGAGTCCGGGGTCTGCGAAGGTATTGAACAGAAGGCCTGCGGCGGAGGCAATCACCACCCACTGCGTCAGTTTCCTCTGGTTCTGCTGTGTGCTGATGTGGCCAAGCCTGTGCGCGATCAGGCCGGCGATCACGCCGACCAGAAGCTTGACGACGAAGGTCACTGGTGCTTCCACGATGTAGACGGGATCGATCAGGTCACCGATTGTCAGACCGATGGCACCGCCAAGACCACCGTAGAGCGGGCCGAGCAGCAGCGCTCCGAGCACAACGAAGGCGTTTCCGAGATGAACGGAAACCTTGCCGCCCGGGGTCGGAATCGGTATAGACAGGTACGTAAAGACCACATAGGTCAGGGCGGCGAAGATCGCCGCAAATGCCAGCTTCTTCAGACGCAGGCTGCTGTCAGGAAGGCTTGCGCTGGCGGTGTGTTCCAAACTCGTAGTTTTCATATCGGTTTCCTCCTCTTTTTGAAACTGACCAGAGTATAGACCCGAACTGAGCACATTGATATATCCAATATGCGATATTTTTATATAACCAGATTGTTACAAGGTTGCTGAAAAGCGGCCGGTTGCTCAATCCTGGCCTGTGTGGCAGGAACAGCCGGATCTGCCGGAGTGCTGTCAACGGCGTGGTTCAATCCTGGCCTGCATGGCAGAAACTCAGAGCAGGCCGGCCTGCGCCATGATTTCGTCACGATGGTTTTTCAGCCAACGGTGTCTTTCATCATAGTCCGGACAGACACGGTACACCTGCCTGTAGAAGCGGTTTGAATGATTCATTTCCAGGCGGTGGCAGAGCTCATGGACGATGACGGAATCGATGATTTCATCGGGCGTAAGCATCAGCAGAATGTTGAAAGCAAGACTTCCGTCTGCCTTGCAGCTGCCCCATTTTGATTTATAGATACGGAATGTGATCTTTCCGTATGTGACACCGACAATCGGAGCATAGCTGGCGACCCGCCCGGGGATATAGGCCACAGCGCGGGCATGGAGCTTCCGAAGCTCTGCCGGGGAGAGCGGCCGGACTCCTTTGATTGCGTTTTCACGTTCAAGGGCGTCTGAGAGCTTCTGAAGGACCCAGCCGGCATGTGCCTCCACAAACCGGACGATGGAGTCCTCGGACTGGCGGTACGGGGCACGCACGAGAACCTCGCCGCGGCGGACGATCAGAGAAAGCGTCCGCCTGTCCGAGCGGATGATCTGGTATGAAAACTGTCCTTTTATATTTTTATGATCCATAATCGATTTTATCATTTTTTGTGACGCTGCTGTCTGTCAGCTGCCTGGCGCAGTAGCTGCCTGCTGCAGCGACTGTCTGCTGCAGCTGCCGTGAGCATCTGACAGACATGGGGTTTGCATTACACTCGCACATATGGGGGACGCCGTCAAGCGCCTTCGCATGCGTTGGGCGGCAAGAACAGACGGCGGAAGCCCGGTTGTACAGCGTCAGGAGACTGCGTGCCGGGTGGTGCTTTTGGAGGAATGGATCTGATGCGCACATCGGAGAATGAGAAGGGAACATGCATCAACTGCGGGAAGTGCTCGGGGGAGATGACAATCTTTGCCGGGGTTCCGGAGGAAAAGCGGAAACTGGTCACAGACCGGGGACGGCATCTCCACAAAAGAAAGGGCAGCTATCTGTTTCGGGCCGGAGAGCCGGTCGGTGATATCTGGATCCTGCGCAGCGGAAAGGTGAAGCTCTGCGTAGGCAGCCCCGATGGACGCGAGATGATCATCGGCATCTTTGCCGGCGGGGAGGCTATCTGGGAAGGCCTGTTTCTGAACGGAAGCCTGTATCCGTACTCGGCGGTCTGTCTGACGACGGTCGACGTCTGTGCAATTCCGGTGCACGATTTTCAAACGATGCTGCAGGACACCAGTGTCGCCTGGAGCATTATCACCGTTCTGAGCCGGAAGCTCCACGATGCAAATGAGCGGAATATGATCCTCTCGGCAAAGGAGCCGGAGGTGCGCGTTGCCAAGCTCCTGCTCTACGAGGTGGAGCATGTCTCGAGCCCGGAGATCGACCTCAGGCTGGAGGACATTGCTGCCAGTCTGAATCTGAGGCCGGAGACTGTAAGCCGGAAGCTCCGGGAGATGGAAAAGGCCGGCATTCTGAAGCGGACCGGGAAGGGGAAGCTTCATATCCTCGATCAGGAAGCCATCCGGCAGCTTGCAGGATAACATTTTCCTGCAGGATAATATTTTTATAATTCTTGATTATAATCAATGATTATTTCCCAATAATTCCATAAGATAAGGCCGTATCAGAGAACAGATCAAAGAAAGGCTGACTATGGTCGAAGGATACATCCATTCCACTGAGTCATTTGGCTCGGCAGACGGCCCGGGCGTCCGCTTCCTGATCTTCGTCTCAGGCTGCCGGATGCGCTGCAGATACTGCCACAATGCGGATACCTGGCAGATGAAGAAGGGGACTCTCATGACAGCGGATGAGCTGCTGGATCAGGCAGAGCGCTACAGAAGTTACTGGGGACCGAAGGGCGGAATTACCGTCTCGGGCGGCGAGCCGCTTCTGCAGCCGGATTTCCTGCTGGATCTTTTTAGAAAGGCGAAGGCAAGAGGAATCAATACCTGTATCGACACGGCACTGGAACCCTTCACGACACAGGAGCCCTTCTTCCACACATTTGAAAGACTGATGGAAGTGACCGATCTGCTCCTGGCGGATATCAAGCAGATCGACCAGGAACGTCATAAGGCGCTCACCGGAAAGCCGAATGACAACATCCTTGCCGGCTTGGAGTACCTGTCCGGAATCGGCAAACCGGTCTGGATCCGGCATGTGCTCGTTCCTGGATGGACGGACGACGACGGATATCTCAGGCGGACGGGGCAGTTCATCAGCACCCTTCACAACGTCGAGAGGATCGAGGTTCTTCCGTACCACTCGCTCGGTGCATACAAGTGGGAGGAGCTCGGCATTCCCTACACACTGAAGGGAACCGTCAGCCCGTCGCCGGAGCGGGTGAAGGAAGCAGAAGCCATTTTGAGAGGAGAAATATGATGAGAGAAGAGTGGACAGGTTTCAAGGGAAGCAAATGGACGGATGATGTCAATGTCCGTCAGTTCATCCAGGACAACTACACACCGTACGACGGGGACGAAAGCTTCCTCGAGGGACCGACGGAGGCGACCGACAGGCTCTGGGGAAAGCTCCAGGAGCTTCAGAAGGAGGAGCGCAAAAGAGGCGGTGTCCTTGAGTGCGAGACGGAGGTTGTCACAGGTCTGACGGCTTACGGTCCGGGCTACATCGATGAGTCTATGAAGGATCTGGAGAAGATTGTCGGCCTTCAGACAGACAAGCCGCTGAAGCGGGCATTCATGCCATACGGCGGTATAAAGATGGCGGAGGAAGCGGCAGAGACCTACGGCTACAAGGTTAACCCGAAGTTCCACAAGATCTTCAACGAGTACCACAAGACCCATAACCAGGCTGTCTTTGATGCCTATACCCCTGAGATGCGCGCTGCCCGCCATTCTCATATCATCACCGGACTTCCGGACACCTACGGAAGAGGAAGAATCGTCGGCGATTACCGCCGTGTCGCACTGTACGGAATCGATTTCCTGATCGCGAAGAAGCAGGAAGATTTTGCCAACTGTGGCGACGGGACGATGACCGATGATGTCATCCGTCAGAGAGAGGAGATTTCCGATCAGATTCGCGCGCTGCGCGGCATGAAGGAGATGGCGCAGTCCTACGGCTACGATATCTCAGGACCGGCTAAGGATGCCCATGAGGCTGTCCAGTGGCTCTATTTCGGATACCTGGCTGCAATCAAGACCCAGAACGGGGCGGCAATGTCCGTCGGCCGCATTTCCACCTTCCTGGATATCTATATCAGCAGAGACCTTGCTGCCGGAAAGATCACCGAGAAGGAGGCTCAGGAGCTGATCGACCATCTGGTCATGAAGTTCCGTATGGTCAAATTTGCGAGAATCCCGTCCTACAACCAGCTGTTCTCCGGTGACCCGGTCTGGGCAACCCTGGAGGTTGCGGGCTTTGGCATGGACGGCCGTCACATGGTGACCAGAAATGATTTCCGCTTCCTGCATACCCTCGAGAACATGGGACCGGCTCCGGAGCCGAACCTTACCGTCCTTTACACGAAGAAGCTGCCGGAGAACTTCCGCCGCTATGCTGCGAAGATCTCTGTGAATACCTCCTCGATTCAGTATGAGAATGACGATGTCATGCGTCCGGTCTGGGGCGACGATTACAGCATCTGCTGCTGTGTGTCCGCAACGCAGACCGGCAAGGAGATGCAGTTCTTCGGTGCGCGTGCAAACCTTGCAAAGGCACTGTTGTATGCGATCAACGGCGGAAAGGATGAGAAGTTCCTCGACAAGCAGGGCCGCCATATGCAGGTCGGACCGGAGCTGGCACCGATCACCTCCGAGTATCTGGACTACAATGAGGTTATGCACAAGTACGATCTTATGCTGGACTGGCTGGCAGGACTCTATGTCAACATCCTGAACCTGATCCAGTACATGCATGACAAGTACTACTATGAGGCAGCCGAGATGGCACTCATCGATACCGATGTCAGAAGAACATTCGCAACCGGTATCGCTGGGTTCTCCCATGTCGTGGATTCCATCTCTGCGATCAAGTATGCAAAGGTCAAGACGGTCCGCGACGAGACAGGGCTCGTGGTCGACTATAAGATCGAGGGTGACTTCCCGCGCTATGGAAACGATGACGACCGTGCGGATGACATCGCGGTCTGGTTGCTGAAGACCTTCATGAAGAAGATCAAGAAGCATCATACCTACCGCAATTCCGAACCGACGACCTCGATCCTGACCATCACCTCCAACGTCGTGTACGGGAAGGCAACCGGAGCGCTGCCGGATGGAAGAGAAGCCTTCACTCCATTTGCACCAGGGGCCAACCCGGCGTACGGAGCAGAGCAGAACGGACTGCTTGCATCCCTCAACTCCGTGGCAAAGGTACCGTATGAGTATGCACTGGACGGCATCTCCAACACCCAGACGATCAACCCAGGCGCACTCGGCCACTCAACTGAAGAACGTTCTGAGAATCTGGTCAACGTCCTTGACGGATATTTCGAGAAGGGTGCTCATCACCTGAATGTCAATGTCTTCGGCGTTGAGAAGCTGAAGGATGCGATGGAGCATCCGGAGAAGCCGGAGTATGCGAACTTCACGATCCGTGTATCCGGATACGCGGTCAAGTTCATCGACCTGACAAGAGAGCAGCAGCTCGATGTCATCGCGAGAACCTGCCACGACAGACTTTAATTTTGGACAAAGAAAGCTGCCCCTTTCGGGAAATCCCGGAAGGGGCAGCTTTTGTGCAGGAATCTGGAAAACAATGCACAGCTTCCGCAGGTGATATGGTAAGATGAAACCAGCAGATGACGAGGAAGACCTGCGGGAGGTGTTATGGCTTCAAAATGCAATGTGAACGACTGGGATGAAATCCAGTGTATCAGTGCCTATATGGAAACCGGTGATCAGCTCGTCGTGAAGGGTGTCTATCAGGACAGTTTCGGATTCCCGATAGAGGGGAGCATCCGGCTGGATGTCAGGAAGCACGCTGTCCATATGGAAGCCGATCAGGGAGACCGGGCACTGAGTGCGGATTATCAGCTGGGCCATCCGATGCATATCCGGACAACACCGAAGCTGTCAAAGATCGAGCTGAACGGAAAGCAGACACTGATCATTCCGGATGATGATTCGTATAACCGGTTTGTGAAATTGCTCCGGTACATTGCCATGGCAGGAAAGGCCGGAGACGATCCGGATCCGGAGAATGACGCTTCCGGCACAGGCAGCAAGGACAGCGCAGACAGCAAAGACAGCAACGACAGAAGCACCATGGCAGCAGGCGGTGGTGCAGACGGGCAGACCGAGGCAAGTCCGGGAGAGGAACCGGACCGAAAGCCAGAGGGGCAAGCCGAGGCAAGTCCGGAGAGCGGGACAGACAGGGAAAACCAGATCCGTGCGCTGGCCCGGATCGAGGACAGTGCATCCTACGAACAGCTTCAGAAGCTGGTTGGTCTTGAGTCGGTCAAGAAGGATGTGGTTCAGCTTGCCAATCTGATGAAGATGCAGGTGCGCCGGAAGGAGCAGAAGCTGCCGGAGGTTCCATTTTCGCTCCATCTGGTTTTTTCCGGCAATCCCGGGACCGGCAAGACGACGATCGCCCGGATTCTGGCAGGCATCTACAAGGATATTGGTGTGTTGTCGAAGGGCCAGCTTGTCGAATGTGACAGGGGAGACCTCGTGGCTGGCTACGTTGGACAGACCGCGATCCGGACAAAGGAGAAGATCGAGGCGGCGAAGGGCGGCATCCTGTTCATCGATGAAGCCTATACACTCGCACGCGGGGAAAATGACTTTGGCCAGGAAGCCATCGACACGATTCTGAAGGCAATGGAAGACCTGCGGGAAGATTTTGTCGTCATTGTCGCCGGGTACACGGAGCTGATGAAGGAATTCATCGGAAGCAATCCGGGATTGAAGTCGAGGTTCAATAAGTACATCGAATTTCCGGATTATACGGCTGACGAGCTGGTAAAGATTTTCTACACCATGACGGAGAAGTACAACTACCGGCTGACGGACAAGGCAAAGGAGAAAGCAGAGGAAAAGATTCGAAAGATGGAGGCAGAAAAAGGGCCCCATTTTGCGAACGCGCGGGATGTCCGGAATCTGTTCGAGAAGATTGTGACGAACCAGGCGACGAGGCTGGCAGAACTTCCGGACGCGGACATCAGGGAGATTACGGAAGCAGATATTTGCCTTGTTTAAACTAATATACGGTGTTAAAATAAAGCATCCGATGGGTGTCCGGCGACGGGTTCATCCATGAATGTGTCCCGGAAGGAATCCTGCCGGGGCAGTCAGTTCACTGGAAAACAGGAACAGGTGAGGAGGATTATTCATGAAACAGGGGAATATGCTGGCGATGATTCTCGCCGGCGGAAGAGGGAGCCGTCTTCATGAGCTGACCTCGAAGGTTGCAAAGCCGGCTGTCTCATATGGCGGAAAGTACCGCATCATCGACTTCCCGCTCAGTAACTGCGCGAACAGCGGCGTCGACATTGTAGGCGTTCTGACGCAGTATGAATCTGTTCTGCTCAACAGTTATGTCGCAGGAGGCGGACGCTGGGGACTTGACACGAAGGACAGCGGCGTTTTTGTGCTGACGCCCCGTGAGAAAGCGGAGACGGGACTCGACGTCTACAGGGGAACTGCGGATGCCATATCGCAGAATATCGATTTCATTGACCAGTACAATCCGGAATTTCTGCTGGTTCTTTCCGGAGATCATATTTACAAGATGGATTACTCCGAGATGCTGAAGGCTCATATCAAGGCGGAGGCGGATGCGACAATCGCCGTGATCGGGGTCCCGATCAGGGAGGCAAGCCGGTTCGGGATCATGAATACCGATGAGACTGGCAGGATTGTTGAGTTCGAGGAGAAGCCGGAGCACCCGAAGAGCAATCTGGCATCGATGGGAATCTATATCTTCAACTGGAAGCTGCTTCGGAAGATGCTTGTTGCGGATATGAAGGATCCGGATTCTGCCCACGATTTCGGGAAGAACATCATTCCTCAGATGCTCGCGGACGGAAAGACACTTCTTGCATACGAGTTCAAGGGCTACTGGAAGGATGTGGGGACCATCGATTCCCTCTGGGAAGCGAACATGGACCTTCTGGACAAGAAGGACGAGCTGGATCTTGGCGCTTATTCCTGGAAAATTTACACAGCGGATGTCTCGACCCTTCCGGCTTACATCGGCGACAAGGCTGAGACAGACCGCGTCTATATCACGCAGGGCTGTGAGTGCAGCGGGAAGGTTACCCACACCGTTATGTTTACGAACTCGAAGGTCGCAGAAGGGGCGACGGTCACAGATTCTGTCCTCATGCCGGGGGCTGTGGTCGACGAGGGCGCAACGGTCATCCGGGCGATGATAGCCAACGGTGTCCGGATCGGAAAGGGTGCCGTTGTCGGCAGCGCAGACAGTGAGCACATCGAACTGGTTTCAAAGAATGTAAAGGGGGTGGAGTGATCATGGCAAAGGCATTCGGCATCGTAACTTCAACTCCAAGACGTGTCAGAGTCTACGGCCTGCAGGATTTCCGCTCGGCAGGAGCGATTCCACTGTTCGGAAGGTACAGGGTCATTGATTTCCCGGTCTCCAATCTGAGCAACAGCGGCATCGACAATATCCAGGTGTTCATCGGCGGAAAGTATCCGCGCTCCCTGGTTGATCATCTGGGCACCGGGCGTCAGTACAACATCAACTCCAAGAGAGGAAGACTTCAGCTTCTGTACTGCGAGGAGGACAGCCGGAACGAGGCTTATAACACCGACATCGCCAACTATCTGGCAAACAGAGACTATCTGGAGCGAATGGAAGAGGAGTACGTGGTGGTCACACCGTGCTACATGGTTTTCCGCCAGGATTTCTCGGACCTTCTGCAGCAGCACATTGAATCCGGTGCGGATATCACCATGCTGTATCACAAGGTTTCGAATGCGAGGGACCATTTTCTGAACTGCCGTGTGATGACGCTGGATGATGAACAGACAGTGATGAGCCTCTCCGGAAATCATGCCAACAAGCAGAGCCAGAATATTTTCATGGATACCTATATCATGAAACGGGAGCTGTTCCTGACGCTGATTGACAAGACAGCTGCCTTCTCGTCTGCGTTCTCGATGTCGCAGATGCTGGAGTACCGGCTCGGAAAGACCGATCTGGTGATTCGCGGGGTACAGCACAAGGGCTACTTCGCAGCGATCGCAGATCTGGATGCATACTATGAGGCCAATATGGAGCTACTGGATCAGAAGACGACAAGGTCGCTGTTCACAGTCGACTGGCCTTTCTATACAACCACGACGGACGCCTGCCCGACCACAATCATGGAAGGAGCGACTGTCAGAAGGAGTGTCGTCGCAGATGGTTCAGAGATCGAGGGTGATGTCGAGAACTGTGTCCTTGGGCGCGGCGTCAAGGTTGGAAAGGGCGCTGTCGTGAAGAACAGCATCATTCTTTCCTATGTGGAAATCGGACCCGGTGTCCATGTCGAAAATGAGGTTGTGGACAAGTGGACGAGGATCACACGAACGAAGGAAATGACAGCACCTGAAGGGAAAACCGGATTTGTCAGAAAATCTGATCTGCTTTAAGAATCGAACCCCCTGTACCTTCATTCAACGGAGGTACAGGGGATTTTTCTGCCTTCCTCCAACCGGTCTTTCGGCAACGGCAGACAATGCAGGGATACAGGAGAGCGTATCATACTCAACAGAAGCAGTCCTTCGTGAGGGGGCCGTGCTTCCCAAGCATGCAGCGGTGAGGGGAGGGAAAAAACATCGGCGACAGGCATGTTGACTTTGTCACACTGTACAGTGCCTTTCAGGCACCGCCGCCGCGGTTGACATCTTGGATGTGAGTGTTTATAGTCAAGTACGACTCTTGGAGACGGGACAGACAGAAGGGAATAACATGACATTAGACGAACTCCCGATTGGGAAAACAGCAACCGTCAGCGTTGTCGGAGGTAGTGGAGAATTGCGGCAGCATTTCCTGGATATGGGAATTATCCCGACCACCGACATTACGATGGTGAAATATGCCCCTATGGGGGATCCGGTCGAAGTACGGATTAAGAGCTATGAGCTTTCACTGCGTGTCGCAGACGCAAAGCAGATCGAGATCAGAGATGTACGCGATGGACTGGATGCAGCGCATGGAACAGAAAATCGAAACGCAGCAGAAATGGGAAGAGAAGCTGCTGTGCGTGAGGGTAAGGGGGACCGTCATAATCTCCGGCAGGCTGTGCCTCACCCAGGACTTGGTGAAGGCGGTAAGTACCATGTCAAGGCTGATGAGCATCCGGTTCCGGATGGTACCATCCTGACATTTGCCCTTGCCGGCAACCAGAACTGCGGGAAGACAACGCTCTTCAACCAGCTGACCGGCTCCAATCAGCATGTCGGCAACTTTCCGGGCGTGACAGTCGACCGTAAGGACGGCGCGATCCGCGGCTTCAAGGATACGCTGGTGACAGATCTTCCCGGCATTTATTCGATGTCGCCCTACACGGACGAGGAGATTGTCTCCAGGCAGTTTATTCTGGACAACCATCCGAAGGGCATCATCAACATCGTGGACGCGACAAACATTGAACGGAACCTGTACCTGACGATGCAGCTGATGGAGCTGAATATTCCGATGGTCATCGCGCTGAACATGATGGACGAGGTTCGGGAGAATGGCGGCTCGATTCTGATTAACAAGATGGAGGAGATGCTTGGCGTGCCGGTCGTTCCGATCTCAGCTGCGAAGAACGAGGGCATTTCCGAGCTGATCGACCATGCCATCCATGTGGCCAAATACCAGGAGCGCCCCGGAAGACAGGATTTCTGCTCCGAAACGGAGGATGGCGGGGCAGTTCACAGATGTCTTCACGGTATCATGCATCTGATCCAGGACCATGCTCAGAAAGCGGATATTCCGCTCCGGTTTGCAGCTTCGAAGGTCGTCGAGGGGGATGAACGTGTCATTAACCGGCTGAATCTTGATCAGAACGAGAAAGAGATGATCGAGCATATTGTTCAGCAGATGGAGAAGGAACGCGGACTTGACCGTGCAGCCGCGATGGCGGACATGCGCTTTGATTTCATCAACAGGGTCTGCAGTGCCTGTGTAGTAAAACCCAGAGAAAGCAAGGGACATATCAGATCGCAGAAGATCGATAAAATCTTGACAGGCAAGTATACGGCAATCCCGATGTTTGTTCTGATCATGGGGCTTGTCTTCTATCTGACTTTCAACGTAATCGGTTCGTTTTTGCAGAACTTGCTTCAGGCAGGGATTGATGCGCTTGGCGCTCAGGTATCGACGCTGCTTTCGCAGACCGGTGCCAGCAGCTGGATTAAATCGCTTGTTGTCGATGCAATTTTTGGCGGCGTGGGGACAGTCCTGAGCTTCGTTCCACTCATCGTCGTCCTGTTCTTTTTCCTGTCGATCCTGGAGGACTCCGGCTACATGGCGAGGGTGGCATTCGTGATGGACAAGCCGCTCCGTAAGATTGGCCTTTCCGGCCGCTCGATTGTACCGATGCTGGTCGGTTTCGGATGCACGGTGCCGGGTGTCATGGCATCGAGAACCCTTCCATCAGAGAGGGACAGGAAGATGACCATTCTGCTGACTCCTTTTATGAGCTGTTCAGCAAAGGTTCCGATTTATGTGTTCCTGTCGGTTCTGTTTTTTCCTGGGCATGCAGGTCTTGTCGTTGTCCTTCTGTACCTGATGGGCATCCTGACTGGCGTGCTGGTTGCATGGATCTTTAAGAAGACGACATTCCGCGGCGAAGCGGTTCCGTTTGTCATGGAGCTCCCGAACTATCGGATGCCAAGCCCGAAGAATGTCCTTCAGCTGATGTGGGACAAGGCAAAGGATTTCCTGCAGAGAGCCTTCACGGTCATCTTTCTGGCGACCCTTGTGATCTGGTTCCTTCAGAATTTTGGGACGAATCTGAATATTGTGGAGGACTCTTCAAAGAGTATCCTGGCGGTCATCGCCGGCGCTGTTGCTCCGATCTTCAAGCCAATGGGACTGGGTGATTGGCGGATTGTGACTTCCCTGATCGCAGGCTTCATGGCCAAGGAAAGTGTGGTCTCCACATTGAACCTGGTGTTCGGCTCAAGGGCAGCCATCACGGCAGCGATCACGCCGCTGGCAGGCTTCTGTCTTCTGGTATTCTGTCTGCTCTACACCCCCTGCGTCGCTGCAGTTTCCTCTGTGCGCAGAGAGCTTGGGACAAAGTGGATGTTCTTTGTTATAATCAATCAGTGTGTGATTGCATGGATTGCAGCATTTGTTGTGTCACTAGTTGGAAGAGCGCTGGGACTAGCCATCTAACCGGTCCTGTGCGGAAAGGGGAAAGCAATGGTACGTCATGTCATTTTATGGAAACTGAAGGAAGAGCTTTCGGCAGAGGAGAAAGCGAAGGTAAAGAGGGAAGCGAAGGAACATCTGGAAGGACTGGTCGGTATCGTCCCCGGGCTTCGCGAGATACATATCCATATCGAAGGCCTTCCGTCCTCCAACATGGATATGATGCTGGATGCGCTGCTGGATGACGCGGCATCCCTGAAGGGATATGCCGTCAATCCGAACCACGTCAAGGTGGCAGATACCTATGTCAGGCCATACACGGTGGTGCGTTCCTGCCTGGACTACGAGGTCTGACAGCCAGACAGTTGATGTGCACGCCGCAACATGGCTGCCCTTCTCATAGACTCAGACGCCAGATAAGCTGCAAGGCTGAAAGGTCAACGATCAACGATCAACAAGGGAAAGTGGGGATGAGGGAGACACAAAGCAGCAGTGCAGCGTACTGCAGCAACAATTACAGCTCCTGCCTGCGGAATTTCCCAATCATATCCCAGGTCAGGGAAACAGAATGATCCTCACAGGCGAGCTCGTCTCTCGGTATCCATTCCGCGGAGGCGAGCTCGTCTTTCCCGTCTGTATTGAGGTGCACGGTCGGATCGCCATCGACCTCCGCGGCAAAACCTGAGATCAGCGAGGAGGAGAATGCCCATGGCTGCGACTCAATATACCGGATGTTTTTTACCCGCAGCCCAACCTCCTCCATCGTCTCCCGGCGTACAGCATCCTCGAGCGTCTCCCCAATCTCAACGAAGCCGGCTACCAGGGAGTGACGCTTTGTACCCTTCCGGCTGTACTTTGTCAGCAGGATCCGGTCCTTGTCCGTGATGGCAATGATCACAACCGGTGAAATCCGCGGATAATAGATATGGCCGCATTTCGGGCAGATGACAGCGCGCTCTGTCGTTGAATGGATCGTCGTGACACCGCATTTTCCGCAGAAATGATGGAGCGTGTACCACTGCGCCAGCTGGACGGCTGTCGCGGCCCCGAATGAGAGATAGTCGTGTTCCAGCTCCCGGAGCGCCATCTCATTTACATACTGGTATGGGGAACGTGCGGCGGGCGTACCTGGATAAAAGAAGAAGCACTCCTCGTCGATTGAGAACAGATAGGTAAGAGGGAGTGAAAGAGCATCCGGAGCTGCTTTGTCAGAAGTAAATTTGTCTGCTGGGACAGAAGAGGGGGCTGCGGCGGCTTCAGAGGCAGATGCAGCAGGGGAAGAGAGGAGACCGGAATCACGGAGAAGATCCGAGACAGTCGGAAGCATCAGGCGGCCGTCTGCATGTTCCTTCAGGAGAATCTTCCGGTCATCAACCACGATTACATAATCCGAGCCTTTCGGGGCGGACGGAGTATATTCATTATTGAACGTATGCGGTGCGATATCCTGTATCATATCTTGTTCCTTTCCTTTCAGGCTGATATTTGCTAGAATAACACTATTCAGATGTAAATGACAGAACGTTCCAGGATTGGGTGGCTGTTCATGAGACATATCGAGACAATACTAAACAGAATCCCGGACGGAAGATCAGGCAGAGAACTCACGCCAGGCTGCCTGGTGCTGGAGGGCGGCGCTTTCCGGGGACTCTATACGGGCGGCGTGACGGATACCCTGTTGCTGAATAACATCAATATTCAGACGGTCATCGGCGTTTCAGCCGGGGCACTTTACGGGGCCTGCTACTGTGCAGGAAGAATCGGATGGCCAAGCAGGTTCAACATCACCCACTGCAGAAATTCGAGCTATGCCGGGCTTCGCGCCATTCGAAAAAATCAGGGTGTGATCGGTTTCAACATCGTCTTTGACACCTTCAAGACGGAGGATCATGAGAACATTCTCCGGATCATGAGTCCGGAGAGACGGCTCGTCGCTGTGGCGACAAACTGCCTGACCGGCCAGCCAACCTATCTGGAGAAGACGAACTGCTCGGACATGTTCACGGCCATAAAGGCTTCCGCAAGTATGCAGGTTCTCTCCAGAATGGTCTATCTTGATGGAATTCCCTATCTTGATGGCGGAAATTCAGACTGTATTCCGGTCGACTGGGCGATCGGCCAGGGGTATGAGAAGATTATTGTCGTAAAAACACATGAGAGAGGCTGGCGGGATCCCGGGGAGCCGGAGACACAGCTCCGGGCTGAACAAAGGCTTTACCACAACTTCCCGGCGCTGTATGATTACATGATGCATGCAGATGAGCGCTACAACCGGCTCTGCGATCACATCGATGAGCTGGAGAAGCAGAAACGGATCCTCGTGATAGCCCCCAGTCAGCCGCTGGATGTCGCAAGGCTTGAGAAAAATCCGGAGAAGCTCTATCGCGCATACCGGATGGGCGTTGTGAATACAGAGCACCGGATGGAACGGATCAGAAGCTATCTGGGAATAACGCAGGGGTGATGTGATCGTATGTTTCGCTGGCCGGTGTCCTGAGAGAGTGATATCACATTGCGCTCGCGGGAGTGCAGCGGTTTAGCATTCCAGATGCCGGAAGCTCAGGTTGGTCAGGTGCAGGAACGGATACCTCCGGATTTCACGAGAAGTGCAGATTTTCTGCATGCACAATGACAGCAAGAGGAACCCAAAAAGATAGAAAGGACAAGGATGGAGAAGGACAATCAGGAGAAAGTCATTGTCATCGACTTTGGCGGGCAGTACAACCAGCTTGTAGCCAGGCGTGTGCGCGAGTGCAACGTGTACTGCGAGATCTACTCTTACAGAACGCCGCTGGATCAGATCCGGAAGATGAATCCGAAGGGTATTATCCTGACAGGCGGACCGAACAGTGTCTATGAGGAAGGGGCGGCAACCGCTCCGAAGGAGCTCTTCGAGCTGGGTGTACCGGTTCTTGGCCTGTGCTATGGCGCCCAGCTGATGAACTATGTGCTTGGCGGGAAGGTTGCACGTGCTGATGAACGTGAGTATGGGAAGACGGAGGTCATCGTCGACAAACCACTTTCCAGACTTTATGACGGAATCCCCAGCCCGATGGTCTGCTGGATGAGTCATAATGATTACATCGCAGAGCCGGCGCCGGGATTTGAGATTACAGCTCATTCCGCGAACTGTCCGTGCGCATCTGATGAGGATCCGGAGCGGAAGCTGTATGCGATCCAGTATCATCCGGAAGTGCTGCATACGATGTTCGGGAAGGAAATCCTTCGCAACTTTGTGATTGGAATCTGTGGCTGCTCCGGCAGCTGGAAGATGGAAGACTTCGCGCAGAAGACGATACAGGAGCTGAGAGAGAAGATCGGGGATGGGAAAGCACTCTGTGCACTTTCAGGCGGAGTGGACTCCTCTGTCGCCGCGGTCCTGCTTTCCAAGGCCATCGGCAAGAACCTGACCTGTGTCTTTGTCGATCATGGTTTGCTCCGCAAGGACGAGGGGGACCTGGTGGAGTCTGTCTTCGGACCGAATGGGCCGTATGACCTCAACTTTATCCGTGTCAATGCTCAGCAGAGGTTCTATAGCAAGCTTGCCGGTGTGACCGAGCCGGAAAAAAAGCGCAAGATCATAGGAGAGGAATTTATCCGTGTCTTCGAGGAGGAGGCAAAGAAGATCGGCGCAGTCGATTATCTTGTGCAGGGAACAATCTACCCGGATGTAGTCGAGAGTGGGCTTGGCGGAGAATCCGCCACCATCAAATCCCACCACAATGTTGGGGGCCTGCCGGATTATGTCGATTTCAAGGAGATTGTGGAGCCGTTGAGATACCTGTTCAAGGATGAAGTCCGGAAGGTCGGGCTGCATCTTGGAATTCCGGAGAAACTCGTCATGCGTCAGCCATTTCCGGGTCCGGGACTGGGCATCCGGATCATCGGCGAGGTGACAGCTGAGAAAGTCCGGATTGTGCAGGATGCAGACGCGATCTTCCGCGAAGAGATGGCGAATGCCGGACTCGATAAGACAACCGGTCAGTATTTCGCTGCACTGACAAATATGCGCTCTGTTGGTGTCATGGGCGATGAGCGTACCTATGACTATGCAATCGCCCTGCGCGCAGTCAATACGGTCGACTTCATGACGGCGGACTCCGTCGAAATTCCTTATCCAGTGCTGAAGAAAGTCACCTCAAGGATCATCAATGAAGTCTCGCATGTCAACAGAGTCTTCTACGACATCACCAGCAAACCGCCGGGAACGATTGAGTTTGAATGATGCCGCACCCTCGAAAAGCCTTGTAATATAAGGCTTTTCGAGGGTTTTTTTTGCCATTTGACCCAACATTGACCAAAAATTACCATAAAATATGTAAATGAATACCTTGAATAATAAATAATATTATGGTAATTCTTATTAAGAATAGAAAAATGAGCTTACTGGGAGATACAGTAGAATATGCGCTTTGAGTCGAAAATAATACCTGCCGTAAAGCTTAAAATAAACGGAAGGATAAAAAAAGCTGTAGAGGCTTACAAGAAGAAAAAAGTCCCTATGAGAGTTATGCTTACAGACTTTCTGGCAGTGAAATCGAAACAAGATGAATTGGCAGAGGCAGATAATCCATGGGCTTATTATTATAAAGGAATCGAAGGTCATGAGGTCGAAAGTGGTGTTTCATATGAAGAAACATTATTCCGATTTTCGGCTATGACATTAAAAGATCAGAAACCTTCGGAAGTTATCAACGCAGCTTTTTATGCAAACAAGATAAGGAATGATTCTGATTTTGAGGTTGGGTATGTGTTGCCTCTTTTTCTGAACAACATTAATCAGGATGACAGCATACTCATTGTAAATCCTTCTCCCGATATGGTTTGTTTTATAGAACAAAGCGGGCGAGGTGGAGAGAGACATTATGCGGTTACGGATTCGACCGTTGCTGGTCTCTATAGGCATCAGTTTCCTGATGCGGAATTTCTGACTTTCGATCATATGAATACTAGTGACATCGATGCAGTGCTTATAACCAATAGAGATCAGAAGACAGCTCAGATTGAATCTATATTGAGTTGTCTATCTTGTTGTAGCGATAATACAAAGGTGTTGGGGCTTGTTCCCTGTGCTTGGCTTGATAACCCTAAAAGTGGTGCATATGTAAAAATTAGCAAAGCTGGTTTGACAGTAAAGCAGATTCTTTTAGTGGATTCAAAGGTAACTGCTTCCACCCCCAGGAAAAAGATGCTTTTTGTATTGGAAAAGGGGGAAGCCTCTGACATAGAAGTTTTTGAATCTGTTTTTGATGTGAAAACAAGACAATTTTCAGTAGTTGATCAGGCTGTAGATATTAATGCAGAATCATATCTGAGATCCGGCATGACGATTCTGGCCAGGTTGAAGACGGAGAAGAAAGCTGAAGGAGAAAAGAAACCTGCCAAATACAATAAGCCTGAGGAATACAAGTTTTCTGAAGAGATATCCCTTTTCTATAAAGTATATTCAGGAAGGAAAAATAGAAGTGCAGGTGTGGCGTATTATAGAGAGATAAAAAATATTAAACTGAAAACATGGGGAAAGAAGTTGTCCGGAGATATCGAGAAGGGCTTAAGAGCCGATTCTAGAGAAGAGGTAATTGGAGCATTGGAAGATATTGTTTTTGATGATGCTTTATATCCGATCATCCGTGCGGACATCGGTGAAAAATATATATTGGAAAATCAGGCTGTTACCTTGAAAACGATATGGTTCTATTGCTGGTGTTTTCTTACTGAGATTAAAAGTTATAATCATGAATATTTTTTACAGCTTTTTAAAGAACCGAAGTTGGCTGATTGTGTGCCACAGACTCAGGGTGGCCAAACTATTATTGAAGCTGTAGCAATAAGCCTCAAACTCGATGAAGAAGATGTTCCTTATGTCGCGATCGAACAGTTAAATATGCTTTTTAAGGTTGCTGTGAAATACAAAATACTTGTATTTAATCCATTGGAAGCTTATGTGGCGGAATATACAAGCAGGGCTACCGAGAGGCAACAGGATGTCCGGAATGCCTTGGTGAAGAAACATTTCACGTCAGAAGAGGAACGGAAGATATTCAGTGCAATCATTAAAGCAAAAAGTGTGGATGGGAAAAAGTTTTTCGCCTGCACACAAAAAAGCCTTCTTTTGGCAGCGGCAATACGACTCTTTTCCGGAATGGCGATACGCGAAGTTGCAGCTTTGAATTGGAGAGATTTCAGACCAGTTGAAGGAACAGATGTGTATCAGTTTACAATCACAAAATTTACAGATGTGAAAGGCAAGATTATTCTCCATTCAACGAGAGAAAATTGGAAAAGGTTCCGAATAGTCCCTTGTGTGAATACTCTTTCTTACTTGCTGAATAAAAGAAAACAGTATCTTCTCGAAAGGGGTATTAACGAAGATTATTTGGAATCATGTCCAATTATTATGCAGGAAGAACGTCTGGCGGATATGAAAGATCAGAAGCCTATAGGCCATTGTAAGCCGGAGAAAATCAGCGATATTAGTAATGAACTGATCAGAAATGCGGATATACCGAAAAATGAGATCGTGCTTCCAGATGCAAAAAATGATCTGGTTACCGATTTTAATTGTTACCATGGAGATATTTTTTTGTCAAACTTCAGGCATAAGGCGAATCATCTTGCTTTTATGACGATGGGTGAGATATGCTACATGGTCGGTGTAAATGCGCCGGATACTTTCTCCAGACATTATTGTGATTATACGAATGATTATCTTCAGAAAGAGATTGTGCAAAAACTTTGCAGATGGGAATCTGTTTACGAGACAATGGTTACAGAGGCAATGTATCGGAAGCCTGATTTTGGAGTAGTAGATAATTCATGGACACACGTAGTAGGGCCCTTTAATGGGAAGATAGCCGCGGTGGACTTAATAGTAAAAAATACGGATTCAACAGACACAAAGATAACAGTCAGCAGTACTTACGGTATTGGTCTTAATAAGACGGTATATTGAGGAAAAAAGATGACAAAGACATCAATCGATGACAACTGGATAAGGGAAATCCATAAGGAGGGGCTCACGGAATACACATTCTGTGGAGCGCTCGAATACAGGTATAATCATGTTGCCAAAAATTGGAATGCTGATACACGTAAGAAGCATGAGAGAGAATATAACACAATTATTCTCCCGTCTTTGAAAAATCATAATGATAAAACCATAGGAGAATATACCAAGGAAGATTATGAAGAAGCTATCGAGATTATCAAAGGAAAGGGCTATGAACAGAATGGCATCAGGAAACAATATTCCGAGAGTTCTATCAATAACTTTCGCAATTTAATATATTTTGTGGTATTTCAGGCTGCGGTTTATGGATTATGCCAAAATGTACTTTGGGGCACAAAGTTTGCACTGGATGTGCCTGGAGAAGCAACAGAAATAGAAGAGAGAGTTATATTGAAAAAATCCCTGTCAATAGATCAGGAGAAACACTTAGCAAAAGAGTTGCTTGGTGATCCTTGTGAGGATGGGGCAATGGTAGCACTTCTTCTAATGTGGGGACTTGGGCTAAGAAATGCTGAAGCCTGCGGATTAAACTATGGTGATATCAGACCTATAGACGGGCATCCCGACTGTTATGCAGCTTGGATTTATAAAACGACGAGAATCAAATCAGATGAACTGCAGTCTGGTGGGAAGACCTACAATACAGGGCGAATTGTTCCGGTTCCTGAAGGTATTATGATATTTTTGGGGAAGAGAAAAGCCTTGATTGAAAAGCTAATCCAAGAGCAGGATAATGTAGAGATCAACATCGACGAATTGCCAATTTGCTGCAGCGGATGGATAGAAGCAGGATTCTGTGAGTTTAAAGAACGCTGTAAGGCAGATCAGGTCAGCGTTACTGCACATGATGTATTCGAAAGTGCGGGAATCTCATCGAAACAGCTGGCCTTTCTGGATGAAGAATTGTCTGAAGAAAATACAGCAGCTCTTCTTAAAGAAAAAGAGCCGACGGCATATCTCCTCCGTAGAAACTATGCTACACAGATGTGTATATTGGGATTAACAAATGCAGAGATGCAGTATCTTATGGGACATGATGTTGAAGATGCCTATGAATCAAGGAACGAATTCGTAGACAGTGAACGAATATATATCATGTATCAAAAGCTGCGTCAAAGAGAACTGCTAAATGAAAGAAAGGATGACTATAATAAAGCTGAGATATGTGTTCACGGTAGGGAAATTGTCAAGCTACATATCTCAGCTAAAGAGCCTATCGATGCTGTTCGGATTAATATTGAACCTGGTTCAGCGGCCGGCGTTGAAACCAGGTGGTATGAAGAAACAGAAGCTTATCTCGGTGAGAGAACAGTAAATATACTTGAATGTTATCACTCAGGCTATAGTCAGTAATCGTTGGGAATGAGATACAGCTGTTTGCTGTTTGTGAATGAAACCTGATACATTCCCCAGCATGAATTACAGTTCTTAAAAAAGCAACAATCATTGCATCTGATTTTATCGATACGACGCCAGTCGTCGCTTACAAGGAGGACATCCTGCTTTTTGTAGCGTTTTCTAAATTTTGTTCTTCCATTTTCATCTTCGATGTACTCCTCGAATTTCCCTCTGTACGTTATAAAATCTCGTCTAGAAGTAAATACGACTCGAAATTTTACGCAAAAGTCAGTACCTGAATATAGAGAAAAGACCAAAGATGATAATTTATAATCTGAAAAGCTGAATCTTGCATAAACGATTCTTCCCCCGAGAGTGAAGTTAGGGTTGGTGAAGAATTTTTTAGCATATTTGTATGTCATAAGATAGTCTGAGACTTTATAATCTCCCTGCTTGTCATCGGGATTAAGAATTTCGATACCGGATTCGGCAATTTGCTTGAGACTGCTGAAGGGTACGGGAGTTCCACATGTATCACTGAGCTTTGTGTCTGTTGACGATGAACTGGGGGGTGTCTCAGCGTCTTTTTTTCCTTTGTCGTCTTTTTTTCGCGGCGTTGCATAGCACAAAGAGACAAAAAGCTTATTTGGGTTCACACCGTCAAAGGTGTGTTCAACACCTTTTGCCTCAATTGTTAAGCAAGCTGGATTGCAGTGAACTTGTCCGGGATTCTTTGCATATATACGCCTTCCGGATCTTGTCGTTGTAGGATGCATACGAATGCCGCAGTAAGGGCAATAGTATGGAATGTGTGGTTTAGCCTCGGTAGCCGGTACATAATTCTTTTTTGAATCATATGCATAAAGCAATCCGGCTTCGTTATCATTTTTGATTTTTATGCCTTTTAAATACATAATAAGTCATCTCCTTCTATAAGTGTTTAGCATGAGTAAGCCTATCAGGTGGCAGATTAGCATCTTTTGTAGTTAACTACGCAGCATGTGTGGAACCCTGCTTTAGGTTTCTATACCACAATGGCATTATGTGCCACCGAGCGGACACTCAGCGACGATAGTGGACAGTGATAACAAATCACTCGAGATATACAATAGGTCTTCATGAATATTATGGGTTATTTGGTGATCGGATAAATTTTTCACAGTCTCATCCAAAGACTTTTGTATGACGCATTCCGACAGTCGCTTTTCGTATTGTAAATGAGACCGCCGCCTCATCTGTGTTAGCTAAATCCCTGTAAATGTATCTCGGTATACAACAAAGCATGCAATGCAGAGATATCACGACTTTGCATGCTTTGTAAAGTCTTAGCCTAATATATTCAGATACGAGCCGTTGTATTTGATCTTGGTTCCTGAGGCATCTGATGAATAAGCATGGTCAGCAATTATATCGTCGATGCTGGTAAGATGGGCTTCCATATCATCAATCATGTGTACGAGCATTGCATAGATTGTACGTGGATTTTCGCCGTACTCTCCATGATGCTGAAGCAGCACGGAGCAGATCATATAGAAGAACTCCTCATCATAAAGATCAACAATCATTTTTTTGAAGGGCATTAGATGTTCAAGCCCGAGCCCTCTGTGTGTCAGAAAAGAATAGCGCTGATATACGCCGTCGTGCATCTCATAAATTTTTCCAATATCATGGAGTGCCAGGCTGATTACCATCAGATCGTTTGTTCTCTGGTCGCTCAGAAAATTGTAGGAACCCTTTATACCGTTATATAATCTGATACATTTTGTCATATGTGCTAGAAGGCCTGTTGCACAGTTATCATGATGGGAGTATGCTGCATATTCATAGATAAGGCGTATGCTTACTGCATCGCAGACATCTGTATGAAGGACAGCACGAATGATGGCGATTGCGTTATCAGAGATCCCGCTAGCCTTTATAGAAGTCACGAACGAGGAAGAGATCTCTTTCCTATTGTACTTATGAAATATGAAGTCCTCTGGATTGTAGCCGTCTACAGCCATGATATTGTTGATGACAAGTCCATATTTTGAAAGGGAATAATTAATCCATACAGGATGGGGTTTTGAATCTGGTAAAAGCTGTTCGAAGTATTCATATGCTCCTGTGTTGTTCCATACATTGAACTTGGCTTCTTCGATATTTTCAATGGTGCCAATGAATTTCGGTTTGCCGGAAGCGGTGGTACCCTGTGAAAAGTTCTTCAGAAGAACAACTCCTTCACCACGTATCTCAGCAGGGGTATCGCCGTTATCTGTACTTCTTTGAATCTCTAGAATCTTTTTGTTTAAGTCTGCGATGTTGATTACTGATAAATCTGCCATGATAGTTCCCTCTCTTAGTATGATATTAAACTGCTATAGAATCTGACGACAGCAGGATCTGTTTTTATGTTTCCGTCTCGTATTGGAGTTAAGAAATGGATACCTTCGATGCTGCAGGCGCGCGATACAGCAACATAAAGCTGCCCTGGAGCCCAGCATTTCGTTCCATCGATGTTGACATAGCGGAAGGTCTGTCCCTGTGACTTGTGTATGGTAATTGCATATGCCGGTCGCAGTGGTATCTGCCAAAAGTCAGTGGTTTCACCAATGATGTCTTCGCGCTCTACGCGAAAACATTCTTTTTCAAAGCGGATATTGCTGCCGTTATCAAACATGACCCTGACGGATTCAGTATCAAGGTCGATCACAGTGCCTAGAGAACCGTTACTATAGCCATTGCCGTTCATGACAGACATAACACGCATGCCATTTTTGATTACCAGACATTCTTCCGTCCGCAGACCTGATTCGGCAACAATCCCTTCATGTTCAGCCATGTATATCTGTGGTGCACCGGAAAGCTTTTCGAGCTCAGTTCGGTTGATATGTTGCGCATCATTTCTGGTAGCACAGATGGAAATCTGACCGACAAGTGGGACAGGGCTTGAATGTGAAAGAAGATAATCAAGACATCTTCGGTCTCCATATTTGAGCAGATTGATGTTCAGAATGAAGTCAGTTTCATTCTGACGGACCACTTCGGTAAGCATACAAGGTACAAGGTGTAGAAGTCTCCAGCAAATCGAGGTGAAAGCGTAACCATCATTTACTGGGGGTAACTGAAAGAAGTCTCCGACGAGAACAAGCTGGATATGATGGTCGGTGTGCAAGAGGCACTGATATAAATAGTCGATAAAGGTTTTTCCTAACATACTTATTTCATCGATGATCAACACATCAATTCCTACAAGGTTTTTAGCTTTACTATCGTAGTCAATATTATTTGTAGACATGCCGGGAAATGCCTTCAGAAGGCTATGAATAGTTCTTCCGCCAATCAGCTGTGCAGCGATTCCGGTAGACGCTGTTCGGACAACCTTCTTGCCGGTGGCAACCGCATTCTCGACAATTGCTGAGATAAGTGTTGATTTTCCAGTTCCGGGATCTCCGAGAAGAAGAATATTCTTCCCTGAATTAAACTCGTGTAATGCGTTTTTTTGTCCGTTTGTAAGCTTCATAATTATTCATGGGCTCCTTTTGTATTGGTCATGCCGTCATATATTTTGGCAACGAGGTTTATGGTTTCAAGGAACTGCTCGTTGATTTCACTGGCGGAATTTATACGAAGCAGCTCCGTATAGATACTCTCCATTTTTTCTTTTAGAGCCTTGAATACCCTGGGATTACCAACGATAACAACGTCGCGATTTTCAAGCTTCGTGATGATGTATTCCTGCTTGGTCAAGCCAGATAATGCGACAGCCTCATCTATTGCCTTGATTTCGTCTTCTGATGCACGGAAGGCAACTGTTCTTGAACGCCATCTTCCGTGTTTGTCTCTGCTTTTTGCTGACATGAGTTAATCCTCCGTTTCTTTACTCATGAGATCGTTAAGCTTATTCATCATCTGTGTTTGCACAGATGGGAACATGTGTGCATAGCGAAGGGTGATAGTGATGCTTTCGTGTCCGACACGCTTTGCGATGTCAACGGCACTGAATCCGAGATTGATAAGTAACGATATATGAGAGTGGCGAAGGTCGTGAATCCTAATCTTCTTGACTCCGGAGCGCTTAGTTCCGCGCGCCATAGCTCTTGTAAGTACACTTTTACATGTGGGGAAGGCACGGGAGTTGCTTTTGTCGTAACACATCTTAAAGTAATCCTTCATCTCTTCACAGAGCCTGTCTGGCATACTTACGATACGGGTGCCTTTTGCTGTTTTCGTTGGTCCGATGATTTCCTTACCGTTAACGACCTGATATGTTTTGTTAATGGATATTGTCTTGGCATTAAAGTCGAAATCGTCGTAGGTGAGTGCGAGCAGTTCACCTTCACGAAGACCGCACCAGTAAAGAACCTCGAAGCAGTAGTAGAAGAAAGGTTCCTCTATCATGGCATTTGCAAACTTCAGATATTCTTCCAAAGTCCAAAACTGCATTTCCTCGGCATTGCTGACCCCTATGCTGCCAGCTTTTTCCACCGGATTCTCGCTGAGATCATAGTATTTGACAGCGAAGTTCATGATGGCGCTCATCTGGTTATGCACTGTCTTCAGGTATGTTTTGGAATAGGGCTTTCCAGTCGCGGGATTTCGGTAGGCAAGAAGTTCGTTCTGCCATTTAATGATATCCTTTGCCTTTATTTCTGTTACTTTGAACTTCCGGAAGTAAGGAATCAGCTTGGTGTTGATGATATGGTCTTTGCAGGCAACAGTGCTGGCACGGATCCTTGGATAATGGTCCTTTCTGTACACCTTAATGAACTCTTCAAAGTTCATATCCAGATCGCCGGCAATATGAAGCTTAAACTCGTTCTCATATTCGACAGCTTCACGCTTGGTTGAGAAGCCTCGCTTGGTTGTGAATTTCATCTCGCCTTTCCAGTTCTTATAATTGAACTTGACGTACCAGGTATTGTTTTTTCTGTCTTTGTATGCTGGCATAATCCTTTTCCTCTCTTATACTAATGCGAAGCCGTTGACCTTCTGCTCGAAGTAATGTCGGTTAACTTTGCCTGATACTGTGATAAAGCCCTGCGATTTCAGTTCATCGTTGAGTCTGCGGATGATCTTATATGCCATGGGTACGGATATTCCCATATATTCGGATACATCTGCCGCGTTTAAAAAGTTCTTCTCTGCCATAATCTTGTCCTCCAAATTTGATGAGGAAAATAAAAATACCGTGCAGGCTTTCGCGCTACACGGCAGAGGTTGTATTAGAACCTGATCAACGCTGGCAGTTGTAAAGATATCCGTCGAATATCCTTGAAAAGGAATGATCGAAAAGATACAATGACAATTGCAGCGCGGATTTTCCGCTGGTAGGTGCTGGTATCACCTGCTATGTGCTTGGGAGGGCTCAATCTCCCTTGCACAGCTGTATTTTTTATTTCCATTGTTTGTTTCTATACATAATATGTCACATATACATGTATATGTCAATAGGGAATATGCATGTATATGTTATTGCGTGTATGCATATTCTTTGGAGAATACATGCACATGTTGTATAATTCTATTAACATTGCAGTTTCTATGCTTATAGGAGGAATTCTCATGGCATACAACGAGGTCGGTAAGGCTGCAACCAATAAATATAGAGCTAGATTTGACATGATCCAAATTCGTGTAGAACAAGGTGAAAGAGATAAGATTTATGAACACGCTAGGAATCAGGGCGAGTCTATGAATGCTTTTATTAATAGAGCAATAAAAACAGTAATGGAACAGGACAACGATCGTTCTAAGTAGTGTCTGCTGATTAACTAAATATAGTGATAAAATATGGATTTTATCATCATATATGTTATAATAAATGCAAAGATATTTTAACTATTGCTGTTTATCTTTGCATTTAAGGGTCAGCCAGCCATGTATAAGACAGTTACAGAGCACCAAATCACCTTTTTCGAC
>CACWKX010000018.1 GCA_902761585.1 uncultured Lachnospiraceae bacterium
CACCCCGTCCTCCTTCAGCAGCCTGATCTGCTCATTCTCTCCACCAAAAGCGAACGCTTTGGAGACGGCTCCGTCCTTTGTCACAACCCGGTAACACGGAACATGCTCGGGATCATTGTTTACATGCAGTGCAAACCCCACCACCCGTGCCCAGCGCGGATTGCCCGCAAGCCTGGCTACCTGGCCATAGGTTGCAACCTTGCCTCTCGGAATCTGACGGACAACATCATAGATCCGCTGGAAACTGTTTTTTCCCTTGTCTCCTCCGCCCTCTTCCGAATAAGCTGCCTCATGATATTTAACCAATTTCACCATCCATTTGTCTCCTTTTGCCCATGCAATAGAAATCTATTTCTATGATATACTGACAGGCAGAAGGTTGCCAGTGCGAATACAGGAGAAACCCATGAAACAGGATCAAAGCAGGAACACCAACAACAGTGATGAAGTGATCAGTCGTCTCAATCAGCAGATCTTCAGTCTCAAAAAGCAGGTTCAGTCTGCCTCCCTTGAGATGGCTATGATGCGTGCCCAGATGGACGACCTGAGGAAAGATGCACGCCGCAGCCTGAGACTCGAGCGTTTCAATGTACCGGACGATGCCCACATGGAGGAGATCAACGAGACGGTTGCAATGATTGAGAAAGCAATCGGAAAAGAACGCAGAAAAAACCGCTCATCCAGACCTGACAGGGAGGAAAACACCTCTCCGAGCAGACTGGACGAGCGGATTATCCTGATCGTCCTGAAACTGCGCCGCAAAAACTTTACAATCCGCGAAATCGCAGCCCACACCGGCCTCGGCTTCGGAACTGTCCAGGGTATCATCCAGAAATATGGAAGCGATCCCGGTATTCAGAACCTGGTCACCGGCGGAACACAGATGGAGCTGAGCGATTACATTCTCGTCAAACCCGGCGAAGACGAGAACTGAGGAGGCGCAGCCCGGCAGGCTTGCCTGAAAGCAGTCAGACAAGCCTGCCGGCGCCTCAGATTTCCCTGGTTGCGTGTCTCAGCCAAGTTCTCTCTTCTTCACTCAGGTATGGGGAGATCTCCGCATAAACCCTTCTGTGATAATTGTTCAGAATCTCTTTTTCTCTCTCTGAGAGCATCTCCGGAACCACCGCATCCAGATCCCACGGCACAAGGGTCAGAACTTCGAATTCCATGAACTGCCCGTACTCATTCTTTTCCGCCTTTCTGCACAGCATCAGATTCTCGCAGCGGACACCGAACTTTCCGGTCAGATAGATGCCGGGTTCATCGGACGTCACCATCCCCTCTTCAAAGACGCAGGGCGTGCGGCGTCCCGGTCTCCAGGTATAGTTGACGCTGTTCGGTCCCTCATGGACATTCAGAAGATATCCGACACCATGCCCGGTCCCATGGTTATAGTCAAGTCCTGCCTCCCACAGCGGACTGCGGGCAAGGTAATCGATGGCTGTCCCGGTGCATCCATAGTGGAATTTCGCAGCACCGAGATTCAGATTGCCGCGCAGCACCCGGGTATACATCTCCTTCTCCTCCTGCGTCAGAATTCCGCAGGCAAAGGTCCTCGTGATATCCGTGGTTCCCTCCAGATACTGCCCGCCGGAATCCACCAGAAGGAAGCTTCTGGGCTCGAGCGGAATGTCGGTCTCTGGTGTCGGCTCATAGTGCACGATGGCACCATGGGAACCAAAACCCGCGATGGTATCGAAGCTGATTCCGAGGAAATGCTCCTGTTCCTGCCTGAACTTCAGCAGTCTGTCGCAGGCGGACAGCTCCGTGACCGGATGGGCCGGATCGTAGTGTGCCATCTGCTGCTTGAGCCAGTACATAAACTTCGTGACCGCCACGCCATCCTTCAGATGCGCCTCTTTGGTGTGCTGCATTTCCACAGGGGTGCGGATCGCCTTCGGAAGCAAGGTCGGATTCGTCGTATCGACCACGCGGACGCCCTTCGGCACAGAGGACCAGACCGTATAATTGACGGTCGATGTATCAAATAAAAGCGTACTTTTCTCCGGAATTGTCTTCATCCAGCCGTATAAGTCATTGTAAGGAACCAGACGGACATGATCCTGTTCCAGCTCCCTGACAAGCGCGCTCCCGCAGACACCATGAACGGCTGCCGGATCTGCACCGTCCGCAAATGCCTCTGCCTGCGTGAACAGGAGGACTTCCTGCGGTGTCACGGCAACATAGGCCAGAAAAACCGGATTGCAGGCGACATCATCCCCGCGGAGGTTCAGAAGCCAGGCAATATCGTCAAGGGAAGTCAGCACATGGTAATCTGCCCTGTGGCTTTTCATCGCCTCTCTCAGATCCGCAATCTTGTCCGCCCTCGACTTCCCCGTCCACTTTGTATCTAGCTCCCAGACCGGACGGCAGGACAGTGCCGGGCGGTCTTCCCAGATTGCTCCGACCAGATCCAGGTCAGACGATATGGAAGCTCCGTTCTTTTTTGCGATTCCGGCCAGCCTGCTGCCCTTTCCGGCCGTCATGCAGCGGCCGTCAAAGCCAAGTACCTGGCCCTTTGCAAGGTACGCTGCGATGAACGCCTCTGTCGTCGGGACACCCTCATCGCCCATTCTCATCAGCGTCACCCCGGAATCCTTCAGCTGATCTGCTGCCTGCAGGAAATACCGGCCATCCGTCCAGAGGTATGCGCTGTCCTTCAGAATCAGCGCTGTCCCTGCCGAACCCGTGAAGCCAGTGATAAACTCTCTGCACTTGAAATAGTCTCCAACATACTCTGAGCTGTGGAAATCGTCCGTCGGCACCAGCCAGGCATCAATCCCATGCTTCTTCATCTCCGCCCTCAGGGCGGTCAGTCTCTCCGGTACTGTCATATCGTCTTTCCTCCTGTGTCATCATTGATCGCGAAAACGACGTTTCATCCCGCCCGGTTTATGCAGGATGAATCTGTCATAAACTTTCCGTCAAAGCTGGATCAGGCCAGTGCTCCGGCAGCTTTGGCGTCCGCTTCGGATTTTGTATTCTTATGGTAGATTTCTACCAGCCCGTCCAGGACGAGTGTCCGGACAAGGGTGATGTCATGCGTGCAGGCTCCGATCACTGTGCCGGCCAGCCCGCCGGTCGCAACGACCTGGATGTGTGTTCCCGTCTCTGCCTCCACCCGGTCAATCAGGCCGTCAATCATCGCTGCGTTCCCGTAGAGCAGTCCGCTGCGCATCGCGTCCGCCGTATTCTTTCCGATGACCTTCTTCGGCACCTCCAGACTGATTCCCTGGAGCATCGATGTTTCCTTCACCAGTGCATCCAGCGACAGCCGAAGTCCGGTCATGATCATGCCGCCGACATAGCTGCGGGTTTCATCAATCACGATCATCGTCGTCGCGGTCCCCATGTCAATCACCATCAGCGGCGGCTCAAACTTCGCCAGCGCGCCGACCGCTCCGGCAATCAGATCCGCCCCGATCGAAGTCGGGTCATCCATCCGGATATTCAGACCGGTTTTCAGGCCGGGACCGACCACGTAGGCCTGCACACCACAGACCTTCTTCAGGGCAGTCCGCACGATGTATGTCAGCGGCGGGACTACAGAACCGATGATCGCCCCGTCAATCATGGACACATCCACTCCATGAAGATCCAGGGCTGTCTTGAATAAGATCGCATATTCGAGCGATGTCTTGGAAGTATCCGTGGAAATACGCTCCGTGAATATGGCTTTCCGTCCCTCATATCCCCCGAGAACTGTATTGGTATTCCCGATATCGATTGCAAGCAGCATATCCGCCCGTCTCCTTTTCGTCAGACCGCTTCGCCTGTCCTCTCCGCTCCCATCTTCTATCCATGCGACATGCATGGAAATGTATGGATCACACATTCTTTCACAATGTCCAGGTCCGGAGGCATCGAGAAACAGCACCCTCGAAGCATCCCGAGTATACCACAAGATAAGAAACCCGTGCAGAGACAATTGTCATTTGATTTTGCAAAATTTGATTTTGTATTCTGAATAATCCTTGTATCTGCAGCAGGCTCTATGGTACACTATCTGCAGAGTCTGTCAAAACAGACATCCAAGAAGGAGGTTTTCATATGGCACAGAAAGATCAGGACTGCCAGGAAGCTTCTTCCTGCAGCCGTTCAAGCTGTGAGGGCTGCCCGGAGCATGGAAAAGAAGCACATGGTCCGCAGAAGTTTCCGCAGAATCCAGGAAGTTTTGTCAAGCATGTGATCGGTGTCGTGTCCGGTAAGGGCGGTGTCGGAAAGAGCTTCGTGACCGCTTCCCTGGCAAATGCACTTGCAAAAGCCGGTCACAGAGTCGGAATCCTTGACGCCGACATTACCGGTCCGTCCATCCCGAAGATGTATGGACTGACCGCTGACCAGACGCGCGCGGTGGATGAACACACGTTGCTCCCGGTCACAGCGTCAAACGGCATCAAGGTCATGAGTCTGAATCTGATCATCCAGGATCCGGAACAGGCTGTCATCTGGAGAGGACCGATCCTCGGACAGGTGATTCAGCAGTTCTGGAGCGATGTTGCCTGGGGGCAGCTCGACTATCTGCTGGTTGACATGCCGCCCGGAACAGGTGATGTTCCGCTGACAGTCTTCCAGTCACTGCCGGTTGACGGAATCTTTATCGTCACCAGCCCGCAGGATCTGGTTCGCATGATCGTCGCGAAGGCCTGGAACATGGCGCAGATGATGAAGATTCCGGTCCTCGGTATGATCGAAAACTACAGCTATCTGAAGTGTCCGGACTGTGGGAAGATCATCAAGGTCTTCGGCGAGAGTCACATCGACGAGGTTTCAAAGAGCACAGGCCTTGAGGTCTGCGGCAACATCCCGATCAACCCGGACTACGCCCAGCTCGCAGATGAAGGGCGGTTTGCAGAGATGGACGTCGACTTTCTGGACGGGGCTCTGAAGAAGGTAGAGAGCACGCTCACCGTCTGATAGTATCAGGTATTATCAGGCCGCTCCGCGCTGCCGGGGAATCTGCCAGGCAGCCATGCAGTATGCAGAGAGGGATCCGGGCTGCTCCGCGCAGCCGGGGAATCTGCCTCACAATGACAGGTTTTTTTCCCGCGCACAGGTATCAGAAAGGCACCGGATCACACGAAGGATCCAGTGCCTTTTTCATATGCTTCATACTTTTCCGGCTGACTGGCCGAAGTCTCCCTGCCTTTACAAAGTACCGGCTCAGATCGTCATTTTCTTGAACGCCTCCGGCTTTACCACTTTGATATCCGGAAATTCCTCCTGCATCAGCTTCTTCAGCGGTCTGAGATCAACATCCCGCGACATTGGCGGGAAGGCATTGTCAAAATGCGAGAGGACGACGCTTTTCGGCTGGAGGACAGACAGAACCTCGCGGGCACGGGCTGGCAGATCATTGTTGCCCTGGTATGGAAGGATCAGGACATCAGCATGCTTCGGGTAGGTTTCCGCCGGATCAAGTGCCAGACTCCCCAGGGGCGAGAGTGTGTCGAGGATGTTCCGCCATCTGAACGCAATGTGCCTTGCACGGAGCGGTGTAATCCTGATCTCACCAATCGGGTACGTTCTGTCCGGTTGAATTTCCACCACGCGGTCCTGATCCGCCTCAAACCGTTCCAGCGTCTTGACGCACTGCCTTGTGCAGAAAACCGTAAAGTCACTGTCATCGATCTTGTCCGCGGTAAAGGCAAAGTGATCAAAATGACAGTGTGTGATAAACACCGTATCATACTGAAGCAGTTCATCATCTGTCAGCGCGACATGTCCGCCCTGCAGCTCCATGAATGGGTCGAACAGGATCTTCTCTTTCCCGCTCTCAAGCACAAAAACGGCAGTTCCAAGCCAAGTCAGTTTCATTTCAGTCACTCCATTTCCGCTCAGTCCACTGCAGCAAGCAGCATTTTTGTATAGTCGTGCTGCGGATCCTCGTATACCTGCCGGACATCTCCACTTTCCACAATTTCGCCCTGTTTCATGACCAGCACCCGGTCGCAGATCTGGTAAATCACGTTCAGATCATGGCTGATAAACAGATAACTCAGCCCGAATTCCTTCTTCAGACGGACCAGAAGCCTCAGAATCTGCGCCTGGATGGTCACATCCAGTGCGGACACCGGCTCATCCAGCAGGATCAGCTGCGGCCGTTGAATCACAGCCGCGGCAATACAGACACGCTGCCGCTGTCCGCCGGACAATTCGTATGGATATCTATCGATATATTCCTCTGAAAGTCCTACCTGTCCCAGAATCTCCGGAACAAGAGGCCGGCTTGCCCGTTTGCCGCGCCTCTCCCCTGCACGCAGGGCTTCCCGAAGCGTCCACCCCACCGTTCTTGCAGGGTTCAGGCTCGAGTAAGGATCCTGAAACACCATCTGCGGATGATCCGTATGGTGGATGATCTCACCCTCGTAGTCCATTCCAAGCCCCAGGACCGCACGGCAGAGCGTCGTTTTTCCGCTCCCGCTCTCTCCGACGAGTCCCAGTGTCTCGCCTTTTTGAATCGAGAATGTCACATCCCGGAGGACCTGCATATCCCGCTCACCGAATCCAGAATGTGTTCCGGAGAGTCTGCGTGCTTTCGTATAATAGCTGCTTACATGTCTCACTTCGAGCACAGATTCAGTCATATGTCCTGCACCTCTCTGCCCTTGCCGGAATGGATGCAATCAATTTCTTCGTATAAGCGTGCTGCGGGCGGGCAAACACCTCCGCTGTCTCCCCGCTCTCCACAATCTTTCCCCGTTCCATGACCAGGACGCTCTTGCAGATCTTCTTCACGACATGCAGATCATGACTGATAAACAGAATTGTCATGCCGTAATCCTCATTCAAGTTCCTCAGCAGTTCAAGGATCTGTTCCTGGATCAGAACATCCAGCGCCGTCGTGACCTCATCGCAGATAAGCAGCTTTGGCTTTGTGATCATGGCTGCCGCGATGGAGGCCCGCTGGAGCATGCCGCCCGAAAGCTCGTACGGATACCGGCTGTACAGCTCCTCCGCATCTCTCAGGCCTGCGAGTCCCATGGCCTCGACGGCCCGCTTCCTCCGCTCCATTTTCGGTATCCCTCGAACTGTCAGAGCCTCCTCCACCTGTCTGCCGATCCTGCAGAGCGGATCGAAGGTCGTCATCGGGTCCTGAAACACCACGCCTACATCCTGCCCCCGGATCCTGCGCAGGTTCTCCTCACTGCAGGAGAACATCTCCCGTCCATCAAGCAGAATGCTGCCTTCCTCGTCCGCCTTCCCGCGCGGCATCAGACCACTGACACACATCGCCGTCACCGTCTTCCCGCTCCCGCTCTCTCCGACAATGCCCAGCGTGTCTCCCCTCTTCAGGGAAAATGAAACACCGTTCACCGCATACCGCTCCGGCGCTGCATTGTGAAAGTGAACCCTGAGTCCACTCACCTTCAGCAGGTCTGGTGCCTGCTGCCCGCTGTTCTTCTGGCTCTGTCTGTCCGTCATCTCATCTCCCGAATCCCCGCAGGACGTTCGCCCGAACGTTTGCCGCGTGCCTTCCTTCTCTCCATGCCTGTCCATGGACCGAACGCCCGCCGGTTCCCCGGCTGTCTGGTCCATGCCTGTCCGTCGCCCCTGATCCCTCTGGACGTCCCGGTTTCATACTTGTCCTCTTCCGGTTCCCTGCTGTATGCCTTCGGAAAGCAGCGAGACAGCCAGGACAAGCAGGACAATCATGCCGCCCGTCCCGAGCGCATACCAGGGTGCTGTATTCAGGTAGGTCTGACTGTCCTTCAGCATGGACCCCAGGCTTGCCTGCGGCGGCTGAATCCCGACACCCAGAAAGCTCATGCTTGCCTCCGCCAGCACAGCATTGTTGAAGCCGATCGTCACCGCCGGAAGAAGAACCGGGAACGTATTCGGCAAAATATGCCGAAGCAGAATCCGCCCTGTGGAAACACCCATCAGCCTTGCGGACTGAATGTAGTTCATATCCCGCACACGGGCAACCTCCGTCCGGACAACCCGTGCAAAGCTCGGAATAAACAGAAGACCAAGGCAGAGCAGAATGTTCGCCATGCCTCCGCCGAAGAGGCTGACCACCACCAGTGCAAGCAGGATGGCCGGAAATGCCGTGATCGCGTCACATACCCGCATCAGAACAGCATCTGCAATCCCTCCGAAATAGCCGCACAGGCTTCCGATCAGCACACCGCCGATGCATCCGACAGCGACCACCCCCAGTGCAATCAGGAAGCTGGTTCCAGCCCCGCTGATCACCCTCGAAAACACATCCCTTCCGAAGTTATCCGTTCCAAGAAGATGATGCAGGGAAGGCGGCAGAGTCTTCTCCGCCGCATTCATCGCAGTCGTCCCGTACGGTGTCCAGAAAAATCCTGTCACAATGACAGTTGCCAGCACCAGCGACATGATTTCGCCTGTTTTCAGAAATCCATTCTTCCGAATCTTCATGAAATTTCCTCAGGATACCCGGATTCTCGGATCAATTGCCATATTGATGAGATCCGCCGCAAAGTTTACCAGAATGACAAAGACGGCCATCAGGACCACGATCGCCTGGACAACCGGGAAGTCCCGGCTTCCGATCGAAGACAGAAGCAGCCGCCCAAGCCCCGGAATCGTAAAAACCTGCTCGATGATGATGGTTCCGGTCATGATTTCCGCAGCAGACTGCGCAAGGAATGTCACAACCGGCACCATTGCGCCTCTCAAAGCGTGGCGATGCAGAATCTGGCTGTCCGTCAGCCCCCTTGAACGGGCGGTTCGCACATAATCCTCGGCCATCTGGCTGCGGATCGAGCTGCGCAGCATCTTCACGGTCATAGCAGACCGCGGGAGCGCCATCGCCAGCGCCGGCAGCAGAAGATACCCCAGGCCCCCTGCCACACTCTCAGAAAGCGGGACATAAGTACCCGGCGCAAAGAGCTTCAGCACAATACCAAACAGATAGACACTGAGGATACCGATAAAGAAAGGCGGAAGCGCCATGAATAGCTGATCCATGATCAGGAAAAAATGATTCACCCGCACGCTTTCTGACCTTGCAGTCAGAATCCCGAGCGGTATCGAAATGAGCACCGTCATAGCGAATGACAATGCGGTCAGGATCACTGTCACAGACAGCTTTCCCTTCAGCATCTCCGCAACAGGCATGCTGTAGCTGTAGGAGATCCCGGGGTCTCCTTTCAGAAATGAAAGAAGCCATCGGCCGTACCGGACCAGAACTGGCTGATCCAGCCCCAGCCTGGTGCGGAGCTGTGCCGCCTGCGCCGCTGTTGCATCCGCGCCAAGCATCTTTGTCACCGGATCTCCGGGAATGACCTGCAGCGCGAGGAAGGTGAGCAATGTGACAATCAATAATGCGATCATGAGATTCAGTATTTTTCTCAGCAAAACCTTCATGCTCTCTCCTCGCAAAAGAATCTGCAGATTACGCCAGCTTCAGCGTGGAAAAATCCAACGCGTAAAGCGGATACGGCGTGTAGCCTGTGAACTTCGGGCTCAGCGCGACAAAGTCCGCCAGATCCTGGATGTAGACATTCGCGGCTGTGTCAGACAGGAGCTTCTCCGCCTGCTTATACAGCTCTGTCTGCTCCTTGTCATCGGTTGTCGACTGTGCCTTCTTCATGACAGCATCATAATCCGGATTGCTGTACCCGATCATGTTTGTCGCATCGTCTGACATCCATCGCTGAAGCAGTGCGTCCGGACTGAGATACGCCGCATCGAAGCCGATCACGGTCGCATCAAAATCCCGGTTCTGATAGACATCGCTCAGCCAGGTCTCCCAGTCGACCTGCTCGATGTTTGCCGTCACGCCGATCTGGGACAGCTGCTCCGCGATGACCGTCGCAGTGTCTACATGCTGTGTATAGTTGCCAGGTACCTTGATCGTGAAGTTCAGCCCCTGGGCTCCCGCATCGGCAAGAAGCTGCTGTGCCTTTTCCGGATCATACGGATAGGCATCGGTAAGGCTGTCATCAAAGTACTTTTTAAAGCTCGGGTACATCGAGCTTCCGAGTTTTGCGCCATGTCCGTCCTCCGTGAGCTCCAGGATCGAATCTACATCGATTCCGTAGCAAAGCGCCTGACGAACCTTCTCGTCGTCAAATGGTGCCTTCGCATTGTTCAGATAGAGCGCCTGAACCAGATTCATTTCCCCTTCCGTGACCTTGTAGCCATTCGTAAGGTTCTTTGTCTGGTCCACCGTCAGGTGAAACGCCATGTCCAGTGTCCCCGCGTTCAGGGCGGTGAAAAGCGCGTTGTTGTCCTCGAAAATCTTACAGGTCACTGTCTTTATCTGCGGCAGCTTTCCGTAATAATCGTCATTGCGCTCAAACACGGCATTGTCCTGCACCGAGCGGGAAACAAACCTGTAGGGGCCGGTTCCAACCGGTACAGACGCCTGGTCGGTATAATCTGCCGGAACGATGGATACGCTTGAAACAGCGCTCAGAAAACTACTCAGCGGCTCCTTCAGCGTAATGGTGACAGTATTTCCATCCGCCTTCTCACCCGCAATATCAGAAAGCGCCGACGCCACAGAAGAATTAACCGTGGTATCGGCGCAGGTCTTGAATGAATAGAGAACGTCATCCGCTGTCACTATCTCCCCATTGTGGAACTTCACCCCATCCCTGAGCGTGAAGGTGTAGGTCAGACCATCGTCCGAAACCTCGTGGGACGACGCGACAGCGTCCTTAAAATTTCCGTCCTTGTCGGGCTTTACGAGCCCTTCAAACACATTGAACATGACCTCTCTGGTTCCTGCAGCCGTTATCTGATACGGGTCAAGACTCGAATCCAGGTCCTGGGGCAGACCGATCGTAATCCCGGTGTCCCCGGAAGAAGCAACATCTCCGTCGCTGGAAGCCTCCGTCTCAGTCGTAGCTCCAAGGCAGACAGTGCCAAGTGAACCCGCAAGCACAAAGACAGCCAGCAGAGCAGCAAGTGATTTTTTATTCATTGCTTGTCTCCTATCGACTGGAATCTCTTCTCCCATTATTAAATTGCCGGGTTCATTGTATGAAAAAGCTGCCGGAATTGCAAGAGGTCTGTATCACCTTACTTTCATGCTGCTCTGAAATTGTTTCTGGCAGAATAAGCCGGATACCAGGGCGCCGTCACCTTCCGGAGATGATACTGCCCATCCAGCCAGCTGTCCTCGATCGCCGCCGTGTACTTGATCCCTTCATAGCGGAATCTCAGCCGGACCTCCTTCGCGAAAAGACTCCGACTAGGGAACAGACCGCTCCTGCGCATCATCTTCACGGTCGCCCATTTGCCAGGCTGGATATCGACCCGCTTCCGGCTTGCCATCTTCAGCTTCGCAATCTTTTCAGACGCCGCTGAATTGTTGTCCGACTTGTTGACCGAGTATTCAGCCGCATATGCGCTGTAGAACGAAATTGTTTTATCTCCCACGTTGCGAATGCGGACGTACATATACTTCCTGTTTTTGGAAATGCTTTTGATATAGGCCTGAAACTCCGGTTTTCTTGTCTGAACAGTCACCTTGAATGTCCGGACCTTCTTCTGGTATGTCACCGAAATGCTGCAGGTCCCGGCGGACACGCCTGTCACAGAAAGATTTGTTCCTGATACTGCCACCTTCGCAACCTTTGTATTGGAAGACTTCGCTGAAGACACTTTGACCAGGGCTCCCTGATTGTTTCGTGTCGGAACCAGAACCGTCTTTCCTGTTGTGACAGTGATCTCCGAAGAAAGGATGTAGGACGGTCCCGCTTCCGCTCGGTTGTCCGTCACAGCATAGGATACCAGAAGCGGCTGCCGGACCGCTTCCGTATCGGTTACGCGGAACCGGTAAGATCCCGCCGGGAGCGTCACACTGATCCGGTCATAGACCTGATACCTGGAGGACTTGACCTGAACATACCGCTGGGCGCCGTACCGAGTATAGGTTCCAGCGACCGTTCCATTCGAGAGGTTCAGGATTTCATACTTCAGGGTACTAAGCGTTTTCTGCGTCAGTCCCGCCTTGTTCACGGTGGAAGAAGAGATGTTGATCGTCACCGTCTCGCTGGACGGGACGCTGAAGTCGGACCAGGCGATATACCCCTGCGGCGATAGTGTGTACGACCTTGATGACAGGCTCGCCGCATACGTACAGCCCGCCATCAGCATTGTCAGGATGGCCGTCAAAAACAGCAGCCTGCGAACTTTCCCTTTGCTTTCCATAAACTCCCTCCCTTCCTGCGCTTCCGCGCTCATCTCTGTTGTGCCGCGCTCCCGCACCGCTTTCGCGCTGCTACGCGCTCATCTCTGTTGTCGTCGCTTGTGTGGACTCTCCCTGACGCGCAAGCGCGTCGTGCGAGTCCGCACAGCGACTGGACGCCGTGACATCTGCATAAGTCCCCGCGGCCCTTCGCTGCTTCGCAGCGACTGGACGCCGTGACCTCTGCATAAGTCCCCGCGGGCCGGCGCTGCTCCGCAGCTTCCGGCCCGCTTCCAGAGATTCGCGCTCCCGCACCGCTTCCGCGCTGCTACGCGCTCATCTCTGTTATCGTCGCTTGTGCGGACTCCCCCTGACGCGCAAGCGCGTCGTGCGAGTCCGCACAGCGACTGGACTTATGCACTGAAGTAATTGATTTGCATGGATTTTTTGACATCGCTCAGTGTCTGAGCGGCGATGTTCTCTGCGTACTTGGTACCGTCCTTCAGAATCTCAATGACCGACTGGAGATCTTTCTCGTACTCGGCGCGGCGTGCCCGGATCGGACGCAGCGTTTCCTCCAATACATTGTTCAGGAACTTCTTCACTTTCACGTCCCCGAGTCCGCCTCTTCTGTAATGCTCCTCCATCTCGCTGAGGTTCTGATAATCCGGCGCATACTCCTCAAACAGCTGCTTTGCGTTCGGCGCATCCTCTGCCGCAAATGCCTCCAGGTAAATGAACACCGGGTTGCCTTCTGTCTTTCCCGGGTCAGAAACCTTCAGATGCCCCGGGTCTGTGAACATGCTCATGACCTTGGTCTTTACCGTCTTCTCATCATCTGAAAGATAGATGCAGTTTCCGAGAGACTTGCTCATCTTCGCCTTGCCGTCTGTCCCCGGGAGCCTGCGAGATGCAGCGCTCTTCGGAAGAAGGATCTCCGGCTCCACCAGTGTCTCTCCATAGATGGAGTTGAACTTTCTGACAATTTCTCTCGTCTGCTCGACCATCGGCTCCTGGTCTTCCCCTGCCGGGACAACCGTTGCGCGGAAGGCTGTGATGTCCGCCGCCTGTGAGATCGGGTAACAGAAAAAGCCGACCGGCGTTCCCTGACTCTCCTCATGCTCGGAGAAGCCTCTCAGTTTGATCTCTGCCTTGACTGTCGGGTTGCGCTGCAGTCTCTGGACCGTGACCAGGTTCATGTAGTACTGGGTGAGCTCCGGCAGCTCCGGGATCTGAGACTGAATGAGAATGTGCGCCTTTTCCGGATCAATCCCTGCTGACAGGTAGTCAAGCGTGACATTCATGATATTGCTCCTGACCTTCTCCGGATTGTCCCAGTTGTCGGTCAGCGCCTGCGCGTCTGCAATCATGATGAGAACATCATCAAACGCACCGCTGTTCTGAAGCACCACACGTTCTCTCAGGGATCCGACATAATGGCCGATATGAAGACGGCCTGTCGGCCGGTCACCGGTCAGAATTACCTTACGCTTCTTTTCTGACATCTTGAAACTGCTTCCTTTCCATATCTTAATCTGAGTCTATTGTACCCGATTCTGTCTGTATTCTCAACCAGCCTACGCACTTTCAACCACCCGCCAGGCCGGATTTTCCCGCTCATATTCCACATTCGGTCCGCAATCCCTGCATCTCCAGCCCGCAGTCCGTTCTGACTCTCTCCTTATCCCTTCTGCCTCAGTTTTCCCGCTTCCATGATGCCGATCCATCGGTCCAGCCATAGCTTCAGAAGCGCTGCCACCGGGACAGCCAGAATCATCCCGGCAAGTCCCCCGATTTTGCTCCCCAGAAGCAGGGCAATGATCACCAGCATCGGGTGAACCTTCACCGCGTGACTCAGAAGCTTCGGATTCACAATGTTTCCATCGATTGTCTGGATGACAAACACAATGATGATGCTGACGATCAGTTTTTTCCAGTCCTGACTCATAATTCCAACAAAGCCTGTGCATCCATACGCCACAAACGGACCCACATACGGAACCAGATTTCCGATCCCTGTCAGCACACCGATGATGACGGCAAACTTCACATTCAGAAGCAGGAGGGCGATGCTCACAACCACCATCATAAACAGCGCATCGAGCAGCTGCCCGCGAATATATCCGGAGAAAACTCTGTCGGCATCGCGCACTGCTGTCCGCATCACATTTGTCGCTTTTTCCGGAAAAACAGACCGGAAGAATCGTTTCCAGTACCGTTTCAATCCATCGGCGTCAAGTGAAAAATACACCGCAAAAATAACCGCGAAGGCTCCATTTGCAAGATAGCCAGTCAGATGAGACAAAGCATCGCTGACCGCCCTTCCTGCCTGAGAGGCGAGATTTCCTGCCCACGACGTAATCGTGTCTGTGACCGTCGCGAGCGCATCCGAGGAGATGTTCATCTGCTCGGACCACTTTTTCAGCTGAATGTATACCTCGTTGAATGACTTCGAGATTCCAGTAATGAAATTCGTAACACTGTCAAAACTGACAACTGTCAGTTCATGGGTGAATGCGGAAATCAGAAATGTCAGCCCCAGTGCCAGCGCTGCCGCTACAATCACAAACGTAATGGCAACAGCCGCCCCCAGCCCGCTCTTATCCCGCTTCCTATAATAAGGAAGCTTCTCAAGCCGTCTTCTGAAAAAATGTATGACTGGCGCAAACAGGTACGCCAGCGCAAAACCCAGCGCCAGTGGCACGAAGATGACTCGAAGCCAGTGCAGGCCGGCACCCAGTGCCAGAGCGATCTTGTCCAGATTGTCCCCGATCCGGATCAGGATGAAGATCACAACAACCGTAAAAACCACATAGAATGAGATCACGCTGTATCTGTGATTATTGGGAATCCTGTCCCGGAAGTGTTTCTCCTGCTTCTGCGCCTTTTTTTCCGCATCGGAGGCTGCTCCCTTCACTCCCGGATTCTCCTTCAGGCCATCTGTCCCAATTGTCTGCCCGTCCGTCTTCTGGTCTTTATCCATGAATGCCCCTCCCGTCTCAGGCTGCTATCCCGACCTTAGATATAGCCTGAATATACCAGATATTACATTCCGGTTCCATTCCCGAAATCCTGAATTTTTGTCTGACAGTCTTCCAATCATTTGCAATGTGTGCTACGATGAGGCTGATGAATCAGGCTTGTCTGCTCAAGTATGGCAGACAGCTCCCAGTTTGAGAAAACTGGCTCATAATCGACCTGGATCTACAATCTGGAAAGGAAGTGTTGTGATGAGCAGACTTCTTGTAAAGAATATTGATACGCTTGTTTCCTGTGACAACGACGATCATGTCTACAACCATGTCGATCTGGTCTGTGAGGACGGAAGGATCTGCGCGATTCGTCCGCATGAGGACTCGCCGGCGGTTCGTTCCGGCAGTTGCTGCAGATCAGGCGACTCTTCCGGCCATATGCCAAAAGGCGACGCAGCCGAAGCGGAATATGACACGGTGATCGATGGAACAGGCATGCTTTGCTATCCGGGGCTGGTGAACGCGCACCATCATCTCTACCAGATCTTCTCGCGGAACCTGCCGCAGGTTCAGAACATGGAGCTGTTCGACTGGCTCACCACTCTGTACGAGGTGTGGAAGAATCTGAACGAAGACACCATCCGCCTCTCCTCGCTCGTTGGAATCGGCGAACTGATGAAGAACGGCTGCACAACCATCTTTGACCATCACTATGTCTTCCCCGAAAACGGCGGTGACCTGCTGGCGGCACAATGGCAGGCAGCAGAAATACTCGGCGCCCGGATGCATTTTTCCAGAGGATCCATGGATCTTTCCAAAAAGGATGGAGGGCTGCCACCGGATTCCGTCGTACAAAGCGTTGATGAGATCATGAAGGATTCTGTTCGCCTGGTGGAAAAATATCAGGACAATTCCTTCACATCCATGCACCGCATTGCACTGGCACCTTGTTCTCCGTTTTCCGTCTCATCAGACCTGCTCCGGGAAAGCGCGAAGCTGGCGAGAAGCTGCCATGTCCGGCTCCACACGCATCTCTGCGAGACAAAGGATGAAGAGCGTTTCACACTCGAACACTTCGGGCTGAGACCTGTCGCGTACATGGAGAGCCTCGACTGGCTCGGACCGGATGTCTGGTTTGCGCACGGCATCCACCTGAATGATGAGGAGATCCAGCTTCTGGCAGACACCGGCACCGGCGTCTGCCACTGCCCGATCTCGAATATGAAGCTTTCCTCCGGCATTGCCCGCATCCCGGACATGCTGAAGGCCGGCGTCCATGTCGGACTCGGTGTCGACGGAAGTGCCAGCAACGATGGAAGCAATCTTCTTGAAGAGATGCGTGTCTGCTTCCTTCTGCACCGTCTGAACTCCTCGAAGGCAGCACCCGACGGCTATCAGGTGCTGAAGATGGCAACCATCGGAAGCGCTGCCCTTCTGGGCCGTGAGCATGAAATCGGCAGCCTCGAAACCGGGAAGTGCGCGGACTTCTTCCTGATCGACTCGCACAGGCTCGAGCTGGTCGGGGCCTGCTACGACCCGAAGTCCGTCCTCGCTACGGTCGGCCTGAAAGGCGCTGTAGACTGGACTGTTGTGAACGGCAAGGTGACGGTCGAGCACGGCCACCTTACCGGCGCAGACGAAGAAAAGATTGTTGCGGATGCCGATGAGGAGCTGAAACGATATTTGGCAGACATCATGTGACTCTCCCCTTTCAAAAAGGCCGCTGCCTTCTTCTGGTTCCCAGAGAAGACAGCGGCCTTTGCATGTTGATCAGACCGTCTTTTTCAGCCTGATCACGTTCCAGCTTCTCGCCGGCAGAACACTTTTCAGTGTTCCGTCTTCAACTTTGCTGTTCTGGCAGAATACCGGCGCCACATTGTCCGGCTTCTCTTCCGTGTTAACAGCCTTGAGATCCTCATTCGTCAGAAGAATATGCTCCTGTACCTGGTAGCCCTCAAACTGTCTGACATCCATCGTCACGCTGTAATCGCTCTTCAGATCCTTGTTGACGGCAAAGAGCGTGAGCGTTTCCTGCCCCTCATCCGCAATCACAACCGCATCAACGAAGGGTGCATCTCCATACTTACTCTCATATGTATCGACCTTGACGGCGGTATTGAGAACCGTGCCGCGTCCCATCGTGCTGGCATGCAGGTACGGATAGAAGATGGTCTGCTTCCAGGCACCTGTATCAGATGTCATGATCGGCGCGATGACGTTCACCAGCTGCGCCAGGCAGGCGATCTTGACACGGTCTGCGTGCCGCAGAAGTGTGATCAGCATACTTCCGACCAGCAACGCGTCCTCAAAGTTGTAGATATCCTCGAGCTGATGCGGATGCTGCACCCACTTTTCAAGCTTCGTATCCGCCTCGTTGGAATGGTACCAGACATTCCACTCATCAAAGCTCAGATTAATCTTCTTGTTCGATCTCTTCACCGCCTTGACATAATCGCAGGTCGCGACAACGCTGCTGATGAACTGATCCATGTCCACGCTGCTTGCAAGAAAATCCGGTGTGTTGTTGTCGCGGTTTCCGTAATATGTGTGCAGGCTGATGTAATCGGTTGTGTCGTAGCTTTCCTCGAGCACCGTCCGCTCCCAGCTTGCAAATGTCGGCATGGATGAGTTCGAGGACCCGCAGGCGACGCACTCCACCGACGGATCGATAAACTTCAGCATACGGCCCGCCTCATGGGCGATTCTTCCATACTCGCGTGCTGTCTTATGCCCCATCTGCCAGGGACCGTCCATCTCATTGCCGAGGCACCAGAGCTTGATGCCAAAAGGCTCCTCGGCCCCGTTTTTTCTGCGGAGGTCACTCAGATAGGTTCCGCTCTTGATGTTGCAGTACTCAATCACATCCTTTGCTTCAGACACGCCGCGTGTACCAAGATTGATCGTGTACATCGGCTTCACATCCGCCTTCTTCGCCCAGTTCATGAACTCATGAAGGCCGAACTCGTTCGTCTCAATCACGCCCCACGCCGGGTCGATCCTGTGGGGTCTCTGGCTGACCGGACCGACAGAATCCTCCCACTTGAACCCGGAGACAAAGTTTCCGCCCGGATAGCGGACATATGGGACCTTCAGTTCTTTGATCAGGTCGATGGTATCCGTTCTCAGCCCATCCTCATCGGCGAATTTGCTGCCCGGCTGATAGATTCCTTCATATACCGCCCTTCCCAGATGCTCGATAAACGAGCTGAAGATCCGCTCATCTACCCTGGATACTTCAACCTCACGGTCAATACTGATTCTTGCCTGCTTTCTCTCTTCCATGATAAACTCCCGTCTAATCATCCTCTGTCTGCCAGCAGTGCTGTCAGGGTTAACGATAACCTTGTGTTGGATTTAGGATAACGTTATTCCAATTATTTGTCAATCATCTTTTCGATATTATTCCTATTTTAGGATATTGTGCACATTTCTACTTGCGTATCATTGTGATATTTGATAGAAATAATAGAGGAATTCAGAACTTTCAGATAGGAGGAGCGCCATGTCAGGTTCTTCCAGAAGGCCGACGCTCAGCACAGTTGCACAGCGCTGCGGCTACTCAGTCAATACGGTCTCACGGGCACTCCGCGGGGATTCCAGACTCCCGCAGTCTACGATTCAGAAGATTCGGGAAGCGGCAGATGAAGTCGGATACATTCCGAACCGGCTTGCAGCAAGCCTTCGGTCCAGTGAATCACACGTAGTCGCCATCATCATTGAGGATATCGAGAACCCGCACTATTCTCATTTAATGGCAAGAATTGAACTGGAACTGCAGGCAAGGGGATACAACGTGATCATCCTGTGCAACAACAGAAGCCTGACAACCGAGAAGGAACTGGCTGCCCTCGCGGTCTCCTACTCCGTCTCAGGCGTTCTTCTGTTTCCGCAGGATAGTGTCGGGACAGCTGACGGGAACTCTTCTGCTGTTCAGCTCCTTCAGGCAAACCATATCCCGGTTGTGATTGTTGACCGTGCCATTCAGCAGCACGATATCGACTGTGTCCGGGTTGACGATGAAGGAGGCGGCTATCTGGCCGGAAAGACACTGGCGCAGCTGGGTCACCAGAAGTATCTGTATCTGGCCGGACCTCAGAATAATACTTCGCAGCCGCTCAGGCAAATGGGATTTTTGCGCGCCGTCAATGACTTGGTCAGCCCGCGTCAGAAAAGCGTCCGGATCATTGAGAGCACCGTCAGCCGTCAGGCGCTTCACGAAGGGCAGATTCTCCGCCTCCTGACACCCCTCAACTATTCCGCGCTCGTCTGCTTCAATGATGAAGTGGCGTACGATTGTATGCATGCCTTTCTGGAGGCAGGCTTCCGGATTCCCCAGGATCTTTCCATCTGCGGATTTGACAGCATCGGGAGCGATATCCGTTTTCTGCAAAGATTGTCCAGCATTGCCCATGCAAAAGGATTCAGCATCGCTGAGAATGCCGTCAAGACACTCATGCGGCGAATTGAACGACCTTCTGCAGACCCTCAGGATATCGTTCTGCCTGTGTCATATTATGACGGCGGAACCTGCGCAAAACCGCCTGCTATGTAAGCTGAACGCATCTCCCGGGACGTGCGGGATAACTGCCGGTTCAGCGTGCTGCCCGACAGAACAGTTCCGGCACAGCTTTTCAGACAAGCAAAGAGGCCAGGGTATCCTATCTCCCTGGCCTCTTTCTATTATTACTGGCACAAATCAGCTTGCCGCATTATCAGATGCAAGCTTGCTGTACTCTTCCACCCACTTGTCAAAGTCGCCGTTCTTCTTATGTTCATCGATGACTTTATCAATAACCTTGATCAGGTCTTCGTTGCCCTTTGCGAGGACGACTGCCGACTGCTTCTGTGCCCCTGTATCAGCATCTGAGAATGCAAGCGCACTGTCTGCAAGCAGGTACTGTTCCCCGACGATGCCTTCCACGCAGACACCTGCGACATTCCCCTGTTTCAGTTCCATGATGCAGTCCGGAACCTTCTCAAGAGAGACGATCTGATTGTCCGGGAAAAGCTTCTGAAGAAGCGCTTCCTGTGTCGTGGACTTTTCGACCGCCAGCGGCTGTCCCTTGAAGTCATCAATCGTCTTGTACTTGTCCGCGTTATCCTTCAGTATCAGCATCTTCTGGTCTGCTTCGAGATAGTTTTCAGAGAAATCCATCGTCTCTTTTCTTTCATCAGTCGGCGAAATTCCTGCAATCGCAAGATCGATCTTGCCCGCCGGAATCGAAGCCAGAAGACCGGAGAAGTCCATGTCCTGAATTTCCAGCCTGACCCCAAGCTCATCGGCGATGCACTGTGCCAGCTCCATGTCGATTCCGACAATCTTGTTGTCGGAGCTGCTGGTGTCGATGAACTCGTATGGAGGGTATCCGGATGCTGTACCGACAACCAGTTTTCCAGCCGCCTTGATGGAACTCATCAGCGTACCGGCCGCTTCCGTCTCCGTCGAACTTTCCGTCGATGCTGAATCATCCGCATAGGCAGACGTCACTCCGAAGCCGGCAATCCCAGTCGTCATCAGGGCCATTGCGCAAACAGCTGCCAAAGCTTTTCTCATTTTCATAACGTACTCCTCCTTCTTTTGTTCTGTCTGGTTCTCCTGGTACCATATCCACCGGCATCCATATACAACCGGCACGAAACACTATCTCACCGAGCGTCTCATCCTCCTTTCCACTGCGCTTAGAATCAGTGAGACAACGAAAGTAATCAGAAAATAAATCAGTGCTACGATCACCAGCGGCTCAATCGGCTTGAAGCTGATCCCGCGAATCGTGTTCGCAGTATACATCAGCTCCGCGATACCGATCACTGAAACCTGAGAGGATGTCTTGATAACGGTGATAAATTCGTTGCCAAGCGCCGGGATAATATTCCGCATCGCCTGCGGCAGGATGATGGCCCACAGCACTCTGGTATCTGACATTCCGAGCGCCTGTGCAGCTTCCCGCTGTCCCCTGTCGATTGACTGAATTCCCGCCCGGACAATCTCGCAGATATAGGCTGTGGAATTGATGACCAGTGCGATGGAGCCGGATACAATCCGGGATATGTCATTCCCGCCGACAACGATGGCCGGTATGTGGATCCCCATGATCGGAAGTCCATAGAATATCAGGAATATCTGCACCAGCACCGGGGTGCCGCGGATAAATGCAACATAGACATCCGCAAACCACCTCAGCGGCGGAATCCTGCACATCTTCATCAGGGCCATCAGACTGCCGAATATCATTCCGAAGACAATCGTGATGACAGAGATGATAAGGGTGATCTCCGTCCCGTTCAGAAGAAGCGACCTGTACTTGGCTAAGACCTGAATCAGACTACTCATACTGCACCTCCTACAGCTTGTTCTTCAGGAATGTCCTGATTCTCGGATTCTCAGGATGAATCAGAATCTGATCCGGTGTCCCCTCAGCCAGAATCACACCTTCGTCAATAAAGATGACACGATCTGCGACCTCCGCTGCAAACCGCATCTCATGCGTGACAATCACCATGGTCATTCCGGACTGGGCAAGATTCTTCATGACCTCCAGCACTTCCCCGACCATCTCCGGGTCCAGGGCGGATGTCGGTTCGTCGAACAGCATCACATCCGGCTTCATGCAAAGCGCTCTGGCAATCGCGATTCGCTGCTGCTGACCTCCTGATAACATAGCAGGGTATACATCTTTCTTTTCCTCCAGTCCGACTTTTCTAAGCAGCTGTATGGATCGTTCATATACCTCCGCCTTCGGTTCCTTCCTGACCTTCACAGGAGCGTACATGATGTTTTCCAGCACTGTCATATGGGGAAAAAGATTGAAATGCTGAAATACCATCCCGACATGCATTCTCAGGTCTGCATATTTTTTCATTTCCCGGAGACTCTGTCCTTCATAGAATATGTCGCCGTCCGTCATATCCTCCATCGCATTCATACACCGCAGGATGGTGCTCTTCCCGGATCCGGACGGACCGATGATGACAACAACCTCTCCCTTCCTGATCTCCAGATCGATCCCCTTCAGAACCGAAACCGTCCCATATGATTTTCGAAGACCTCTGATCGAAATTACCGGTTTGTCCATTCGCCATTCTCCTTTTTCCTGTACGCGCAAAGGCGTCCTTCCTTAAAATTCAAGAAGAACGCCTTTGTTCTGCCGTCATATGGAGTCTCTCAAAATCGGGAGTGTGGAGCAGTGAATGCCTCCGCCAAGCCGGTTGATCTCTGAAAGATCAACCGTGATTGTTTCCACCCCTGCCTTTTCCAGATTGGCTCTGGTTCTCGGGGCCTTGTCAGAAAATAATACCTTTCCGGGGCTCAGGGCGATGCAGTTGTTGGAAAGCATCGGATCGTCTCTGTCGCATTCAATGATCTGGTATCCTTTCTCCTGAAGCCGGTGCAGGAACCAGAAAGGAAGAATGAATGTGCTTGCCAGGATCTTGTCTTTATCAACCGGAAGGAAGGCCTCATCCAGGTGAATGTAGCTTGCGGGGAGATCGAGAACAATCAGTTCGATTCCCTGATAACCCAGCAGCTGACGGAGCTGCCCGATTCCTTCATCGTTGATCCGCACCGACCGGCCAATGATTGCTGTATGCCGGTCCAGCATGGAGAAGGATCCGCCTTCCATCGTTCCGGTTCCCTGAATCACGCCGACGATCGGAATCCCATGACTTGTCATCCATGCCTGCGTCATCTTCGGTTCCCCAGCGTGAAAATACATCGCCGGCCTGCAGATGACAGCTCCCCTTGGTGTCATCAGGGCGATATCTCTCGTAAAGACGAGGTTCGTCCAGTAATGGGTCGGATCATCAAAGCTCAGAACCTCGATGTCCTCCTGTCTCAGGAGATCTGTCATCCTGTTATGCTGCTCCTGCAGCTTTTGAAGATTCGGAAGGTCATGTCCCTTCAGATAATTTCGAATCCTTCCCCTGCTGTCTTTCAGGATTCTGGCACCGGCCTCCTCCTCATACTGTCCTTCAGACAGCTGTAGAATTTCCTCTCCCGGACAGTGAACCAGAATCTTTCTGATCTTTCCTACAGAGTTATCCACCCCGAATCCGTCTCCCCAGACCTCCTTCCAGGAAGGATCCTCATACTGGTTGTTAATTCGGCTTCTGTCCATGTACATCTGAAGTGTTGCCATCCTGTCTCCTTCCTGTATGACTTCTTATGAATCCATTCGATCGTCTGTATGACAGCGCATCCGGCCATCAGACAAGAAAAGGAGCCGCAGTGAATTCTGCAGCCCCCTTTGGCTTCTTTATGTATACAATTTTTATCACTTCTTTAAAATGCAGTCAACTATGTATGTGTATAAACTGAATTATTTTGATTTTATTATCAGCTTCGTTATTTTTATTGATTTTTTTGTATACATTCTTAATTGATACAGCGAAAAGCCTTCTCCTTCTCGCCGCGCAGACAATACACCAGATTCATCACAGACAGCCGCTGAAGTTCCCGGATGGAGGTTTTGGAATAGAAGGCGGCATGAGGGGTCAGAATGACATTCTCCCTGTGATTCAGCGGATGGTGAACAAGGTCGGGGCTTTCTGACACCAGCACATCAAGTCCCGCCGAGCGGATCCATTTCTCGTCAAGCGCCTTTGCAAGCGCAGCCTCGTCTACTGCCTCGCCTCTGGACACATTGATGAAAGCAGGGTGACGCTCCATGGCGCGGAACGCGGCTTCATCAAAGTATAAATGGTTCTCCTTTGTCTGTGCCATATGGTTGCTGACAAAGTCCGCCTCCCTGAGCGCAGTCTCCTTATCGGTCATCGTCACGCCGGCTTTCTCTGCTGCCTCTGCAGGGAGGTACGGATCTACCACAAGAATCCTCATGCCAAAGGCCTGAGCCCGTTTTGCTACAGCGTGCCCGATCTTGCCGAAACCGAAGATCGAAAGCGTACTTCCTTCCAGGCGGATCAGGTCCGATGCCGTCGTGTAGCTCCAGAGATTCCGTCCATCCGTATCACGGTCATAGTGCTTCAGATCTCTGGCCAGGGCAAGCAGCAGTGCCATCGTATGTTCCGCGACTTCCTGTGTGCAGTACTCCTTGATGTGACAGACAAGCACGTTATGTGCGCTGGCCTGTTCCAGATCGATGAAATTATAGCCGGTAGAATTGAACGAAACACATTTCAACCTGCCCGCTGCCGCATTCAACGCATCCGGTCCAAGATGAATGAACGCCGTCAGAAGTCCGTCCGTCTCCGACAGTATTTTCAGGAATTCATCGCGGCTGTCATCCCGGTAGACATACGTATTAACCTGACAGCCCGGCAGTTCCTTTTGCAGAAGTTCAATCTCATACCCAAGGTCCCGCTTGAGTGTTTCTTTGTAGTCGCTGATCAATATGTTCATCCGTCCGCCTCTCCATCCTTCACCAGATTGTGATCCAGACGGTGACTGAGGAATTCTCTGACGTAATGCTCCAGCAGATCGACCGTCCCATCCACTCCCAGAACACTGGAGTCCACACAGAGGTGTTTATGCCTTGGATCATCCGGCAGATAGCCGGCAAACTGCTTGTGATAATGCTCCCTGGCTCTGTCCACTTCCTCCATCATCTGCTGCGCACCTTCCGGCGAATAATGGAAATCGTGGATACATACCTCTTTGCGGATCTCGTCCGGCGCATAGATATAGATGTGGATCGCATTGGAATACTCTCTGAGAATATAGTCCGCGCAACGCCCCACGATAATGCACGACTCTCTCGAAGCGATTTTCATGATCAGCATCCGCTGCGTCTCAAAAATCTGATTCTGCATCTCAGTCGTGCCGGTCCCAAGCGGATATTTCATCGAGAAGAACTTCGGCCGCGCTGATTCCTCCAGCTCTCCGATCACGGAGGCCTTCATGTTCAGTGCTCTCGCTGCCTGGTCCACCAGTTCGCGGTCGAAATAGTCGATTCCGAGCCGCTCTGCGAGTTTTTTTGCAATCGGCCGTCCCAAAGACCCAAACTGTCTGGTGATGGTTATCACATAGCGGACATCGCTTTCAGCCATGGCGGACCTCCTCTCCCAGAATTTCATCCAGAACAGATACGCACAGATCCAGTTCCTTCTCCGTCACGATCAAGGGTGCAATAAAACGAATCACATTGTGATCGCTGCCGCAGGAAAGGAGCAGGAGATTTCTCTCCAGTGCCTTCTTCCGGACTCTCTGACACAATTCGGCATCTGGCTTTCCGTCCAGCGAGACCAGTTCGATGGCATCCATCAGTCCCAGCCCCCGTACATCTCCGATCTGCCGATATTTCCTCTGAAGGTTCTTCAACCGTCCCAGGAAATACTCTCCCATTCTCCGCGCATGTTCCGAAAGATGATCTCTCTCGATGATCTCAAGTGTCTTCAGACCGGCTGCACAGGCAAGCGGATTTCCGCCGAATGTCCCGCCATGTGCTCCGGCAGGCCATGCATCCATGATCTCTTTTCTCGCGATGACGGCCGAGAGCGGAACACCGCCGCCAAGTGCCTTTGCAGAGGTAAGGATGTCCGGCTTCACGCCAAAACGCTGGTACGCATACAGGGCGCCTGTCCTGCCGATTCCTGTCTGGATCTCATCAAAGATCAGCATAATGCCGTACCGGTCGCAGATTTCGCGAAGGCCCTGGAGAAACGCTTTCTCCGGAACGATATATCCGCCTTCTCCCTGGACCGGCTCAACGATGATCGCGGCCACCATGTCCGGCGCAATCAGCTTCTCAAAAATCTCATCAAACTGTCTCAGATAGCCAGGTTTTCCGTCCACAATCTGCCCGGATTCCGGATGATGGTAGAGATCACAGTAATCTGCCCAGTAGATCGAAGGAACAAGCGGTTCATAATACTTCCGATAAGCGCTGCTTGATCCGGTAATGGAAACCGTCGCCAGCGTTCTTCCATGAAATGAATTTCTGAAAGCAATGATTCCCGGCCGTTTTGTCACATATTTTGCCAGCTTCAGCGCACCCTCGTTTGCCTCCGCGCCGGAGTTTGAGAAGTAGACCTTCGTATCCCCGCCGGTTTGTTCCACCAGCTTCTCCGCAAGCCGCACATAGGATTCGTAGTAGACGACGTTGTGTCCGACGTGGATCATGTGATCCAGCTCGGAGCGGATCGCATCGCAGACCTCCGGATTTTTTGCGCCAAGGTTATTGACCGCAACACCACTTGCAAAATCCAGAATTTTTCTTCCATCTTCCGTCATCAGCCAGCAGCCGTCCGAATCGGTCACGCCAAGTGTAGTCGCCCTTGATGACACACCTGACATCACCTTCTGACATCTCTCATACATTGATTCCATATGATCTCCTCCGTACCCTACTTCTATCCATCTGACTGTTTCAAGTTTCTTGTCACAGGCTGTCTCTCATAGTTTCCCCAAAAGTCTGCAGCGGCTGTGCAGACGCTGCGGTTCTTTGTCATCCGCAGGCGATCCGGCTGTCATCCGCCCCGTAGTAGACCCGATCAAGCATCTTCTCCATACTCTCTTTTGTCATCTTCACCGGGTTGACCATCGTTGCTCCGAGCATGGCATGTTCCAAAAGGAGCTTTCGATTGTTCTTGTAATCCTTTTCTGTAATACCTGCCTCCCGGAAGCTGGCCGGAATCCCAAGTTTCTCCCGGAGCACATCGACCGCTTCGACAATGTCTTCCACACGGCAGTCGTCAGACAGCTCATCCAGCTGCGTGGCAGCGAATGCATCCTGCCTGTTATATGCCATCGCAACCGGAAGAATAATCGCATTGGTCAGTCCGTGTGCCATATCAAAGCAGGCGCCAAAGCTGTGTGCAATCCCATGCACCATTCCCAGCCCTACATTGGCGAAGCTAATGCCCGCCATTGCCTGATAGTTGTGCACCTTCTCCCGGGCTTTGAGGGTTCCGTCGTGAACCGACTCCGGCAGCCACTTCATCAGCCCTCTGATGGCCTCCCGCGCAAGTCCTGCATCAATGTCATCCATGTTATGGTTGATGAAGGATTCCATCGCATGAGTCAACGCGTCCATCCCTGTTTCCGCCGCGATATGGGCAGGCATTGTCATCGGGAGCTCCGGGTCCAGAATCGCAATGTCCGGTCTCAGGCAGTCCGTCATGATCGGTACCTTCAGTTTCTGCTTTCTGTCCGTCAGAACCGTCCCGCGGGTTACCTCCGATCCTGTTCCGGAGGTTGACGGAACACAGACAAGCCCGACTGAACGGGAAGCCGGGATCGCACCCGCGCGATTTTTCTCAAGTACATTCTCCCGTGTCAGCTCCGGGAACTCGTAAAAAAGGACCATGCCTTTGGCCGCATCCATCGCGGATCCGCCCCCGATGGCAATCACCATGTCCGGGTGAAATGTCTGCAGCTTCCGGACACCGGCAGCCACTTCATCGAAATCCGGGTTTTTATGAATGCCGCTGATCAACATCGTCTCAGCGCCGGACTTTTCAAGGAGTTTCTCTGCCCGCTCGATGACATGTGTCCGGATCATCGACTGACCTCCTGTCACGATGCACGCGCGCCGGCAGTTCATCTCTGACAGTACGTCCAGGGATCCCTGCCCGGTGATGATTCGTTTTCCTGACAATACCAGCTTTTTCATCTGTCCGCCTCCCTCTGCCTGATCATGGAGTCCTGGGATATTTTCTGTCTGCTGTGGGGTCTCATCTGCCCATCTCCTGCCCTTGATCGAGAAGTTTCTGTATCATTCGTTCTTCCAGCTTTGGAAGCGTACCGAATGTATACGGGATGTTGACACGTTCTGTCCACTTATGCGCATCGGCTCCATAACATCCGATGTTGACCGCAGGCACGTTCAGCTTCTGGATCAGATCGATCGGGAGCGGATACAGCTCCTCCAGCCCGGGGAAGTTGCGCTTCAGGCAGTCAACAGAAGTCTGGTCATCGTCAATTTTCAAATAGCTGCTGTCGGAAAGGCTCGGATAAAACCGTTTGAACCTGAAAGAATCCCCCGTCTCTTCTTCTGTTTCCGCTGCCGCCTCCTGGATGCACCTCATCACAGCCTCGTTGTCTTCCTTCAGGGTAGAATGCGGGCAGTAAGGCGGTGCATAATACAGAACAATGACTGGCTGCGTCAGATTCACCTTTGCAAGAAGGTACCGGACAGCTTCCACCGGTGTTTCCCTGAGATCGATTCCCTTCTGTTTCTGTCCGGCAATGATCCCATGGACTGTCTGGTCCAGTGAGTCCCCGTCTGATACGTTCTGTCTGCAGATCCGGACAAGCTCGTCATAGGAAAGCACTGTCACGTCATACTGTTTCTCCTGAAACATTTCGTGATTCTTCTCCGTGAATCTGCGATACTCCCTGTTCAGTGAAGAAAGCACCGACCGGAACGCATCCTTTGCCGCCGCAAGCAGTTTTTCTGTAATCACATTCACCGGAGCGTCATGAACAAAATAGTTGAAATAGACCAGCGCCTCTTTTGCGGTCTGCACGTTGTACCAGGTCTTCAGATCCTTCAGCTTCAATACGGACGGCGGGCAAGCTGTTTCTCCGCCACAGGTATCCTCAAAGTCCATCGACAGTTGTATTCTCCGGACGAGCTCCGCAGCCAGCCAGGATGCATCAAACCCCTCAAAGCACTGTCCGACATGCGTTTCCTTTCCCTGAATATAAAAACAGGGCAGCAGCTTTCCTCCGATTCCAGTGTAGATGGTCTTTTTCAAGTCGCCCGGATAAAGCGGCGATGTAAAGTCGTTGTTGAGTGCAGCAACCAGTTTCAGGTGATACTGCTCTTTCCACTTCAGAAAAGCAGGCAGCGCCTCAATCATGCCGGTATGCATATTCTCTTCTACTGGATTGAGCGAAAGAATGGTGTTTCCGCTGAATAATTCCGGATGCTCCGAAAACCGCTTGAGCAGAATCAGCCAGACTGCATCGCCGCTCTTCATGTCGCAGCTGCCACGTCCAAACAGAAAGTTTCCACTTTCAAGATCCGCCGCCGCTGCCTCCGGAAGCTTTGTATGGCGGAGGCTCTCTTCCAGTTTGTCCGGATCCGTTGCGTACGGCTCCAGGGCGTTGTACCCTTCCATTCCAACCGTATCCATATGGCCATGCAGAATCACTGTCCTTGGATTGTCATCCTTCTCACCGATCAGCAGCGCCAGCACATTTCTCCGGCCAAGCGGATCCTCCTTGAGCTTCGGAGCGATCACATTATCGGGGTGTTGTTGAAAGTACGGAAATGACCGGAGATACGCTTCCAGAAACAGCCCGATCTCCCTCTCCCCCTCCGTTCCATTCACACTCCGGATGGATACCAGCTTTTTTGTCAATGTCAGGATTTCCTCATCGACCATCACAGCCCTCCTCTCCGCCAAAGACATCCGTTTCGTAAAAACAAAGAGGACAACTGCGGTTTGCAGCTGTCCTCTTTGGCATCTACCTTGAATTTGTATTCAATTTTCTGTTCTGCTTCACTTGTACTTGGTTAGAAATCTTCTTTACATTGGATAATGTATACTTTTTTGAGAGTAATGTCAACACGATTTGAAATAAAACGTTTTATTTATAGCTTTTTTGTTGATTCAGTATTTATTTTCAATATTTATTGTATACATTAAGTATTTGGGAAATCACCCTCCTGGATGATCGGACATATTTTGCCTGAATAATGGTATACTATAATATAAAGTATCTTTTGCCACTTATATATGATTACGCGCGGTTTCGTTGCTTCGCAGCGCCCACCGCGCTGCCACCTGGAGGCATACAGCGGAGGATGAAGCTATGGCAGAGCCTTTTTCAGAACAAAAGCGTCACGATCGCGCATATAAACTCATAAAGAGCCGGATCTATGCCGGCGACTACGCTCCAGGCACACCGCTTGTAGAGCTTCAGCTCGGCGAAGACCTGCATCTGAGCCGGACGCCGATCCGGAACGCCCTGCAGAAGCTGGTCTACGAACGTCTGGCTGTCCGAGACAGCACCGGACATACATTTGTCGCAAAGCTGACGGCAAAGGATATCCATGATATCACGCAGATGAGGAAGATTCTGGAGCCCACCGCGATCCGGTCCATCGAATCGGATCCGGTCGATCCGGAGACCACGAACCGCATCCTCTCGCGGCTTCACGGAATCCTAAAAGAACAGAAAGCCCTGGCGCTTGTCAGCCCCGGAGAGCCTCAAGCCGAAGCCCCTGACAGACAGAATGCACTGATCCGGTACGCAGAGCTTGACCACGCCTTCCACAGCACAACAGCTGCCCTTCAGAACAATCATTTTCTGACGGAAACGATATCGACTGTCAATCAGACCATGATCCGCTATAACATCCTCTCCGGAACGCTCGGGCAGCACACAAACGCTGCGCTTTCAGAACATACACTGATCCTGATGTATCTGGAAAAGAAAGACTATGAGCTGGCATCCATCGCCATGCGCCGCCACGTCGACTATGTCAGTGAACGGATCTTCGACGAATCCGAACAGGCCGAATCCAGCTCCACAGACACACATAAAAAATAAAAAAAGAGGACGACTCCACAGCATTCCAGATGCCATGCAGAGTCGTCCTCTTTATGACTCATCAGATATCGAATACGCTTCTCACCTTCAAGTCATCCATATCGCCCTCGAGAATTCGAAGGGTGCGGCTTCCCTTCTCCATGTCGAAGAAGTTGTCATCCAGCCGTACATAACCGCCTGCACTGTAAATCTCCACCGACTTTGCGTACGCTTCAGCTGACACCGTAACCGTACGATTTTCCCTGCTGACGGTCAATTCCAGGTGCGGATCAGCGAACCTGTAGTGCTTTGCCGGAACAAACAGAACGCTTCCCTGTGAAGTGTCGTCTTCAGCCGTATCTGCCAAATTCTCCGCCTCTTGCACCTTCCCCTCTGCTTTCAGCAGTGCATAGTGCAGATGTGCGGAACGGACGTCAGCATCTGAAACATCGATGGTGTCGAACCACTCGCTTGAGAATGGTTTCACTTCCGCCTCGATACGTCCGCTTCTGAGAATGCAGCTCGACCCATCCCGCAGTTCCCATACAACCGTCCTCTTCTGAACATCCCAGGTTTCATTGGTCAGGCAAAGCCGCGCTGAATAGGTATGCGTTTCCGGTTCACTGATGCAGGTCAGTCCCTGGGATGCCATGCTGTTTTCCTCGCAGCTCAGCATCACCGGCGCGAAGAAACGCTTTGCATAGTACTGCAGTGCCTTCCAGCGGTAATAGTAATCCAGAGATGCCCAGGACGCGACCGGCCAGATGTCATTCAGCTGCCAGTAAATGGCACCCATGCATCTGTCATCGTTCCTGTTCCGCCTGAAATGCTCCACCCCATACTTGATCGCCTCGGCCTGGAGCAGCTGTGATGCATAGAGCAGGTTTTCAAATGTCTCCGGATAGCGGTAATTCTGTGACAGGTACATCATAATCTTCCCGTTTGCTCCGGCATTCCGCTGGTGCATCTCCATCACATAGGAGAAGATATTGCGATCCTGAGGCTCCGTAAAGCTTTTCACCGTTGTCAGGCACGGGAAAGACTGAAATCCAAACTCTGACAGATAGCGGAACCGGAACTTCCGGTATTCCGTAAACGGAACGCCGCCGTGCCAGACATTCCAGTAATGGACGTCTCCGCGGCTGGGATCGCTCGGATTGTCCAGCTTTCCGCCTGATGACGGAGAGGACGGCCACCAGAAGGTGTCCGGGTCTTCCTCTTTCAGAATCTGCGGAATCACATATTCATTCTGGATCAGGTAATCTGCCTTCGTGATGGCATTGCACTCGTAGCCGCCGTCAAAGGTGAATCCTTCCATCTCGTTGTTGCAGCACCAGAGTCCCAGGCTCGCATGATGACGGATCCGCCTGACATTCTGACGGATTTCCTCCCGGATCTCGTCATAGAATGCCTCATCGGACGGATAGAATGCGCAGGCGAACATCAGATCTTCCCACACAACCAGACCGTATTCGTCACAGTCGTCGAAGAACCAGTCATCCGGGTAGAAACCGCCGCCCCAGACCCGGATCGCGTTGAAGTGAGACTCTCTGCAGTAGCCGAGCATGCGCTTCGTCCGCTCTGGCGATCTCCTCGAAAGAATGTTATCCTCCGGGATATAATCTGCCCCCATGGCGAAGAATGTCTGACCGTTTGCCTCTGTGGCAAATGTCTCACCCCACTGATCTTTCTTCCTTCTCATCGTCATCGTGCGGAGGCCGATTCTCCTGGTCTGCCGCTCAATAACTTCTCCCTCTCTTCCAAGAAGGCTGACCGTCACTGTGTAAAGGGGCTGGTCTCCAAGCCCGTTCGGCCACCAGAGCTGTGGACGCTCTACCTCGAACGGCTCACCGTTTTTCAGGCAGAAGACTTGTCCGTCCGGGGCTGTCAGTTCGATTCTGATCGATTTAGCGTCGTCCCTGCCGCATATCTGATTGCTGCCGGTCTGCCCTGCGGCTTCACCACTTCCAGCGCTATCAATACCGTGTGATACAGCTTTGCTGCTCCTCGCGGCACCAACACTGTGTGATGCAGCTGCGCAGCTGTCCGCACCATCAGTACTGGATGCTGATGTCTCTGCTTTCACCGTCAGCTGCACACGCACCCTGCCCGCCTTTGCCTGCGCAGCATGCTCCGAAGCGCCCATCGCCGCACTGCCATCCTCCAGCAGATGATTCTGGTGAATGCGCACATCCGTGATTCTCTCATCATTCCAGCCAAGGAGGGTGACATCCTTCCAGATACCTTCATCAGGCAGTCTCGGGCCCCAGTCCCAGCCAAACATGCAGTGAGCCTTCCGGAGATACGAGAAACCCTTCATTGCTTCGATCGAGCCGCCAAGGTGATGTTCCTTGTCCCTCTGTGCAATCCACCTCGTCGGAGACTTGATACATACCTTCAGCTCATTTCCGCTCTCTAGGAGCAGACCTCTCACATCGAACTCGTAAGCTGTGTGCATATCCATCGTTGACCCGATCCACATCCCGTTCAGGTAGATGTCCGAGATGGTATCGACGCCGTCAAAGCGAAGCACCTGATGAGCCCGACTCAGAAGCGCCGGATCTGCGTCAAACGTCTTTGTGAAGGTGTAATCACTCTTCACAAGCTCCAGTGCCTTGAATTCATGATCCCTGTAGTAAGGATCCTCCATCTTGCCTGCATCCAGAAGGAAACTGTAGACAGATCCGGGAATTTTCCCCTCGGTCTTGTTTCCATCCGGTGCCAGCATGCTCCATGTTCCATCCAGTGTAAAGGTTTTCATGTCGTAAACTTGCTGCCTCCTCAGCCCTTGACTATGCTTCACAATCATATCCATTCTACACGATGCAGCGTTTCCCGCATGCCTTTCTTACACAATATGCTCAGCTGCCGACACCGCCAGTATGCCACAGGAAAGACTTAGAATGACATACAAAACTGCCACCCCATTTTGTCCCTTCGCCATCAGAGCTTCCGTCTCCAGCGCAAAGGAGGCATTGAAGCATCTCTCATCCTTTCTTTCCACGATTTGTCTCATGCAGACTGCCACTCTTTCACCATTCTGATTTCCCGGATGTATCCGTCCCGTTCATTCGGTGTTTCCAGTATGAACGGTCTCCCTGACAACGCCGGGTGACACACGACACGCCGAAGTGCTTCTAATCCGATGCAGCCCTGCCCCAGCTTCTCATGCCGGTCTTTGTGAGAACCACACGGATTTTTGGAATCGTTCAGATGCACTGCCCGCAGATTCCGGAGACCTACCACCCGGTCAAATTTCGAAAGCACGCCGTCCAGATCCCCAGCGATGTCATACCCTGCATCCCATACATGACAGGTATCAAAGCAGACCCCGACCTTCTCCCGCTTGTCCTCATCGATCCGGTCCAGAATCTCACGCAGCTGTTCAAATGTTCTGCCGAGCTCCGTTCCCTTCCCTGCCATCGTCTCCAGCAGCACAACCGTACTCTGCCCCGGACGGATATAGCGATTCATAACCTGCGCAATGCGATCCATGCAGCTCTCCTGCTCCTGCTTCAGCGAGTTTCCCGGATGGAAATTGAAGAAATTGCCCGGAAGCTGCTCCATTTTCGCCAGATCATCTCGAAAGCACTCCTCCGCATATTCGCGTGCCCGCTCTTTATCTGAGCACAGATTCATGGTATATGGTGCGTGCGCTACAAGCTTCCCGAACCCATGCGCTTTCAGAAACCCCTCAAGCGCAGCCATATCGGCCGGTTCCGTTTTTTTCACCTGACCGCCCCGCGGATTGCGTGTGAAAAATGCGAATGTATTGCCGCCCATCGAAAGACATTCCCTGCCCATGGCCTCATATCCGTTCGATATGGATAAATGGCAGCCGATATATATCTTATCAGAATTGCCCTCTTCCACCTGCTTATCTCCTTTTTCAGATTCATTCATCAAGCTGCATTCAAGACGATCTGTCAGTGCCGTTTTGATTCAAAGTGCGCGAGCAGTCCCTCGCAGCCCTCGATGATCTCATCCGCGCAGGCATCAAACCGGCGGGTATACCAGGGATCCTCGATCTTATGTTCCGGTCTGTCTGTATACTCCATCAGGTAATGCAGCTTTCTCTCCGGATCACCGCCGAGGATCCAGTTCATATCGCTCAGATTTTCCTCATCCATTCCGATCAGCAAATCATATCGGTTATAGTCCGCCTTTCGAAGCTGGCGTGCTCTGTGATCGCCGATCAGAATGCCCTTTTTGCGAAGCGCCCGCTCCATCGGCGGATAGATCGGATTTCCGATCTCCTCCGTAGTTGTCGCTGCAGACTCAATCAGAAAATCTCCGGCAAGTCCACGGCGATTCACCATATCCTGCAGGATATACTGGGCTCCGACAGAACGGCATACTTTCCCGAACATATAACACAAAATCCTTACCAGCTATTATAGCCCCTCCCACGATATCCAAAGTAATGATAATATCTTTCTCAGGAGTTACAACTACCTCTTTCGTGTGCTCTGTGAGAAAGCCGATCCTCTGTTTATCGAAATCCTGAGAGGTTATCCAGTTATCAATTTCCGTATCAATGTTATCAATAACCGCCTGTATATCCTTGAGATCCTCATTCTCCTCAAGCGGTACAAATTTAGCCTGTATCCCGGCTATCTTTGCCTCCAACTCAGCGAATTTTCTATCATAGATCTCACTGGGTATCTTACCCTCAACATACTTATCTACCAGCCGCCCCTCCTCAGCCTTGAGCCGCTCCAGATCCTTAGCGTATTTCTCATAATCACTATCAGCACTGAGATTTCTCTGTAGCTCTTTGAGCCACTCCAGCATTGACCGCTTTACTACTTCCCTGTGTACCTCTAACCGAGCCCCTATACCCTTGTAAATGAGCTCCAGCGTCTTTTGTGAGATAGAGGATCCTACACAAGCCTCTTTCCCCCGGCTATACTTCTGAGAGCAATACCAGCGATAATAGCCGTTTGACTTATGCCGCCACAATGGAGCTCCACACCTTGAGCAAATGAGCTTTCCCCCTAACGGATCTTTGCTCACGTTCCTCCCTTTTATCTTCCTTTTTCCCTTTTCATCAACCGCTACCAGCGTTTTAGCCGCAAGCCTTTTATTAACCTCCTCCCACTCCTCAGCCGTTACTACAGCCTCAAAAGCATCATCCAGCGTTACCCACTCCTCAGGAGGATTTTCCACAATGGTTTTACTATCGAAATCCCTGTGAAATCTGTTTACTACCAGCGTTCCCTTGTAACGTGGATTTTTCAGTATTCGGGCTACACTATCGGCACAAAACAAGCCGCCTTTCTGATTTCTGTATCCCTGAGCGTTTATCTCATCCACTACCTTTCTGATACTGTCATACTTGAGGTAAAGCTGGTAAATGAGCTTTGTAACTTTGGCTTGTTCGTGGTCTACTTTCCACTCCCCGTTTTCAATGTAGTACCCATAACACATATTTGTACCCATTGCGGTTACATTTTCCCCGTTCCTGACTTTCTCAATACGCCTCTGAGCTGAGTTACTTAATTTCTTGCTCAGATCCCGGCTATACTCAGCCGCCAGTATTGCCTTGATACCCGTTATCAGCGCATCATCTGAGGGTTTAAAGAATTTCCCATCAAGGTAAAGATACAGCCGTTTTCCATGCTTTATCAGCTTATCAATGAATATGTACCAGTCTCCCGGATTTCTCTGTAAACGATCCTGAGACTTTGCTACCACAATATCAAACTTATCCTCCTCTAAGTCACTGAGTAGCCGCTGGTATTCGGTTCTTTTGGCTACCTGAGTGCCGCTCTTGCCCTCATCAATGTACCCGTCTATCAGTTTCCACTTGTTTTCTGCTATGGTATCCTTACATTCCTGTATCTGTTTTGGTAAAGCCCTGAGCTGAGCCTCCTCTTGAGTGCTCACTCTTGCATAAAATACAGCCCGTTCCATCCTGTTTCCCTCCTGTATATCCTGTGAGATTGTATATAGGTTTTTGACAATATCTCTCAATCAGTGATAACGAAAAAACATAAAGGATTTAGGCAATCGGCAATGATGAAAACTGTTATAATCCTCAACTTTGAGGAGCTTCTTTTTCTCCTAATCTTGTATGCTCCTCAATCATTATTATCTTGAGGAATACTTTTAAAACGCTCCAGAAGTCTCTAAGGGCTCTTTATATGCCTTTATGGGTATTTTATCGACTATACAGCAAAGGAGCCCCCACGGGCTAATATGGGGGCTCTCAGGCTATTTCTATTTGTTCTCTGTCTCTTTAGGCTGATCCTTATGATCAGTTTTGTTTACTGGTTCCTCCAGCTTACTTACACCTTTTCCCTCCCGATCTGCTTTCCAGAGATCATATTGCTCACCGGATACCACATCCAGCTCCTCAGGAGCTCTCTGAGAGGATCCCGGATCTCTGAGTCGGCTCTTTATTTCTTTTACCTCAGCCTCCAGCTCATCAGGCTTACACTCGATTTCATAAACTTCGCCATCAATGAGGACTGTATACTTGATTACCTCTCCTGATCTTTTATCCATAACAGCCTCCTCACACACGATCCCGGAAAAACTCAGCCCAGTGAGGATTTTCTCTATCAAAGATTTTCCTTTGCTCTGGAGTGAGCTTATAGGGATAATCCGAAAACATATTGTATTCTGTGTTCCTGTCAAAGCTGAATACCCATTCACCTATCCGATCTGGATTATCTTTCCACCAGATCAGATCTGTATCTTTATTCCTGTACCAGCTACCCCTTGACATATTATAGCCTCCTCCCTTGTGAGCTCCACTATAACAAAAAAGAATGCCCTCAGAAATATTTTACTATATTCCTGAGGGCATCCCGGCAAATAAGAAAGCAACAGCCATGCTCAAAAGAAGAATGGGAGCCTCCGATAAGCTCCCTCCCTTCCCCTCTTATGGCTGAGAGGGGCAATTCCCAACTCTTGAGAAATCCATATACTCAAGAGGTATCCTGTAAGCAATGCTCAGCTTGAGCCCTTGCTCCATCTCCGGGGAGGAGGTACCGCTTTCCCATCTGGCTACTGTGTGCTCATCTACACCAGCCGCCTGAGCCGCTTCTTTCTGGCTCATCTTCGCCTGTATTCTGCAAGCCCTTAAAGAGAATTTCATTTACCTTTCCTCCCCTCCATCTTACCGATCTGGTAAGCAATGTTGATAAGAAACCTGTCAACACCATCATTACCGATCTTGCCAAAGAACAACGGGTTATACCGTTTTTCAATCTCATTTATGATCCTGTAATCCCGTTCCGTGAGATTAGCCTTGAAAGCATCCTCCATCCGATCTAATATCCAGTCTCTCCACTTGTTTCTGTCCTGTTTCTTTTTGCTCATCCTGTTTTCCTCCTGTATGATCCTTTGTGAATTATTTGTTACTACAGGATGATTACCCGGCTGAGCCTATTATTTAGACAATCACATCACTAAACATTTTCTATTCCTGACCCGATACAGTTCTATCATGTTTAGATAATCCCTTGCATCTCTGAGAGCCTCCCTGAGCCTCTCTGAGCAATCATCAGATACCATCTGAGCAACTATAGCATCAAGCTTATCCCGTTCCTCCTGAAAGCGTTTCTGAGAGATCTGAGAGGGCAAATTGTGCCCCCAATCCCACATTATCAAACAGGAGAGCTTATAAATTAGTTTTCCATCTCCAAAGGTATCCTCCCCGGATCTCATCACATCATCACGCCGTTTTTGAAAGCGGTCATAGAATTGTTTCTCTCTGTCCGTTAATACCATGATATCCTCCTCTCATTATTCAAGATCAGCCCCCGGAAACTGGAGCTCCTGTAGAGCTGAGGCTATTACCTGTATTGTATGCACTCCATGTATCACTTCATGCTCATCTATAGCCAAAAGCTTATCATGGATATACCATCTTAAATCCTCCCATTCTGTTTCCTCTGGAGAGGATATACCAGCTCTAAAAATATGGGTAAGGATATCTCTGAACTTTTGTACATTCTCAGATCCATTTCTCACATAAGGATCCGGGAACAGCCCAGAGAGATATTCCTCTACCTCATAAGGAGCCGGGAACCGTATTATCTCAGCCATTCCATACCTCTATAGAGGAAGCATTACACCACCTCAAGCCATATTAGCCGCAATCTTTGACATTTTACGGCTGATAATTGCCACAATGTTATCAGTCAGATCCTCAATACCTTCATAACCTACAACATCCCCGTTAAGGTGGAAATCAAAGTTATAAGTGGGAGAGGCTTTTTCACTCTGTCTGACTTCCTGAGCTGTGAGGAGCTTTTCTCCCTCATGAGCATTGATGAGAGTATTATCATCCGGGATCTCTCCGGTACCCATAGCCCCTGGTACCATCGGTACACCTCTGGTATTCATTATCTCATCATATTTGTTTGCTTCACGTTTAGTGAGGAGTTTTTCTCCCTCATGAGCATTGATGAGATAGTTGTTATACGGAATCCGATCTACTCCCATAGCCCTACCAGCGGCTCCTCCGGAGGGAGCTGAGGGCATATTTGCCGCCGCACTCTTAGCCTTAGCTATTGAGCTGGCTATACTTGCCGCCGCACTCGCAATACTTGAGGCGGCACTGGAAGCACTGGAAGCAATAGAGCTCATTCCAGAGGAAAAAGCACTCACCAGACCCGAAAGAGTTACTATGATTGTACTTGCATGACCTGATAAACTGGAACTTGCCGCTGAGAATGTGGCTACTGTCATAGTCCAGCCAGAAGAAACCACACTCACAATACTGCTCATACTTGAGGAGAAAGAGCTCTGTAGAGCTGTAAGATTACTGCTCATCGTTTGCTCTGTACTGCTCAGCCCAGTGTTCGCACTTGTAAATGTAGTATCTATACTTGTCCATGCTGTAGTAAATCCCGTGTTAAGTCTTTCCATTAGAGTCCCCATGCCTGTAAAGGCTGTACTCATATTTGTTTTAGCCGTTGTGAGAGCCGTATTGATCCCGGTAAAGGCTGTAGTAAATGAGGTATGCAGATCTGTGAGGAGCTGAGATACCGTTGAGTTTGTGGTACTCATGCTCTCAGTACCAGATCCATAAGCCTCAGCTATGGTACTCCATGAGCTTTCAACTCCCGGAGCCATCCCCTCAAGCTGAGAGAATACCTGATCATAAGCCTCCATGTTAGCCTCAGCCGTGGGTACACCCTCACCAGTATCCTCAGATCCACCAGTGAAGAAATCAACTATTCCTCCCCATGCATCACTGAGGAAATTTCCAATATTGGTAAGGGTATCTGTAACAGATTTTCCAATACCACCGAGAACAGACCCGACACCCTGTAAAGCTCCATCCAAGAGCTCAGCTCCCGTGTCAAAGGCTCCTTTAATATCTGTCCAAATCTGCTCTATAGAGGGTATATCAATCTCAGCTAAACTATCCATAACTGTAGATCCAATATTTCCCACAACCTCAGTAATACCAGAAACAGCACCACTAAGGATCTCCTGAGCACCAGTAAAAGCAGTCTGTACACCGCTCCAAACGGTACCAGCCGCCTCACTGATCCCGGAGAAACCCTCTCCTCCGGTAAATACAGAAACTACATTACTCACAAAACCACTAATGCCCTCAACAGCTCCACCTATGATCTCTTGAGCACCTGTGAAAGCGGTCTGTATCCCTGACCAGATAGTAGATACTGAGCTACTTAGTCCGGAGAAACCTTCTCCACCTGTAAAGAAGCTCACCACATTACTCACAAACCCGCCGATAGCCTCAACAGCTCCTCCTATGACCTCCTGAGCCGTGGTAAATGCTGTCTGGATCCCAGACCAAACACTTGAAGCTATCTCTCCAATTCCAGAGAAATCTCCTCCTGTAAAGAAATTTACCACATTGGTAATAAACCCACCAATAGCCTCCACAGCCCCAGAGAGAACCTCCTGAGCCGCTGAGAATGCATCTTGAATACCTGTCCAGATATTACTTGCGATCGTACCAAGAGCCGAGAAGCCCTCTCCATCAGTGAAATAGTTCACAAGGTTTGTTATAAACCCACCGATAGCCTCAATAATCGGAGAGAGGAAAGCCTGAGCCGCTGAGAATGCGCTCTTTATTCCTTCCCATGCCGCTGAAACATATGGAGCTATAAAATCAATCCCGGCAACAATACCGTCAGCAAGTCCGGATATTACATTTCCGATCACACCAGCCGCACTCTCAAGAATACCCCCGGCACTCTCAAAAGAAGATCCTAACTGAGGGAATATGGTATTCACTACATCCTGAATAACAGGAGCCAGCTTATCCATAATTGCTCCGTGGATCTTATCAAACGCTCCAAGGATAGAGGAGGCAACTGTAGACACCGCCCGGAAAGCTGACTGAATACCCTTTACAGCTCCATTTACCAGACCTGTAACGCCGGGGAGGATCTTTCTGAAATGCGTCAGGCTCCTATTACCCACATTCAGGAGCACTCCCCCAGCTTGCTGAAGCACTGGAGACATTGTCTCCACCGCTGTATTGAATACACCTGTCACAGCCGTTTTAAACAAATTAAAATACCCTGTAACCGTGGCTACTGCATTTCTGAGTAACTCAATCTTTGAAATTACACCGCTTGTATCTATATCCGGAGGAGCTCCTACAGATCCAGTATCCTCAGTTCTGGTAACTGTCTGAGTAGTAGGTACCTGTAATTCCTGACCCACGTTAATCAGATCCCGATTAGCTATATTGTTAATCTTTACCAGCTCATCAACTGTAGTACCGTATGCCTTAGCAATTCCTGAAAGGGTATCCCCGTTTTTAACCGTGTACCCTACATTCTTTGTGATTGTCTCTGTTACCTTCTTTGCTGAATTTCCTACTTTCCTCACCGATCCGGTAATACCAGCCTCCAGATTGCCCATGAGCGTTTTCCCCACATCAGTAAGTTTTGAGGCTGATCTGCTGATACCCTCAGCGATAGCACCAGGGAGAGCAGTAAAGATATTTACAATCATAGGAATAGCATTATGGAAAACAAAAGTAGCCGCACTGTCAATCAGATTAGCCATAGCCTCCTTTACGTTCCCTCCTATAGCCAGATTTCCCATGAAATTCTGAGCCGCCGCTTTCATAGCGGCAAAGGATCCTGAAAAGGTTTCACTTGCCTCTTTCGCCGTAGTCCCGGTTACATCAAGGTTCTCCTGAATGGTATGAATTGCATTGTAAACATCAGCCAGATTGTCAATATTGTAATCCATCCCTGAGAGAGCTGTAGCATCCTTGAGGAGCCTTTGCATCTCTTCCTTTGTGCCTCCATACCCTAATTTCAGGTTATCCAGCATTGTGTAATTCTGCTTTGCAAATCCCTGATATGCATTCTGAATACTGGCTACATCTGTACCAAACTTATTAGCGTTATCAGCCATATCAATAATAGCCTGATCCGCTACAGTAACCGCCTGTCTTGTATCGCCGCCTAAGCTGTTCAGGAGAGAAGCTGAGAAGCTTGTAACCTGTTCCATGTATTCATTTGCTGATACTCCAGCCGATTTATAAGCTATTTCCGCATTGCGCTTTACAATATCAGCATCCCCTTTGAAAAGAGTTTCCACACCGCCTATAGACTGCTGAAGGTCAGCCCCGGCTCCCAAAGCCTGTCCCACAAGCTCCCCGGCTTTCTTCACCGCTACAGTGATCACGGTACCAGCCGCAAGCTTTTTGAGCATTCCTGAAATATTTCCAAGCCCTGAGGAGGCATTATCTTCAAGCCCTACCTGAGCATTGTGATTACCTGTAATGCTTCGCAATCTTTCTCTAACTCTCTCTACCACACCAGAGGCGGCATCCCGTACTTTCAGAATAGGTGATACCACCGTATTTCTGAGGGCTGAGAGTTTATTCTTTACAGCATTCACCTTTGCTGTAGCCTGATCCCTGATACTCAGAGCTATAGGCTTTACAACCTGATCCCGGAAAGCCCGGAAATATGACTTGATCTGATTGAGCTTTACTGTAGCCTCATCAGCCAGCGTTACAACAGGAGCCACAGCTTTATTTCTCAGGAGCTCAAGTTTCTGGTGAATAGGAGCCAGCCTCTCCGAGATCTGATCCCTCAGGTTGACAACAGGAGCCACCACCTGAGACTTGATCTCGTCCATCCTCGCCTTTACTGCTTGCATCCGGGCAATAGCCGCCTCATCATTCGCCTCAATTCTAAATTCCAAATTCTGATCATGGAGATTAAGGATCTGCTGAGCCATCCCGTCAAGCTTTGCCTTTGCCCCGGCATCATCTACATTCACGGAATACTTTGTGTTTGTGTACTGATCCAGAGCCTCCCTCGTCCGCTCTACTTGTTCCTGAAATGTTCGCATCTGCTGAATATTCTTCAACAGTACGGCAGACATACCATCTTGTAAATTAATCTTTGCACCAAACTGTACCAAAACCTCTCACCTCGCATTATGATATGAGCTGTGAGAGATCCCGGATCAGCTCCAGCTCAGCCTATTTATGTACGACACAATTTCATGAGGATAGCCGGGCTGAGATCCTCCCCCCGGCTCCCCATTCTTTTCTATTTTCATAATTGTTATGTTTTCCTGTAATTCTGTTCTGATCAGTTAAAAGAAGATAATACCTCACTCAATAAAGGGATACACATTTGATTGTTCTCAAGGAATACAAAAAGTGCATTAAGAGAGGCATTATCCTCATAATCATCCTCATCTCCCTGGCCCTCATTAAGAGCTCCCTGTCTTTGTGCATATACTTCCATAACATCAAGATTAGAAAACAGGTTCTTTCCATCCGGATCCCTTTTCACCGCTTTGAGCTTTCCTCTCCTGATCAATCTTTTTACTGTACTGAGAGAGCATCCCATATAGGCGGCTACATCATACTTTGTCCAGTATTCTGTTCCCCGTTCTATAATCTCATTGAGGGCATCCTCATCAACACTGAAATAGCTCAGATCATCCAGATCCGTATTCACAATTCCCACCTCCCGGAGTGCTTCTCTTGCTTTTGCCCTATCCACTTTCTCCCGGAGTAGTGCATTCACTACACGATCCCTGCATCCGTAAATATAGCTATTATTCCTCAGAAAGCATTTCTCAAGACTGAGGCGGTCTATTCTGGTTCTTACTCTCTGAGGCTTTCCGCTCCTCACTGTTTCCGCTTTCAATGTACCTTTTCTGATATACCTGAAAACAGATCTCCGAGTTACTCCAAGAATAGCCGCCGCCTCATCTATGAGATAATACTGTTTCATAGCTGATTAGTAGATACCAGCGGCTTTCAGGCTCAGATATTTCTCCCACTGAGCATCTGTCCAAGAAGAGAAGTTATCACCATGTGAAGATCCTTTATCCCCAGAGGATCCGCTCTCTTTCCCCGGCTCCCCATTTGCTGATTTTCTATCAGCTCTCAGGAAAGCGGATAAAGCCTTAGCCGCTTTTCCCCGAAGCTCCTCAGCATTCTCCAGATATGCCAGTACACTATCATCAGTGCCGATCAGCTCCGCAAGTCCCCGGAGCGATCCCCGGATCTCTGCTCTTCTTGCGGCTTCCATCTCCTGAGAAATAAGATCTGAGTTTTCAGAAATGTACTTACTCAGAGCCATTTCATGAGCTCTCAATGTTTCATTGGTTTCCCACATCTCAATCATAAGAGCCTGTTTATCAGCTTCATAATGAGCCTCTTCTGTTTGATAGATCTTCTCTTTTTCACTTGAGAAAGCTCTCTGATAGGCACTCCGCTCTGTTAGGCTTGCCTCAGGATGATTTCTAAGCGCATCCTGATATTTCTTGTAAGCCTTTTTTGCGGCTTCATCAGCGGATTTCTGATATTCGTCAATTCTCAGTGCTTTGATCTTATTTCACAGATCATTGTATTTCATGGTGAGCCTGTCTCGCTCACTCATAAGCCGATCCAAAGGAAGGGCAATAGCACTATCAAGGATCTCTTGCCGCTCAGAAGGTGAAATAGTACCATTGATTTTAATATCAGTCATTTGAGCGATAATTTTTTCTTTCTGCCACTCTTCAGCAGTATCAAGCTGAGCTCTAAGATCCTGATACTTTTGGGAATAGGTGAAATCAACATTCCTTAACCCTTTACGGCTTTCCTCTATCAGATCCATAACCTCTTTCCGAGTCTCCTTCGGATCTGGCTGAGCTGTAGCCTGAGCAATAGCATCCTTTACATCCACATCTTTTACAGTTTCACTCATCTTACTTTCCTCGCTTTCCTCAACTCAAATACATCTTTTGCATTGAAATAGATTTTCTCTGTACCGGGCACTCTGTATATAGGCACCAGCTTATTGTCCCGGAGGTACCGTCTAATCGTCCTGAGAGATACCCCTAACACCTGTGTCGCATCTTCTACAGTAAGATAACCGCCACGCACAATCATTACCTCCTTGTCCTTGTCACCTTGATATTGATAAAATGTCACCCTCCTCTCTACATACTTGTGCAAGCAACCGGGGAAAAATTACCCACATGAAAACATTTCTGTTATCAAATCAAGATAATCCATTAAGTCAGCATCATCTCTTATATCCCCTGTAGAATTTTCTATCCTCCCGGCTATTGCACTAATAGGGATTTCAGTTCTACGCCGCCTTACTTCCTGATCCGGAGTGAGATAAGGGTACTTGATTTCCTTAACTTTCCCTTTAGATAATATGAAGTGACCTCACATTTGTAGCAACGTGGATTCGCCACTATACTATGGTTGTCAGTCAACATAGCAGGATGGTTTACCACATACAAAA
>CACWKX010000019.1 GCA_902761585.1 uncultured Lachnospiraceae bacterium
ATCTGGTGGTAGGAAACAAATACTAATCCACAGCATCCATAACAGCATAGCCTTTTACCAAGAACAGGTAAAGATTGGCTACACACTATAATACGAGGAGAACAAACATGAAGTTCAGGAAGGTAGCTGTACTTACATTGATCGGTGCAATGGCGATGAGCATGACAGCATTCGCGGATTCTGATCTGTCCAAGATCAGCGGAGACATCAGCTGCACCGGATCATCCGCCCTTCAGCCGCTTGTCCAGGCGGCAGCGGACAAGTTTGCCGATGTCGCGCCGGGTGTGAACATCACGGTCGATGCGGGCGGATCAGGACAGGGACTTCAGAACGTTTCAGATGGAACTTCGACTGTCGGTGATTCTGACGTATTCGCTGAGGAGAAGCTCGATAAGGACAAGGCCGCAGAGCTGGTTGACCATCAGGTCTGCGCAATCGGCATGGCGGTTGTCGTCTCCCAGGATGTGGCTGACGGCGGGGTCAAGAGCCTGACAACCGACCAGCTCGTCTCGATCTTTACGGGAGAGACAACCAACTGGAAGGATGTCGGCGGTCCGGATGAGGATATCACGCTTGTCCTTCGCCCAGAGGGATCCGGAACCCGCGCAACCTTCGACAAGTATGCGCTCGGCGGAGCAGAGGAAGCCGGTGAGGCGATGGAGAACGACAACTCCGCGGAGCTCCAGAAAGCGCTTCAGGACACGAATGGCTCTGTCGGATACCTGGCTCTTTCCTATATCCTTCCGGACAATGCGAAGGAAGCAATGAAGGGAATTGCGACGGTAGCAATCAATGATGTCGAGCCGACGCTTGAGAATATCTACAGTGGCAAGTATGACGTCTGGGCTTATGAGCATATGTACACCAAGGGGGATGCAGACGAGGCAACCCAGGCCTTTATCGATTACATCACTGGCGACTTCTCGGATGATGTCGAGTCCCTTGGCTACTGCGTCTCCTCCAAGCTCTCCAAGACGGACGGCCACACCGGGACTGCGGATGCAGCCGCAGCGACAGAAGCAGCAACCGAGGCACAGTAAGTTTCAACACCGCCCGGATCCAGAAGACGGAAACCGGAAAAGTCAGGCAGAAACAGTCTGAGACCCGCCCACCCGAAGGAACATTGATTCGGGTGGGCTTTTTTGGAGAGTCCAATCTATGTATAGCAGAGGAAAAGAAAAAACCTGGAAATTCTTTGTGATGTTTTGCGGGCTTCTTATGATTGCCCTTCCGATTGCGATCGGTGTATTTCTTGCAATTAAGGGGAATGCCCTTTTTTACCACTATCATCACACGCTCTGGGAATTTCTGTTCACAACGACCTGGAAGCTGAAGGACGACCTGACCGGAGGCGGGCAGGGAGGTGCAGCAGTCTTTATCGTCGGTTCTCTGATTGTCTGCGGACTGGCGCTTCTGATTGCGGTGCCGTTCTCACTGGCAGCCGCCATCTTCATGACGGAGATCGCGCCGAAGACCGGAAACCGGATTCTGCGCCCGGCGGTGGAGATCTTTGTCGGAATCCCCTCCGTTGTATATGGCTGGATCGGTATGACGGTTCTGGTTCCGGCGCTCCAGAGCCTGTTTCACCTCAAGACCGGTCGGTCGGTACTGGCGGGCGGCATTGTCCTGGCGATCATGATCTTTCCTTCCATCACGACGGTGGCGGCGGATGCGATCCGTGCTGTGCCGGTCTCCGCAAGGATGGCGGCGTACGGCCTTGGCGCGACGCGCTGGCAGGTCATCCATCAGATTGTGATGCCGGCTGCGAAAACGAGTGTGCTGACCGGTGTGATCCTCGGACTTGCCAGAGCGTTCGGCGAGGCACTTGCCGTGGCCATGGTCATTGGCAAGACACCCGCATTTCCAAAGGGAATCTTCGGACAGACAGCAACCATGACAACCGTCATCGCGTCACGGATGGCGGAGCTGATGGAGGGCAGTGAAGCCAAGGCAGGGCTCTGGACGATCGCGTTTGTCCTGTATCTGATTTCGCTGCTGTTCATCTTCCTGATTCATCTGATTGCGGCAAAGGGGGCGAAGAAAGAATCATGACAGAGATTAAAAACGAACAGACAAAAGATCTGACACCCTCCAGAGGTCTGATCGGACGCGCAAAGGCTGTTGACCGGATCTGGACCGTCGTGTTTTACCTGGTTGCACTGTTTTTCCTTCTTCTGCTGTTTGCGTTTGCAGGCTACGTTATCATCAAGGGCTTTGCCGGTGCAACGCCGGAGATGTTCCGGTTTGACAGAAATGGAATCGGAAACTATTTCTTCAACACCATCTATCTGGTTTTTCTGTCTCTTTTGATCTCAGTGCCGATCGGTGTGATGGGCGGGATCTACATGGCAGAATATGCAAAAGACAATGCTTTTACGAAATTTCTCCGAATCGCAATCGAGACGCTGTCCTCCCTGCCGTCAATCGTAGTCGGCCTGTTCGGATATCTGATCTTTCTGGTTGCGACCCATTCACAGCCAAGCCTTCTGGCAGGTTCGATCTGTGTGGCCATTCTGTCCCTTCCGCTGATGACGACAACGACGGAGGATGCGCTCAGAAGCCTTCCGCCGAGCTATAAGCTCGGGTCTCTTGGCATGGGGGCGACGCTCCGGCAGACGATCCAGTCGGTTCTGATTCCGGCCTGTGTTCCGAGAATTATCACGGGCGTCATCCTGGCCGCCGGCCGAGGTTTCGGCGAGGCAGCAGCACTTCTGTATACATCCGGTTCCGACACCAACATCAAGTGGAATCCACATGCGTGGATCAATCCGTCGCTGAACCCGTTTAACCCGCTCAGACGCGGCGGTACTCTCTCTCTGAAAACTTGGTCCTCCTTCACGGCGTCCGTCGGCGCGGAGGATGTTGCCAACCTGAGTGCGGCGATTCTGATGATTCTGGTGCTGTCCTTCTCCCTGCTTGCGCATTACCTGGAGGGGAGAATCCGGAAGAAGATGGGCGATACCAAGTGAGCCTTTGTGAGGATAAGAAGAGATGAGTGAAAACAGCAAGTTTACAGCGAGGAATCTGAATCTCTACTACGGGGATTTCCATGCGCTGAAGAATATCAATTTTGAAATCGAGGCCAACAAGATCACGGCACTGATCGGACCCTCCGGCTGCGGCAAGTCAACCTTCCTGAAGACCTTGAACCGTATGAACGATTTCGTCGAAGGCTGCAAAATTGAAGGAGATGTCCTTCTGGACGGAAAAGACATCTATAAGACAGACATGAGCGCCATCGAGCTGAGGCAGAGAGTCGGGATGGTCTTCCAGCAGCCCAATCCATTTCCGAAATCCATCTATGAGAATGTCGCCTATGGCCCGAGAATCCGTGGGATCAAAAAGAAGAGCGAACTGGATGAGATTGTAGAGACCTCCCTGCGCGAGGTCGGAATCTGGGATGAATTCAAGGACCGCCTGCACAAATCTGCGCTGGGACTCTCCGGCGGGCAGCAGCAGCGGCTCTGTATTGCGAGGACCGTCGCCGTCCATCCGGAGGTCGTTCTGATGGATGAGCCGACTTCGGCGCTGGATCCAATCTCCACGATGAAGATCGAGGATCTGGCTGTGGAAATGAAGAAAAAGTACACCATCGTGATCGTCACGCACAACATGCAGCAGGCGAACCGGATCTCCGACACGACGGCCTTCTTCCTGCTGGGCGAGCTGATCGAGACCGGTGCGACAAAGGATCTCTTCCTCAATCCGAAGAACAAGAAGACGGAAGAATACATCACCGGAAGGTTCGGCTGACTGCCGGGCACGGCAGGGAACAGGCGGCCGTATCAGACTGGAAGCGGCTTGTCAGCTGTGCCGTGGAGGATGATGGGGATTGAAGAAGCTTACGCAGGCAGAAGACCGGTTGAGCATATACCAGAGAAAGACAGACGGACTGAAAGAGAGTCACCCAGGCAGTTCGTCCCGGAGAGTCAGGAGGTAAGTATGGGAACACGGAAAGGATATGACCTGGAGTTGAAGGAAATCAATGACCGGGTGGAGACGATGGGCAAGCAGGTGCTGCTCGCCATTGACCGGACGATCATCGCGCTGGAGAAGATGGATGTCGTGGCGGCGAATGCGATCATGAAAAACGACGCGCTGATTGATGCGATGGAGACGGATATTGAGGAACGGTGCATTCAGATCGTTGTCAAGCAGCAGCCGATTGCGTCGGACTGGAGGAGACTTGCGAGCTATATGCGGATGATCAGCGACCTGGAGCGGATCGCGGACAACTGCAGTGACATCGCCATCTACATCAAGAAGCTGGCGTCCCTGAAAACCGTCACGCCTCCGGCTCATCTTGGTGAGGCCTTCTCGTCCATGAGGCAGATGGTCGCCGACATGGTGGAGGCCTTCCATAATGAAGATCTTCAGCTGGCAGAAAAGGTTGTAAAGGCAGACGATATCATCGATGAGCTGTTTGAGAAGAATGTTCAGGAAATCCGGGATGCCATTAAGGCAGACACAGATGCCATCGAGCAGTATCTGGATTATCTGTTCATCGACAAATATGTAGAGCGGATGGCGGACCACGTGACTGCCGTCGCGTCCTGGATTTCGTTTATCACGAAGGGCGAACTGAACATCATGTTCACGGACCGCTATGCCAGGGAGAGCAAGGACAACCCGCAGTGACAGCAGAAGCCAGGGCGGCCTTTCTTATTTTTTACAGACATTTCACGGCGGCAGGCCGTCAGAGTTCACATTCTGCATGTACACTTTTCCTGTAAAAAAAACAGGATCAACTTGCAGGAGGGAAAACAAAATGCTGAATCACAAAATCACTGGAATGATTCTGACGGGAACGCTTGCGGCATGTCTGAGCGTGTCTGCAATGGCATCGACTGCTCATTTCAATGACTCCAGCGTGACAGGAAAGGATTCTGGCTGGGAAGACTGGACAAAGCAGTGGCCGACTGTCGCGGCGGATTATGAGAAGGTTTCCATCTCTGTCGGCGCAGATCAGACGCAGCTGAACTTTGGATGGTATTCCAAATCGAAGGATGATGCGAAGGTTTTCTTCGGAGAGGATCAGGACAAGCTCCAGGAGTTCGACGGAGAGAGCGGGGAGGTAGACAAGACTTTCACCGGTGACACACAATACTATTACAACCATGTCACTGTAACAGGACTGAAGGCGTCAACCAAGTATTTCTACACGGTCCAGAAGGATGGAAAGCAGACAGACCCGGCAGAGTTTGACACCCAGTCCTTTGACACCATCAAGATGCTCTACGTAGGTGACCCGCAGGTCGGTGCCTCCAAGGGACAGCCGACTTCAACCTCCGAGGAGCTTGCGGAGGACAGCGGCGAGGCGAACACGGCAGCCGAGAATGATGGATTTGCATGGAACCGGACGCTGAACATCGCGCTGGATCAGAACAAGGACATCAACTATATCATTTCCGCAGGCGACCAGGTCAACAACACAGGGAACCCGAAGGAAGAGGAATTTGCCAGCTACCTGAATGCAGAGAAACTGTCCGGCATCGCAGAGGCGACCACAATCGGCAATCATGACTCCCTGACGAAGGATTACGGCTATCACTTCTTCAATCCGAACCAGACTGGGAAAGGACAGACGGAAGCAGGCGGTGACTACTACTACAGCTATGGACCTGGCCTTTTCATTGTGCTGAATACGAACAACTACAATGTTGCGGAGCATGCGGAGACAATCAAGGAAGCGGTGGCTTCAAACCCGGACGCCAAATGGAGAATTGTCACGATCCATCAGGATATCTATGGCTCAGGACTTGACCACTCCAACACGGACGGCATGATTCTTCGTACACAGCTGACACCGCTTTTTGATGAGAATGATATCGACGTCGTTCTCCAGGGCCATGACCACACCTACAGCAGAACCAAGATGCTGGAAGGTGATGGTCAGGAGCATGGTAAGTATGAGTTCAGACTGGATGATACAGGCAAGGACTATGATTGGGACCATGCTTACAATGTTGACACGGATGAAGCAATCAAGCTTGATACGTCGGACGCGACCGATGACGAGAAGGCTGCGAAGGAGAAGTTCGACCAGGACAACAGTTGCTACACCATCGAGGATGTGGACGGCAATTCCGTCGACAATCCGACTGGGATCCTCTACATGACTGCAAACTCCGCATCCGGTTCCAAGTACTATGAACTGGCGGAGACACAGCAGGATTACGTAGAAGTCCGCAGTCAGAACTGGCTTCCGTCCTACTCGGTCATCTCTTTGAGCGACAGTGCTTTCACGATCGATACGTACCAGATCAAGGATGACGGATCGGTCGAGGCGATCGATGACACCTTCACCATCAACAAGACGGATGATGGCAAGGCTGAGGCAGACGCGCAGTCTTCCGATGAAACTGCGGCTGCAACCGAGGCACAGTAAACCTGAACACCGATCAGCTGCTCTGTGCGATAACAGCGCAGGGCAGATCAGACATACAGGGTTTGGAAGAAGCTGCTCCAGGCGTAAGAGCCCGGGGCAGCCTTTCATATACAGATATTGTGGAGCTGAGATATGGGACGATTTACGGTCAAAAAGCCAATGATCAAAGAGAAGCAGACAACTGTGACCGGAAGAAGGATTGAGAAACTGAAAGAAAGCACGTCATGCGGAAAAAGAATCTGGGTCCGGCGGACGGTGATGGCGGCCATCTTTTTCATTCTGATTCTTGCAGCCTACAGGCTGAACACGATGAAAAAGACGGAGCTTGTCACCCGCACCGGGAATACATATGAGAAGGGGGTTGTGCAGAAAGTCCTGCAGGACAACCTGCAGGCAGACGGGACACGCAGTGGAGAACAGGTCGTGACAGTGAAGATGACAACAGGTGTGCGCAAAGGAGAGGTCATTCAAATGACCTCTGCATCTGGTTTCCTGTTTGGAACAGCCTGTACACCTGGTCTTCATGTCATTGTTGTTCAGTCTGTCTCTGGCGACTCGACGGTATCCTCTGTCTATTCCAGAGACCGCGGCGGGGTGATTCTGCTCTTTGGTCTGTTGTATCTTGTGGCTCTGATTGCGGTTGGCGGTCGGCAGGGCTTGAAGGCTTCCGCCGGCCTCATCATCACGTTCTTCATCATCATTTTTATCTGGATTCCGCTCATCTATCTGCGTGTCTCGCCAATCCGCTCCGCCGTCGTGATCTGTGCCCTGACGACCATTCTGACCTTCTGGTGCATCGGCGGAATCAGCCGCAAGACGATCACTGCAACGCTCGGGACGGTTTCAGGTGTTGTGATCGCCGGAATCTTTGCGGAGATTTTCTCTCTGGCGACGGGAATCAGCGGCTGGAATGTCTCGAACATCGAGACATTGCTGACGATCTGGGAGTCAAACCGCATTAAGGTCGGAGGCCTTCTCTTTGCAGGAATTCTGATCTCGGCGCTCGGTGCGGAGATGGACGTGGCGATGTCTATATCCAGTTCGATGCAGGAAGTGTGCAGACAGAATCCCGGGATTTCCAGATGGGAACTTTTCTGTGCAGGCATGCGTGTGGGAAGAGATATGATGGGAACGGATTCTAATACGCTGCTTCTTGCTTTTGTCGGGACGGAGGTCTCTCAGCTGGTCCTGAATTTTGCCTACGATCTTCCGACTGCACAGGTCCTCAATTCCAACAACATCGGAATCGCCGTTATGCAGGGCCTTTCCGGCAGCTTCGGCATTGTGCTGTCCGTCCCGATTACCGTGCTGATCGCATCCTGGATCTTCCGTGGGAAGCCGTCAGAATCCACAGAACGGGTTCTTCAGTGAAGATCCAGCTCCGGCGGCTCGTCGAGATGCTGCGAAACGTACTTCCCATCTTTCTTGCGCTGCCGGACGCATTCGGTCAGGAGGTATTCGATCTGGCCGTTGACAGAGCGGAAATCATCCTCTGCCCAGGCAGCGATTGCATCGTAGAGCTTTTCATTCAACCTGAGCGGAATCTGTTTCTTTGCCAAGCGTATCCCTCCTTTTCAGCTTAATACAGCGAGCCGGAGTTGACGACTGGCTGCGCGTCACGATTGCCGCACAGAACGACCAGCAGGTTGGAGACCATGGCAGCCTTTCGCTCATCGTCGAGATCGACAACATTATCTTCCTTCAGCTTCTCAAGCGCCATCTGAACCATACCGACAGCACCGTCCACGATCAGTTTTCTCGCATCGACGATTGCCGATGCCTGCTGGCGCTGCAGCATCGCAGCCGCGATCTCCGGCGCGTAGGCCAGGTAAGTAATGCGGGCATCCAGGATCTCGAGTCCGGCAACCTCTACCTTGCTCTGGATCTCGTCCCGGATCCTTTTTGCGACGACCTCTGTTGAGCCGCGCAGGGAACCGTCGTCCGCCTGACCGTCACCTGTGGTGTCAATGTTCGGCGCGACGTCGTATGGATAGATCTTCACGACATTGCGGACAGCCGCATCGCATTGGAGCGAGAGATATTCCTTGAAGTTGTCGACGGTGAAGACAGCCTTCGCTGTATCGACAACCCGCCACATGACGGCGACCCCGACTTCGACCGGGTTTCCGAGCGCGTCGTTGACCTTCTGTCGGCTGTTGTTCAGGGTCATCACCTTGAGAGAAATGACATTCCCGCTGGAAGCGGAGGTGGAGGACTCGGCGGCGCCCTTCAGTAGTGCCGCTGCGACAGAATTCTTATCGCCATCGTTTACATCCCGGCTCTGACCAAGCTGGGTTCTCTTCGCGGGATTGAAGCTGCTGCAGAAGGGATTGACGGCATAAAAACCAGGTCCCTTCAGTGTTCCAATGTAGTCGCCGAACAGCGTGATGACGAGCGCTTCCTGTGGCTTCAAGACACGCAGGCCTGCCAGCGGAAGCCAGCAGATGCAAGCCAGGATCATAGGAATGACCTGCAGTGCCAGAGGACTGTCGGTTGAGATGAAAAAGACGCTCAGAAGCACCAAAACGGTCTCGAGCGCAAGGGTCAGGGCGAGAACGAGCATACCGTTTTTCCTGACATTCAATATCTTTTCCTTTACATCCTGAGGCTGTTTTCCGGCAGCTGTACTTGATGTTTGATTCTGGTTCTGATTCAGATTGTCCATCATGATTGGATCCTCCCTCCAATTTGTGTAGATGTCTAACTGATATCTAAATGATATCAAATATTACCACGCTGTCAAGAGCATCATGCTGTTTTATGACACTTTTATTGCAGATCTGGGTACGCTGCGATCTGACAAACCAGATATAATTGGGCGTATGGTTTTGGATATTTCACGAATCATCTGCAAAGAAAGGATTCCCTGATCACGCATGGGCTATAATCAGCTGTCTTACCTGCTGGGGTTTCTCCCGCTGGTTCTTCTATTGTTCTCCATCTGTCCGAAACGATCCAGAAGGTATGTGCTTGCCAGTGCCTCCTGGCTGTATTTCTTTCTGTGCAGCCGGTATCTGATTGTCTATCTTCTCGGAACGACGGTATGGACTTATCTCATGGGAATCTGGATCGGGAAGCTCGGAGATGGACTTCCGGAGAGTGCGTCTGCCGCTTCCAGGAAACCGTACAGAAAACAGGCCATGGCGCATCAGGCTGTGATGCTCCTTGCAAATGGTGTTTTGTTTGGTGTCCTTTTCTATCTGAAATATACCGGATTTTTTGTACGGCAGCTGAACAAGCTGGTTGTGCATGCAGGCGGGGCTGCGATCATCGCGCCAAGGCTGCTTGTGCCGATCGGTATATCCTTCTATACGCTTGAAGCGGTGGGATATCTTCTCGAGGTCTACTGGAGAAGAATTCCGGCGGACAGGGATTTCATCCGGATCGCGCTTTTCCTGGGGTTCTTTCCGCAGACGATGGAAGGACCGATTGCACGCTACGGAGATACTGCGATGCAGTTTTCCAGCCTTTCGGAGAAGGCGGAAATAACGAGATGCGGTATGCCGGGCATTCAGGCGGCGGACAGCGTACCGCGCACGCTGGAGGAAATGACAGCCTCCGCTATGCGCATCTGCTGGGGGATGTTCAAGAAGCTGGTCGTGGCCGACCGGCTGAACATCATCGTTGCAACGTTGTTCGGGGAATATGAAAAACAGAATGGCGTGTTGATCATTGTGGCAGCCGTCTGCTACACAGTCCAGCTTTACATGGAGTTCTCCGGGATGATGGATGTGGTCATCGGCTCTGCCAGACTGTTTGGCATCCGTCTGCCGGAGAATTTCCGCCAGCCCTTTTTCTCTCAGACAGCATCGGAATTCTGGAGAAGATGGCATATCTCACTCGGCGCCTGGCTGAAGGACTATCTGTTCTATCCGGTCGCCGCATCGACAACAGCCAAAAAGCTGGGGAAAAGACTCCGGAAAATGTCCGGACGGTATGTGGCGAAGCTGGCCGTCTCTGCGCTGGCACTGACGCCTGTCTGGCTGTTCAACGGTCTGTGGCATGGAGCGGAATGGAACTACATCTTCTACGGGATCTATTACCTTGTCCTGCTGGTCCTGGAGCTGGCACTTGAACCGGTCAAGGCTGGTTTCTACCGCAGGACAGGGATTCGTCAGAACGGCCGGGGTGCCACGCTGCTGAGGATTCTGAGAACCTGGGTGATCATTTTCACCGGGGAAATGTTCTTCCGCGCACCGGGGCTGCGGGCAGGATTCTGCATGTTCCGGAGTCTGTTTCACGGTTTTGGAATCAGCCGCCTCTGGGACGGGACGCTCCTGACATTCGGCCTGGGAATGGCGGACTGGACAGCCATCATCGGCGGAACAGCGGTTGTCTTTCTCTATGATCTGCTGCGTGAGCGCGGCTTTTGCATCCGGGACTGGGTTTTTGCAAGAAAGCTGCCAGTTCGGTGGGCGCTTTACAACGCGCTTATATTCGCGGTGATCATATTTGGCGCATACGGAACCGGCTACCAGGCGGTCGACCTGATCTATGCCGGATTCTGAGGGGTACAGCAATATGGAAAAAGAGACATCGAAATCGATCCGGTCAGGAGGAAGGATCACATGGCGGGTGCTTGCATTTTTTGCCTGCCTGATCATCCTGCTGCTTCTGGCGTCACGGCTTTTTCTGGAGATCACCGGCGCGGAGGCAAAGAATGGATACCGCTCCCGCAACACGGTCTACTGGGATCTTGAGCAGGAGAAAAAGAACAGCCTGGATATCCTTGTACTTGGAAACAGTGAGGCCTTTGCTTCCTTCTCCCCGATGGAGCTGTGGCTGGGAGGCGGCATTCCGTCCTACCTGGCATCGATTCCGGGTGAGACGATGGTGGAAATGAATTCCATTCTCCATGCGGCACTCAGACGGCAGCATCCGAACGCACTGCTCATCGAGACACATGCGCTTTATACTGATCTGGAACCTGGAAAGGCAGATGAACTGCTGCTTCAGCAGGCCGGGCAGAATGCATTTCAGATCTTCCGGCTGCATAATCTCTGGAAGGATGCCATCGAAAAGCCGAAGAACAAACGAAGGGTCTGGAAGGGATTTCGGCTGATGCCTACAATCAGACCGCCGAAGCAGCTTGGTGATTATATGAAGCCCGATGACGGGACAGAGCCGATTGACCCGCAGAATGTCCGGATTCTTAAAAAGATTCAAAATATCTGTGAGAGAAGAGGGATGGCACTGCTTCTGTACAGTGCGCCATCCCCGAAGAATTACAATATGAAGCGGCACAACACACTCGCGCTCCTGTCAGAAGAGCTGGGCGTGCCGTATACCGACCTGAACCTGAAGACCGGGGAGGTCGGAATCGACTGGACGACGGACAGCCTCGATGGCGGAGATCACCTGAATCTGTCAGGAGCGCGGAAAACGACGGCTTATCTTCAGAGGGTGCTTCAGGCAGAAGTGCCGGCGCTTTCCGACAAGAGGTCCGATCCGGCCTACAGCGAATGGAACGGGCTGGCGGCACGGTACCAGAAGCGGGAAAGCAGGATGCTCGCGAAGATGAGAGAACGGGCTGCGGCGCAGGGACTCACTCCATGACGTAGCCCACATTCCGGATGGTCTTGATGCGGTCTGCGGAATTCCCGAGCTTCTGGCGAAGGGTCTTGATGTGCATGTCAACGGTGCGGGACTCCCCCTCGAAGTTTGTATCCCAGACCCGTTGCATGATGACATCCCTTGTCATGACGATCCCAGGGTTACTCATCAGAAGCCGGAGTAGTTCGAACTCCTTGTATGTCAGGTCGACCGTTCTGCCATCGACTGTGACGATGCGGCGGGAGCTGTCGAGGCACACATTCCCCAGTTGCAGGACAGGTCGGATCTGTTCACCCTGGGTTCTCCGGAGCAGGGCTTTCACGCGCGTGATCAGTTCCATGACAGAAAAGGGCTTCTTGATGTAGTCGTCAGCCCCGATGTCAAGCCCCTTGATCATATCGATCTCAGCCGTCTTTGCCGTCACCATGATGACCGGAACATGAGCCGTCATTTCATTCTGGCGAAGCTTCTTCAGAATTTCATTTCCATCCATATCGGGAAGCATGATGTCAAGGAGAACCAGATCGGGCATCTTCTCAGAGACCGCCCGGAAGAAATCCTTCCCGTTCGAGAAGCCCTGGACGGTATGCCCGGAATTCTTCAGCGCGATGCTCTCAATTTCCTGAATATCTCTGTCATCCTCAACAATGTAAATCTCAGCCATGTCCGATTTCGCTCCTGTAAGATAATCGATGTTGTTTTCTGTCACAGAATGATCACAGTGTCAAAAGTCCGGCACTCAACTCACAGAATACCAGAAGGATGTAAAAAGATCGATAAGGAAATGAAAAATCTGCGTAAAGCGGTCTGGCGCAGGCATCGGGGAAGCGTGACAGCTCTCCAGGTTACATGGTAGAATTGTTTCAACATGTCAGAATGAAAGGAGTATTCAAGTGAGGAGGAACAGTCATGCTGGATGAGAGAACGATCAGACAGATGCCGAAGCTGGGATTCGGACTGATGCGTCTGCCGAGGGCAGACGAAGAAAAGGACATCATCGATCTTGAACAGACAAAAAGAATGGTCGATGCATTCATGAGCGCAGGGCTGAAGTATTTTGACAGTGCCTATGTCTATAACGGGAGCGAGGAGGCGGCGAGAAAGGCGCTGACAGAACGGTACCCGCGCGACAGCTTCTTCATCACCTCGAAGCTGAATGTCAATGCTTCCTATATTCATAATGAAGCGGAGGCGAAAGCGGAGTTCGACGAATCGCTCAGACGCGAGGGGGTCGATTACTTTGACTTCTATCTGCTTCATGCGCTGGGAAGCGGAAACATTCAGAAGTTTGACGACTGGCACCTGTGGGAGTTTTTAAGGGAGAAGAAGGCGGAGGGGAAGATCCGCCACTACGGTTTTTCCTTTCACGACACGCCGGAGGTGCTCGATGAGCTGCTGACGAAGCACCCGGATGTCGAGTTTGTCCAGCTTCAGATCAACTATGCGGACTGGGAGAATCCGCGCGTGCAGTCCAGAGGCTGCTATGAGACCGCCGTCAGGCATCACAAGCCGGTCATCGTAATGGAGCCGGTCAAGGGCGGGACGCTGGCAATTCCGCCGAGGGCCGCAAGAGAACTGATGAAAGCTGCAGATCCGGATGCAAGCTATGCATCGTGGGCAATCCGGTTCGCAGCCAGCCTGCCGGGCGTCATGGTGGTGCTCTCCGGGATGTCCGATGAGAAACAGACAGCGGATAACATCTCCTATATGAAGGATTTCCAGCCACTCAGCGAAAAAGAACAGGAAGTGATCCGAAGCGTGCAGAAGATCCTCGCCGAAATCGATCAGATTCCGTGTACTGCCTGCCGCTACTGCGTAGCGGGCTGCCCGAAAAAAATCAATATTCCGGGCATATTCAGCGCGATGAACCTTCAGATGGTCTATGATAACCATACATCCGCAGTGAGAAATTATGCTTTTTCTACAGGAGAAGGGCATGGAAAGGCATCAGACTGTATCCATTGCGGCCAGTGTGCAAGACAGTGTCCGCAGCACATTCAGATTCCGGAATGGATGGACAAAATCGCAGCGATACTGGAGTAAACAGGACGTCCGCAATGAAATTCCATAGACACAGCAGACTCAGGATATGCAGACAGACTGGCAGGAGCAGCCATCTTGCATTTTAGAAGTACAGGAGTATGGGAAAGACTGGTTGCTACATTTTAATTTTGCTATATAATGAAACACTGTAAAGGAAAAAGGACCCTGGTTGGGTTCAAATTGAAAGGAGTTCTGTTATGGATAAGGAACAGTATCTTGCGGTATACCGCCACTCCCTCGCCCATGTGCTGGCGAAGGCTGTGATTGAAATCTACGGGAAGGACGTTCAGTATGCGATCGGACCGCAGATCGAGGATGGCGCGTACTATGACTTTGTGCTTCCCGCAGGAAAGTCGATCACCGAGGCGGATTTCACAGCGATCGAGAACAAGATGCATGAGATCCTGAAGAGGAAGGAAGACTGGACATGCAGGGAGGTCAGCCGCGCGGAGGCTCTTGAGCTCTTCAAGAATCAGAAGTTCAAGACCGAGCTGATTGAGGACCTTCCGGAAGACGAGAAGATCACTGTTTACTATACCGGGGATGACTATGTCGACCTGTGCCGCGGACCTCATGTGTCCAACTCCCAGGAGCTTCTGAGTGCGGCATTCAAGATCCACTCCACCTCCATGGCATACTGGAGAGGGGATGAAAAGCGTGACAGGCTGCAGAGAGTCTACCTGTATGCATTTCCATCGAAGGACGAGCTCAAGGCGCACCTCAAGATGATCGAGGAGGCAAAGGAGCGTGATCACCGGAAGATCGGCACGCAGCTCGAGCTCTTTATGTTCAACGAGACCGCTCCGGGTATGCCGTACTGGCTGCCGAGAGGGTGGCAGATGTACCAGGCGCTCATGAAGTACAGCCGTCAGATCCAGAGAAAGCATGGCTATACCGAGATCGCGGCGCCGCTGATCAACAACAAGCGCCTGTGGCTTGTCAGCGGGCACTGGGCACACTATCTGAACAACATGTTCATTGTGCCGGGTGTCGACGGGTACACGAAGGCGGATGTCGATGTCGATGAGCTGGTCGCAGACCTGAAGGACCCGGATGCAGAGACCTCAAAGACGAAGATTGAGGCGGGATCTGTGGTCTATAACCGTGAGAATCCGGACACGATGGCCGCAAAGCCGATGAACTGCCCGAACGCCATGCTCACCTACAAGAGAAAGACCCGTTCCTACAAGGAGCTTCCGATCCGCTATGGCGAGTACGATGTCCTTCACCGCAAGGAGAAGTCCGGTCAGCTGAACGGTCTGCTCCGTGTGCAGGAATTCCGCCAGGACGATTGTCATACCTTCGTCATGGAGTCTCAGATCAAGGATGAGATCGCGGACATCATCTCCATCGCAGATGAGGTCTACAAGACCTTCGGCGTCAGCTACCGGGCAGAGCTCTCCACCAGGCCGGATGATTTCATGGGAGACATCGAGGTCTGGAACCGTGCGGAGGCTGACCTGCGCGAGATCCTGGATGAAAAGTACGGGAAGGGCGGCTACGAGGTTAATGAGGGAGACGGTGCGTTCTACGGACCGAAGATCGATCTTCAGATCAAGGACGCCATCGGAAGAGAATGGCAGTGCGGAACCATACAGCTGGACTTCCAGCTTCCGCATAACTTTGGCCTGACCTACACGGCCGAGGACGGGTCCAGTCAGATGCCGGTTGTCATCCACCGCGCGATCTACGGCTCCCTGGAGCGTTTCATCGGGATCATCATCGAGAACTTCAAGGGAAACTTTCCGTTCTGGCTCTCACCGATGCAGGTCGGCATCGTTCCGATCCGTCCGGAGCACAACGCCTATGCAAAGAAGATTGAGGATCTGCTGGTCGACAGAGGAATCCGTGTGGAGGCCGACTACAACGACATCAACATGAAGACCAAGATCAAGACCTTCCACAACTACAGGGATCCGTACATCCTGGTCCTCGGCGACAAGGAAGCGGCGGAGAACACCGTCTCCATCAACATCAGAGGCAATAAGAAGCTGAATGATGTTCCGGTGGAGAAGTTCCTCGAGCTCTGCGACCGGATGAACAAGACGCATTGCCTTGACATCATCGATACACTGGAATGATAATGAAAAGCCATCCGCTGATCATACCTCAGCGGATGGCTTTTCTTATGCGCTTCACATGCATTTCATTCGCGATCTGTATTTCGGATGGCGGCGTTGAGTGTATTCAATACTTTTTTCTTGTCAGCGCTCCAGAGCGGTGCAATCAGAAGCGCTTTTGGGCCATCCCCGGTGAGGCGGTGGATGACCATTTCCTCGGGAAGAAGCTTCAGACAGGAGATGACAATTCGGCTGTACTCCTCAAGAGTCAGGATATGGAAGGGTTTTTCCTGATATTCCTGCGCAAGCTGCGTGCCACGAAGCACGTGAAGAAGCTGGAGCTTGATGCCGTCCGTGCGGATGCCTTCTGAGCAGCCGACTTGGTAACGCCAAAACAGATCGTTCACATGCCGGACAGTCTGGAGCATATCTGCTTCATTTTCATCGGGAAGTCCCAGGATGACATGGACAATGACGGTCAGACCAGCCTCTTTCAGTCTGCGGTAGGCATCGTCAAAAACCTTCAGGGCATATCCTCTGTGGATGCGCTGTGCGGTCTGATCACTGGCGGTCTGAAGTCCCAGTTCCACCCAGACAGGCTTGACCCGGTTCAGCTCTCTGAGCATCCGAATCTGATCACTTCCGAGACAGTCGGGCCGGGTGCCGATGGACAGGATGCAGATTTCCGACCGCCGGATGGTTTCCTGATAGAGCGAACGGAGCCTTTTCACATCGCCGTAGGTGTTGGTGTAGGACTGAAAGTATGCAATGTACAGCCGCTTTTCTGCCGGGATCGAGGAGGGGATCTTCTGATCCACACGCTGTTTTGCAAGACGGATCTGCTCTTCGACAGGCAGGAGAGGGGAGGCGAATTCTCCGGATCCGCCGTTTGAGCAGAACGTGCAGCCTCCTGTCCCGAGCGTGCCATCTCTGTTCGGACAGCTGCAGCCCGACTGAAGGGACAGCCTGTATATTTTCTGGCCATAGGTTTCCTTCAGGACGTCTGAAACACTCCGATATTCCAATTTTCTTCTCTCCTTTTCAGATTTTCATTTTTCAAACCTGACGTTCCTATTATGAAAGGATCTGTCTGTCTTTTCAAGGCACGGAAGCGGCGGGGGTATGAAATGGACGGAATCGGTAATCGAAAGGCCGGGATTGATTCAGAGTCTGCTCAGCGGTACACTCATGTCAGGCTGCCTGGACCAGCGGAACTTAAGCCGGCGGTAATAAAGGCTGATGGGATCAGGCTTGCGATATGAGGATGGCGGAAAGAGACCGTCAGTAAAAGGCTGGTGGGAATAATAGGCGGTCAGGATAAAAAAACAACGAGGAGGAATACGCATGCAGTACCAGATTGAAGATATTCTGGAAGCGGACTTTGGCTGCGAGGAGCGGGAGGAAGGGGCACCTCTTCTGTGCTGCCTGGTACTGTCGGCAGACGGAAAACGAATATACCGGAACATTCCGGATGAACTGGCCAGGAAGTGCGCGCTGGCAAAAGGAATCGTGCTGACAGAGGAGGAGCTGCGAGGGCTTGAGGCAGGAACAGCGCTGGGAATGGATTGATCATTCGGAAGATAGCTGACAGGTTTCCGGAGCCGGGCCTGACAGGGCTCAGGGCATGCAGATGTGGATATGAAGAGAAACGGAGTCAACGATATTGATGAATATGGAGATCAGAAAAACCGAAGAGAGGGATCTGCCGGAGGTTCTGGCAATCTACAGATATGCGAGAACTTTTATGAGGGAACACGGGAACCCGAGGCAGTGGGGCGACAAATGGCCGCCCGAGGCGCTGATCCGGGAGGACATCCGGAGAGGAAAGAGCTACGTCTGCGAGGCGGATGGGAGGGTTGAAGCGACATTTTTCTATGATGAGGGGGAGAACGTCGAACCGGCGTACTCGGTTATAGACGGAAGCTTTACAGGGCCGGCGCGATATGGCGTCGTGCATAGAATTGCAGCTTCCGAAAATGGTCATGGCGCCGGCTCTTTTTGCGTGAACTGGGCGGTGTCTCAGTGCGGGAACCTCAGGATTGATACGCATCCGGATAACCTCATCATGCAGCATATGCTCCAGAAAAACGGGTTCCGGTACTGCGGAATCGTCCATATTCCGGAGGACGATGACCCGAGATACGCCTATGAGAAGGTGGTACGCTGCGGGGAACGCTATTACCTGAAGAACGAACTTTTGACACGTTATCATGATAAGGAGTGGGGAAAGCCTGAGCATGACGAGCAGAAGCTCTATGAGATGTTTGTCCTGGAGCTTTTCCAGGCAGGTGTTTCGTGGGAACTTCTGCTCAGAAAGCGGGAGAATTTCCGAAGCGCTTTTGACAACTTTGACGCAGAGAAAATTGCGGCGTACGGACCGGAGAAGATTGACGCGCTGATGCAGGATCCGGGCATTATCCGGAACCGCAGGAAGATTGAGGCGGCCATCGGGAATGCACGTGTGGTGCTGAAGCTGAGGGAAGAGTTTGGGTCATTTTCAAATTATCTCTGGCACTTTACGGAAAACAGGAGTATCCCGGAGCGCATGGACGCTGTGACCGACCAGCTGAGTGATGACGTGTCGAAGGATATGAAAAAGAGGGGGATCCGCTTCGCCGGTTCGGTGACGGTCTTCTCCTTTCTGCAGGCGGTCGGCATTCTCTACTGCCATGATCCGGAATGCCTCTGCTTTCACAGAGACCACGCGGAGACATTTGCACAGAACCACTATCAGCCGGAAAATCGCGTGTCCGGCGGGAGAAACGACAGATGATCATTGGAATAGAGGATGATTTCAGCCTTGAGAAGATGGCAGACTGCGGACAGTGCTTCCGGGCTGTCTGCCTCCCAGACGGGAGCTATCGGTTCATCAGCCGCGACAAGGTTCTGAATATCAGGGAACAGGGCTCTCATCAGTTTCAGGTGTCCTGCTCTGAGGAGGAGTGGGATGAATTCTGGAGAGACTACTTTGATCTGTCCAGAACATACAAGCGGATCAGGGAGGACCTTCTTCTGCAGCTCAGCGGAGAAAGGACGACCCCTTTCGGACAGACATCCCGCGGGATGTCAGAGCGAGATGCCGCCACAGAAACAGCCCGCAGGCAGGGCAGCATAGACCCCGGAGAACGATGTATCCAGGGACTAGACGTGGGTTCAGATGCTGCGATCCGATTCCTGACGCAGGCGGAGCAGGCGGGCAGGGGACTGCGGATTCTTCGACAGGATCCGTGGGAGATGCTGATTACCTTTATCATCTCGCAGCGCAAGAACATCCCGGCGATCCGGTTGGCGGTTGAGAAGCTGGCGATGTTATACGGACATCCGGTGAATGAGATGCTGTTTACCTTCCCGACACCGGAAGAATTGGGAAGAGCATCGGAGGCGGATCTGCGGGCAGCAGGACTTGGATACCGTGCGCCGTATGTGAGGGATGCGGCAGACAAGGTGCTGTCGGGAGCGCTCGATCTTGAAGCAATGGGAAAGCTGGGTGATGAGGCGCTTTTTGAGAAGCTGATAAGCGTGAAGGGCGTCGGAAAGAAGGTTGCCAACTGCATCTGCCTGTTCGGGTTTGGCAGAACATCCAGAGCACCGGTTGACGTCTGGATCGAGCGGGCAATCACTCTGTGCGGCGGGGTGGATCCATTTCCGGCATTCGGAGAATATGCAGGCATCATGCAGCAGTACGCCTTTTACTACATGACGCACCAGAAAATGTGACGGGCATCTATCTTCATGCCAGCGTCTTCAGAGGGCGGGATACCGGGAATCATCACGTCCGGCTCTGTGACAGCATGAAAAGTCCCGGAGCATCTGATGGTTTTCCATCAGATGCTCCGGGTTTTTTCATGAGTGGCCTGTTTCTGGCTGCATTCTGATTATCTGCTGACAACGAAGTTCACGATTCTGCCCGGTACATAGATCTCCTTGCGGATCGTTCCCGTCAGACGGCCTGCGAGCGCTTCCTTTGCGGCTGCAATCGCTTCATCCTTTGTCGCATCCTTCTTGATTGTGATGCGGGTACGGAGCTTTCCGTTCTCCTGGACAGCCACCTCAATCTCATCCTCGATGGTCTTGGACTCGTCAAAGACCGGCCACGGCGCAAGGGAGCAGAAGCCTTCATGGCCGGTGAATTCCCACAGCTCCTCGCAAAGATGCGGTGCAAACGGGCACAGGAGCTTGACGAAGGTTTCAAACTGTTCTTTCGAAATCGCGCCCACTGCGCTGATCTCATTGATGAGCGTCATCATCGCGGCGATGGCAGTGTTGAACTTGGTCGCCTCGATATCATCGGACACCTTCTTGATGGTGCGATGGACAGCTGCTTCCAGCTTGTCCGTCTTCGACCGATCATCCGAAATCAGATCGGTGAGGCCGGCGACACGGTCAAGGAATCTCCGGCAGCCCTTTACGGAGCTGTCATTCCACGGAGCTGCGGCACTGTAGTCGCCCATGAAAAGCACATAGGTGCGGAGCGTGTCGGCACCGTACTGATCCACGATGTCGACCGGGTCAATGACATTGCCCTTCGACTTGGACATCTTGTCGCCGTCGGAGCCGAGGATCAGTCCCTGAATCGTGCGCTTCTTGTATGGCTCCGGGCACGGAACCTCACCGATATCATAGAGGAATCTGTGCCAGAAGCGGGAGTAGAGCATATGCCTGGTGACATGCTCCATTCCGCCGTTATACCAGTCAACCGGCATCCAGTATTTCAGCTTGTCCGGATCCGCAAATGCTTTTTCATTGTGCGGGTCGCAGTATCTGAGGAAATACCAGGAGGAACCGGCCCACTGCGGCATGGTGTCTGTCTCACGCTGCGCCTTGCCGCCGCACTTCGGGCAGGTGCAGTTGACGAACTCCGGAACACGCGCCAGAGGGGACTGACCGTCCTGCCCAGGCTCGAAGTTGTCAAGCTTCGGAAGCTTCAAAGGAAGCTGATCATACGGAACCGGGACAATGCCGCAGTTCGGGCAGTGAATCAGCGGAATCGGCTCTCCCCAGTAACGCTGACGATTGAAGGCCCAGTCCTTCATCTTGTACTGGACGCCCTTCTCGCCGATGCCTCTCTCCTCGAGAACCTCCAGCATCTTCCGGATGGAGTCCTTCTTGTTCGTGTAGCCGTTCAGAAAGTCGGAGTTGATCATCTTTCCGTCGCCGGTGTACGCTTCCTTCTCAATGTCGCCGCCCTCAATGACTGGGATGATCTCGCAGCCGAACTTGTGCGCAAAATCCCAGTCACGCTGATCATGCGCCGGAACAGCCATGATCGCGCCGGTGCCGTAGCCCATCATGACGTAGTCAGCCGCAAAGATCGGGATCTCCTTCCCGTTGACCGGGTCGATGGCAGTCAGCCCGTCCAGCCGGACACCAGTCTTGTCCTTGACAAGCTGGGTGCGCTCGAATTCAGTCTTCTTGGCACACTCTTTGCGGTAATTCTCCAGCTCGTCCCAGTTCCGGATCTGGTTCTTATGCTTGTCGAGCAGCGGATGCTCCGGCGCGACAACCATAAAGGTGACCCCAAAGAGCGTGTCACACCGGGTTGTATAAACGCGGAGGCTGTCATCGGTTCCCTTGACAGAGAAGTTGACGAAAGCGCCCTCTGATCTTCCGATCCAGTGAACCTGCTGCTGCTTGACATTCTCCGGATAGTCGACATCCTTCAAGCCCTCAAGCAGCTTGTCCGCGTACTTTGTGATGCGAAGATACCAGACCTTCTTCGGGAGCTGGATGACATCGTTGTGGCAGATATCGCACTTGCCGCCCTGGGAATCCTCGTTGGAGAGGACGACTTTACAGTGAGGGCAGTAGTTGACAAGTGTCGTATCGCGGAACACAAGCCCATGCTCGAACAGCTTGAGGAAGATCCACTGGGTCCATTTGTAGTAGTCCTCATCTGTCGTGTCGATCACACGGCTCCAGTCAAATGAGAAGCCAACGCTTTTCAGCTGCTGGGTGAAGTGGTGGATGTTCTTGTCTGTGATCACCCTCGGGTGCGTGTTCGTCTTGATTGCATAGTTCTCGGTTGGCAGGCCGAACGCATCAAAGCCGATCGGGTTCAGGACGTTGTAGCCCTGCATCCGTCTCTTTCTCGAGACAACCTCGATGCTGGAATATGCCTTGATATGGCCGACGTGCATGCCGGCGCCGGACGGGTACGGGAACTCGACAAGACCATAGAACTTTGGCTTTTTATCAAAGTCCTTCGCCTCGAAGATCCGGGCGTCCTCCCACTTTTTCTGCCACTTGGGCTCGATCTTTTTTACATCGTATTTCATAAACGGACTCCTCCCCTCCGCCGGTCTGGCAGGGGTATGATGCAAGTGTATTTCCGAGTGCTTTCCATATAATAGCGCACTTGCCCCATCCTGACAAGAAAGCGAAGAAGCGCCAATCTGCCTTCATTCGTTTCCGGGAAATGACTGCCGGGGAATCGGGCTTATAAAAATGACTGTCGGAGAATCGGGATTTCTTGACAGGAGAATAGGCCTATGCTAATTTAGCAGGTGTCGAAGGAGGCGTTTGCGGTCTGGTTCTGTCCGATAAGGCACAGACTGCAGACGCTTCATGCATTTTTTCTAAGAATTGGTCCGATTGAGGAACGTTCCAGCATTTGGAGGAGAAGGAAAGTGGCGACAAAATATATCTTTGTAACCGGCGGTGTGGTTTCCGGCCTTGGCAAGGGCATTACGGCAGCAAGCCTTGGCAGACTTCTCAAGGCGAGAGGCTTCAAGGTCGCCTCCCAGAAGCTGGATCCGTATATTAATGTAGATCCGGGGACGATGAGTCCGTACCAGCACGGCGAGGTGTATGTGACGGAGGATGGCGCGGAAACAGACCTTGACCTTGGACATTATGAGCGCTTCATTGACGAGGACCTGAACAAGTATTCCAACCTGACGACCGGAAAGGTTTACTGGAATGTCCTGCACAAGGAGAGAAACGGCGAGTATCTGGGGGAAACAGTCCAGGTTATCCCGCATGTGACGAATGAAATCAAGTCATTCATCTACCAGGTCGGAAAGAAGGGAAACGCCGATATCATCATTACGGAGATCGGCGGTACGACCGGTGACATCGAGTCTCAGCCATTTCTGGAAGCCATCCGTCAGGTGCGCTACGAGGTGGGAAAGGAAAACTGCCTGTATATCCACGTGACGCTGGTTCCCTATCTGGAATCCTCCAGGGAGCATAAGTCCAAGCCGACGCAGCATTCGGTCAGAGAGCTTCAGTCCTACGGAATCTTCCCGGACATCATCGTGGCGCGCTGCAACCAGCCCATCGAGAAGAGTATCCTCAGAAAGATTTCGATGTTCTGCAATGTCAAGGAGGATTGTGTCATTCAGAATTTGACACTTCCGGTTCTGTATGAGGCTCCGCTCATGCTTGAGGATGCAGGCCTGGCCAGGATCGCGCTTCGCGAGCTTCATCTGGACGAGAACATGCCGGTCGATCTGACCGAATGGAAGGAGATGCTGACACGGATCAACGGCTGTGAGAAGAAGGTACGGATCGCTCTGGTCGGCAAATATGTTCAGCTTCATGACTCTTATCTGTCTGTCGTTGAGGCGCTCAAGCACGGTGGCTGGGAGAACAACGTGGATGTCGATATTGACTGGGTGGACAGCGAGAGCCTCACGGCTGACACTGTCGACTCTGTCCTGAGAGGGGTCAGCGGCATCATCATTCCGGGCGGATTCGGCGGCCGCGGCATCGAGGGTATGGTCAGTGCCTGCCAGTATGCGCGTGAAAACCATATCCCGTTCTTTGGAATCTGCCTGGGCATGCAGATCGCTGTCATCGAGTACGCAAGAGATGTGCTCGGCTGGGCGGATGCCAACTCCGGAGAGTTTGACGAGCAGTCTGCTCACAAGGTCATTGATCTGATGCCGGATCAGCAGGGCAACCTGCCGAAGGGCGGCACCATGAGGCTCGGCGCCTATCCGTGCAAGGTGAAGAAGGGAACGGAGCTTTTCAATGCCTACGGGAAAGAGGAGGTGGACGAGCGTCATCGCCATCGCTATGAGGTCAACAATGAATTCCGGTCTCAGATAGAGGAGAAGGGTGTTGTCTTCTCCGGAACGTCGCCGGACAACCACCTGGTCGAGGCAATGGAGCTTCCGGGATATGCATTCTATGTCGGCGTGCAGTTCCATCCGGAGTTTAAATCCCGCCCGAACAAGGCACACCCGCTGTTCCGCGAATTTTTGAAGGCAGCGTCGGGCTTTGCATCTGCGGGAAATGCCGCTGGCAAGAAGGGATGAAATTGTCATGGATCAGTCAATGATGGATCTGCTGCAGCTGGTCGAGGATGAGGATGTGAAGTTCATCCGTCTCGCCTACTGTGACCTGAACGGGCAGCTGAAGAATATGGCGATCATGTCATCGGAACTTCGGCGCGCGGTTGAGGAGGGCATTTCATTTGATGCGAGCGCGGTTTTAGGCTTTACCGGTGTCGAGTATTCGGACCTGTTCCTGGTGCCGGACAGCTCCACAGTGTCTATCCTGCCCTGGCGGCCGGCACACGAGCGCGTCATGCGGATGCAGTGCGATGTGAAGAATCCGGACGGAAGCATCTTTGAGCCCTACTGCAGGAATGTCCTCCGGAATGCGGTAGACCGGGCAATCAGCCTGGGATACATCGTCAATATCGGAACAGAGTGCGAGTTCTATCTCTTCCGGCAGGACGAAGAGGGCAGGCCGACGCAGATTCCGCTGGACCGCGGCGGTTACAACGATATCTCTCCGATTGACCGGGGAGAGGATATGCGCCGTCGGATCTGCCTTGCAATCGAAGAAATGGGGCTGAATCCGGAGTGCTCACACCACGAGTGCGGACCTGGCCAGAATGAGATTGACTTCCGCTATGCGGATGCGCTGCAGGCGGCAGACAATTTCCTGACGCTGAAGATGGCAGTCAAGTCGCTGGCGCAGCTGAACGACCTTTATGCATCCTTCATGCCAAAGCCGCTTGAGGATAATTGCGGGAACGGACTCCACATCAACTTCTCGCTGATGAGGGGCGGGCATTCTGTGTTCAAAAGCGGCGGCGAGCATTCACAGGTCGGGGAGAGCTTTATTGCCGGGATTCTGGAAAAGATTCCGGAGATCACTGCGTTTCTTAACCCGACGCCGAATTCATATGAGCGTTTTGGCAGCTTCAAGGCACCAAAGTATGTGACCTGGTCCCACCAGAACCGGTCCCAGCTGATCCGGATTCCGGCGGCAACGGGCGGACATGTGCGGGCGGAGCTGCGCTCGGCAGATCCGTCGTGCAACCCGTATCTTGCATTTGCCCTCCTGATCCATGCCGGACTGGATGGCATTGAGAACGAAACGAAGCTTTGTGAGCCCTACAATGGGAATGCCTATGAGATCAGCGATCCGTCTGTCAGGCGGATTCCGGAAAATCTGGGAGAAGCGCTGAAGCTGGCGGAGCAGAGTGATCTTGTCGCAAGGGCGCTTCCTGAGATGACCAGAGAGGAATTCTTCCAGGAGAAGAAAGAGGAGTGGAAGGAATACCAGCTTTCCTCCGACCGGCATCAGCTTGAGCTTGACCGGTATTTCGGCATACTTTGATTGGAATGGAACGGGAATCATCAGGTGGCTTCGCCTGTGTCCGGATAGTGCTTCAGTGTTCTGATTGGAAGGAAACTTGATATGATCAAAGGGGATCCAAGTGTACTGCTCGCCGTCAGCGGGCCGAAGACCGAGAAGGTGTTTGCCGACATGGTCCTGGAGTGGCGGAAGGCAGAGCTGACTGTCAGGACGACAAGCCGGGAGGCATGGAAGAGTCTTCAGGAGACAACGTATTCTCTTGTGATTGTCCTGTCTCCTTTATCAGACGGGCAGGGAATCGACCTCGCACAGATGGCGGCACAGACCAGCGCGGGGGTGATCTTCGTCTGCAGACCGCAGGGTTACGATGCGGCGCTTCAGAAGCTGGGTGAGACCGGCGTCTATGTCTTTTCGACGGACATGGGGAAACGGATCTTCCAACAGGCGCTGAGAATGATGTATGCGGTGAACATCCGTCTTGCAAAGGATGCCCCGCAGACGCAGATGCTGCAGGACCGCATCAAGGATATCCGTGTCATCAACCGTGCAAAGTGTCTTCTGATCCAGTATGAGCGTATGAGTGAAGACCAGGCACACAAGACGATCGAGCGGGAAGCGATGAACCGCCAGATGTCCAGACGGGAGATTGCGGAGGAGATCCTTGTTTCCTATGGTGCGTGAAGCCAGGCTGCGGGACTGGGGATTTCAGACAGGAGAGGTTTCAGGCGCGTGCATCCAGGAAAGGACGGATGGACGCAGACATCTGGTGCCTGCGTATGCTGGCAGCCGTGTATGCTGGTGTCTGTGTATGGGAAGTCGAAAAAGCAGGGTTTCGGACTGAGGATTGGCCGGAACCCTTTTTTATGAGGGCGACCGCTCATCATCGAGTGCGGAGCAAGAGATGAAGGCGGTGCCGCCTGATCGGGTAGGCAGAGCTCATCTGCCCTACTCAATTAGGATGGCAGTGCAGAAGGCAGGCGGGAGGAGAACACGGCTGATTCAGATTCCAACTGCGAGAAGACGAGGCAGATAAGATGAATGCAACTGACCAGTATATGAGGGCGTGCAGGCTCTGCCCAAGGAACTGTAGCACGAACAGGCTTTCAGGCGCATGCGGCGCATGCGGTGTCCCGGCAGAAGTCTATGTGGCGCGGGCTGCACTTCACGCCTGGGAGGAACCCTGCATCTCAGGAAACAATGGCTCCGGGGCCGTCTTTTTTGCCGGCTGCGGACTGAAATGCGTCTTCTGTCAGAACAGGGCGATCTCGGGAACTTCCGTGTCGAAGAATCTGACTGAGAACAACCTTCCAATATGCCGGGTTGCTGTGCCGGGGAAGCCGGTGACGGTCAGCCATCTGACAGCTGTGTTTCTGCGGCTGCAGAATGAGCAGCATGCCAACAACATCAATCTGGTCACGGCGGCTCAGTACATCCCGCAGGTGGCACAGGCCTTGAAAGTGGCTAAGGCACAGGGGCTCAGGATCCCGGTCGTATACAATTCAAGCGGCTATGAGAAGGTCATTTCTCTGAGACTTCTGGAAGGGCTGGTGGATGTCTGGCTGCCGGATTTCAAGTATATGGATCCTGAGCTTGCCGCAGCGTATTCCCATGCGCCGGATTATCCTGAAATCGCGAAGAGGGCGATTGCAGAGATGGTACGGCAGGCAGGAGAGCCTGAGTTTTATGAGGAAACCCGGTGGGGGACAGATGGAGAACCCATGCCTGCAGGATCAGGGGCGAAACTCATGAAGAAGGGCGTGATTGTCCGCCATCTTCTGCTGCCCGGACATGTGAAGAATGCGAAAGCTGTTGTACAATATCTGCATGAAACATACGGCAATTCCATCTACATCAGCATGATGAATCAGTATACACCGATGGGAAATAACTGTAAGGATCCGCTTCTGGCGCGGAAGGTCACAAAGCGGGAATATGAGAGGCTGACAGAATATGCAGTCGGGATCGGAGTCGAATATGGATTCATACAGGAAGGCGAAACCGCGAAGGAAAGCTTTATCCCGTCCTGGAACGGAGAAGGCGTCTGAGGAACGCCGGGGAGACAGCCATGCAGCCGCAGAAAAGGAGAATATCTGTCCGCATGCGAAGAAGTGCGGCGGCTGCGATTATCAGGGGGTGCCCTATAAGCTCCAGCTCCAGAAAAAGGATGCACACATCCGCTATCTGCTGAAGGACACCGTGCGCAGGATTCACCCCATCATCGGAATGGAGACACCTCTCCATTATCGGTGCAAGGTGCATGCTGTATTTTCTCATGACCGGAAGGGAAACCCGATTTCCGGAATCTATGAAAAGAACTCCCATGTGATTGTTCCGATGGACAGCTGTATGATTGAGGATGAGGTGTGTGACCGCATCATCGTCAGCATCCGGAGTCTGCTGAAGTCCTTTAAGATCAGGACCTTTGATGAGGATACCGGATACGGACTGCTTCGCCATGTGCTTGTCCGGAAGGGATATGCGACGGGCGAATACCTGGTCGTGCTGGTTGTCGCCGATCCGATCTTTCCATCCAGAAACAACTTTGTGAAGGCGCTCAGGAAGGAGCATCCTGATATTACATCGATTGTTCTGAATATCAATGACAAGTCAACCTCGATGGTGCTCGGTGAGCGCAACATCACCCTGTACGGACCGGGTTTTATCAAGGATGAACTGTGCGGACACAGATTCCGGATCTCGCCGAATTCATTTTACCAGGTGAACCCGGCCCAGACAGAAATCCTGTACCGGACGGCGATTCGATACGCATATCTGACCGGGAAGGAAGAAGTTCTGGATGCCTACTGCGGGACAGGGACAATCGGCATCATTGCCTCTGGCCAGGCTGGCCATGTGACAGGCGTTGAGCTGAACAGGGAAGCTGTGAAGGATGCCATCAGCAACGCGAGGGCAGAGCAGCTGAAGAACGTCGATTTTATTTGTGCAGATGCAGGTGAATATCTGAATCAGCTGACGAAAGCGGCAGAGGCGGAAGAAACAGAGAGATGGTTCAGCGGGAGAAAGGCAGGCCGCAGGAAGGACCCGCGTGTTCGGCTCCCGGATGTCATCATCATGGATCCGCCCAGATCGGGCAGTACGCCGCAGTTCATCCGGGCGGCGGCATTTTCCGGCGCCAAACGCATCGTGTATATTTCCTGCGGACCAGAGAGTCTTGCGCGAGACCTGGAACTCTTCGAGGAGCTTGGCTATGCGGCAGAAGAGGCACAGCCGGTAGACCTTTTCCCGTTCACATATCACGTCGAGACCGTGTGCCTCTTGAGCAACCGAAAACCAGATACGAAAGTCAGGATCGATGTGGATCTGGAAGACTACTACCGTATCAAGGACGCAAAGAAAAATCAGAACTGAAAATAAAACACCGAACTAAAGCGAAAGCTGCTGATGTGTAAAAGCATTGGCAGCTTATTTTTTTCGCCGAAGGGAGGTGGTGCCTATGATCTGGATCCGATGATCTTGGAACGGTAGCTGACAATCAAAGACAATCTGAGAAACGGAGGAAATCTTAATGGCAAAGAAGAGAAGTGTTATGGTTTACGGACAGAGCGGCTATAAGTATCGTGAAACGCCGACGATCATGCTTAAGGGACTGTGGCTTAAAGAAGCAGGTTTTGATATCGGGGATTATATCTCCGTCACCTGCGAGGATGGCAAGATCATCATCACCCAGGAAGCCGAGAGAGCTGCTGTGAAAGCCGCAGAGGCTGAGTTCATGGAGAGGGAGATGAAAGCCTTACAGAAGCGATACGAGGCTGAAAAAGTCAAAATAAGGGCTCAGATGGTAGCCGAGCCGGGAGCGAGGTGGTAATCATGTTTACCACAGAAGAACTTCAGGCAATTGACAGGAAGTATTTTACGGTGATTGTGGCGGACGCTTTTGATGTAACACTGATCAGCAACAACACCCGGCATGTTTGGTACATCCATAATGTTGAGCTGAAGGATCGGAATCTATGTCTGGTCTATCATAAGCACAAAATCAATCACCCATATCACAGCCATTCCCGGTGCGGAACACTTCGGAAGGCGATCAGGGATATCAAGTCCCATGATGAATTTCAATTAAACGGCAGAAAGCCAGTCTATAAGCATTGAAAACAGAGCGGTAGCACCCAATGATGGATGTTACCGCTCTTTCTCTGTTTTGTCTTATTTGCGATTTTTCTTACAGTGGCGAAGTCTCAGGTATTCGCAGACGACATCATGGGCATTGTTGATTTCCTGGCGTCCACGGCTGGATTTCAGATTGATCTCGATGCAGATGTCATCAATGGACATTCCCTGCAGGCTCAGACGGATGATTTTGGCGTAGCGGGGATTCTCCTTGTCGAAGTGAGCCAGAAGCTTGATCTTCAGTTCCTCTTCGGTAGGTTCCGGGCAAAGCTTGTCCAGAACCTGATCCTCTACGGACGGCTGCGTGGTATCTTCGATGTCAAAGGTTTCTCCGTCATATTCATAATCGAGAGACAGGATCTCCACACGCTTCGGATTGTAGCGCTCCAGAAGTCCCTTGTTCGGGCACCCCTTACAACGTCTGGTGTAAGGGCAAAGCTTGTCTGAACCATCAGGGTTCTTGCCGATGATGCAGCGGCCTTCGCGGCGCATTTCCATGTCTTTGTTCAGCTCATCCCAAAAGTCCTTCATGTAGGAAGCGTAATGGTCTTCGCTGATGGCCATAAATCCGATCTCAAAGGAAAACTCTCCGAGATGCATGGTGGTGAAGTTGTCCTGGATGTAGTCGTTTTTCTGCAGACCGAACTTTTCTTTGAGGAAGGGAACTAAGACCTTGCCTTCCGGGACGGGATTTCCGTCAAAGGACTTACGGTTGCTGTACTTCTGTGTGTTACTGTAATCTGCTTTACGTGCCATAACTTTTCCTCCTGTGATTGGCTAAGATTTGCGTTGATCGCAGGAAGAAAAAGGATCATTCCTGCGATTGTTTACAGGAGTGATCCAATCATTCGTAAGGTCGGGTGCTATGGTTCGTAAGGTTCTTAAGGTACGGGATTTGAAAAAGTTGGTTTTCTATCGAAAAAAGCTGGGGATAGGATCAACAGAAAAGTGTCAAATGAGCCTGGAGGGGGAGTACAGAAAAAGCACGTTCTCATTGATAGATTCAGACATTTGTGATATAATCGGAATTAGTGGGAATTGGTTGGAAACAAAATGAACCAGTATACTACATGAGTAGAATTGCAAACGAGAGTAAATCGGAGGAAATCTGTGACGAATATAGCGTATCCGCGTCTGTGTGGTGGCACCTTTATGACGCTGGTAATACAGGCGCTGCTGCAGCGGAAGAAAGCAAGAGAACACTATAAGGGTGAGAGTGATAAGCTGAATGATCCGGATGTACTTGTGGGGCTGATCACGGTTATCAATCCTGACTATGAGGATCCGGGGAAGGCTGTACTTAAGACGAAAGCCAACGACTATAAGTCATGCAAATTATCGACGGGACAGTATCTCCCGTTTGGAGATAAGCTGGCGATTGAGGTCTTTGACCAAAGGGTACGAAATAACTATCTGGCGGCCAGAAATGACATGTGCATCTTTGTAGATAGCTTTATCGAAACGGGAACAAAGCTGCAGAAAGATGTTCGCCTGGTGAAGGCTCTGATTGATCTGATTGAGCAGGACGAAAGCATTGATGACAGTGTGGAGTTCATGGTTGATGAGAATGGAGATGCCGTCAGGAAAGATCAGCTTCGCAATCTGAAAAGGGTATGCCTTCCGTCATTTCTCTTGGGAATATGGCATTTCATAGTTATCAACCGAAAGAATAATAAGGTTGGGCAACTTACATATGATACCTGGTGCCCTGAGAACGGTGGCGGTACCAGAGAGTATGAAGGGGCTATGGGCGAAAACCTCTCGATAGAGCTGGAGGTTTATACACTGGAACCAGAGGATGAGACTGAAGATACGGAGCAGGAAGCGGAGGTTGTAGAAGATCAGCCGGAGCAGAATGATCAAGATAATCAGAACGACCATCAGGAGACATCCGGCACTGGTCCAAACCTGCAGCAGATCAATAATCCGTTTACTTTCATACAGAACGGAGATAACAACACACAGATTGGATATATAGCGAACCAGACGATTGTAAAGAAGTGAGGATACTGAATGAGTGATGAATTACAAGTACAGACTCCGACCGGTCTGCAGGTACAGGGAAGTCCTACGTTCCAGCAGACCGGAAGTGGAAACACTCAGATCGGGTACATAGGGCAACAGATCAACTATATTTCTATGGGCGGCATGCCGCAGCCCTTACGTCCTGCAAATCCGAATTATGAATATTACAATCTGTTTGTTATTGATCAGGAGCAGGTGGACAGCCTGGTTGCAATTCCGAGACACCAGTCTCTGAACGACTATACAGCTGAGGAAGTCCGTAAAATATATGCTCTTCCGGGGTTGGCAGCAGCAGAGGAAATCAAGAGACTGCCGTCATTGTTTGTTATCAGAAATAGGTTCGGCAATCATACGACTCCGGATCAGTGCGCAGGTTATGGATATATCGTGGACATCCGGCAGAAGAGCGATACGATTATTGTTACAGCATCGATATCACATGTGATACGGCAGGAAAAATTGAATGCTCTGGAGAGCGAGCTGCAGTTGCTTCGGGCTCCGGAGAACAACGAATTGGACAGTGTTCACTGGGCAATCAAAAGGGTGAATTTGCCACAACTGATACAAGAAAAGAAACTTATTGAGATTATGGATATGCTTTAAGCGGAGGAAGACATGAGCAGGGAATACGAAGCAATGGAAGTCGAAAAATGGGTAAACCTTGAAGATATAGCGGATCATCTCAGCGTCAGTACCGATACCGTGCGGAACTGGATCAAGAGCGGAAAGATTCCTTATTATCGTGCCGGAAAACGCTATAAGTTCAGAATCAGCGAAGTAGATGAATGGCTGAAATCCGGCAAAATGAATGACGAAAATGAAGGCTAAGGAAGGAAGCGGTTATATGGAGAAGAGAAAATCAGCGATAGAAAAGGTGGTAATCGAAGGCCGCTCTTATGACCATGAAGAGTTTGAGCCTACGTTTATAAACTTTTTCTTTGGAAGAAACGGTGCGGGTAAATCAACAATATCAGAAATGATCCAGGCAAATACCGGACTCACTTGGAGATCCGGACAGACGGTGGACGACTACAACGTGCTGGCTTATGATCAGCAGTTCATCAGTGATCATTTTTCTAATTTTGATGACCTTGCCGGAGTATTTACGCTGAACAAGGTAAATATAGAAACACAGAAGAAGCTGGATCAGCTTTCAAAGGATAAGGATAAGCTGCTGGGTGATCTGGGTAAAAAGAATGAGGCGATAGATCAAAAGAAAGAAGCACGGGACGGACTTAAGACTGATAGCCAGACAAGAATGATGCGACTGACGGATTCCGTCAGGAAGAAGTTTGATCTTGCGATGACCGGAAAGAAAATCGCAAAGACCTTCTGCCCGGAGGTCGAGAAAAAACAGCCGGTAGAGCACAAAGAAGATGAAATCATGGAGCTCTATGAGGTTGCATATGGAAAGAGCGCGCAAACTTATCCGTCACTGAAGAAATCAAATGAGTATCCCGGAAAATATGACCTTTCTGGAGCCTCCTATCTTGGCCAGCCCATCGTAAGTACAAGCGATACTCAGTTTGCCAGAGTGATGGAGAAGCTGGGTAATACCGATTGGGTTAAAGAAGGTCATACGAAATATTTAAAGAAGGCAGATGGGATATGTCCTTTCTGTCATAATCCGCTGGATCATCAGCACTTTGAGCAGGAGCTGAAAGCCTGCTTTGATGAAGAATATCAGGACAGTGTAAATGCTGTGGCTGCTTTCCAGTCTGCATATACCAGCATGACAGAAGAAATGCTCAGAATACTGGATGAAAACACATCCAGTGATTTTCCGCGTGCAGATTTTACTGTTTATAAGGAAAAGCTGGAGCGTCTGAAAACCATTATTCAGAGTAACCTTCGGTTGATCCAAAAGAAGGTTGATAAACCGGCAGACAAAGTAGAGCTACAGGATATAGATACTTTGGTTGCCGAGATTGATGCGATTGTTGATGAGATCAACGCACTTATCAAGACAAATAATGATGCTTTCAACAAAAAGAAAGAGACCAAGATCAAATGCGACAAAATGCTGTGGGAGCATCTGGCATTTCTGGTCAAAGATGAGATTGCAGATTACAAGGCAAAAGACGCTGCAATAGAAGCAGAGATCAAGGCAATCGAAAAGGAAAAGGGCACACTCCGTCAGAACTATCTGGATAAGGAGGCGGAGATAAAGAAAGAGAGCGGTAATACCGTCAATACGGATGAAGCATTTGAGAGCATGAATGCCATGCTGAAGGACTCCGGCTTCCAGGGCTTCTCCCTTCGCAAGAAACCGGGTGTTAAGAACCGTTATGAAGTGGTTCGTGACGGCAATAAGCCGGTCAAGCGTCTGAGTGAAGGCGAAAGAAACTTTATTGCGTTCCTGTACTTCTATCATCTGGTTAAGGGCAGCGGAGCTGCAGATGCGGCTATCTTTACCTCGACCGGTGAAGTTACAGATGTAATGGACAGAAGAGATAAGATCGTCGTGATCGATGATCCGGTTACCAGCATGGACAGCGGCACTCTGTTCATTGTGAGCTCTATGGTCAGAGAAATGATCAGCGTGTGCCACAACAATATTGAAGTGCTGCATCCGGATATCACCGGTTCCTATATCAAGCAGATATTTATTCTGACGCACAATGCGTACTTCCATCGTGAGGTAACATACAACATGGTGGAATACTACGACTGCGTTACATTCTACATGGTAAGGAAGACGGATAATCATTCTTCCATCACGCCATGCATTGAGAAGGCGAAGGAACTTTCGGAGGATGATAGGAACGTGAATCCGGTCCAGAACGCCTACACAGCACTTTGGACTGAGTATCAGGAACTGACTTCTTCAATTCCGCTGTTGAATGTAATCCGCAGGATACTTCAATACTATTTCCTGGAGCTCTGCGGATACCAGGGCAGCAACATCCGGGATATTATCCTGAAGAAAAACAAGAGTGAGTTCATTAAGAAGAGGGCCGATGGAACGATTGATGATACGGACTACCATCTGGCAAGCTCTATGCTTTCTTACATTGATAATGAATGCAGCTTTATCGATGGATTCAACCTTGTCCAAGAAGCTGTGGATCCGGAGCAGTACCGTAAGGTAATGAAGAAGATCTTTGAAAAGCTGGACCAGAGCCAGCATTATCGGATGATGACCCATGAAAGCAAATAAGCATATTAGAGAAAAATATCATTAAGAATAATCTAATTGATTTATTTAGCTAAGAACAGATAAACAAGATGAGGTATGGCTTGGAAGGAGGAGCGCATGATTGATTTAGAAAAACTGAATCCCATATTGGAAGGATACAAGGCGTACTTTCCGAGCCATTGGGATGATGAGAAATATAAGTGGGAGGCTATCAAGCACTTCCAGGATCATTGGGATATTGATGCCGATAACTTTGGAGAGATGTTTAAGCAGGCAACAGATAAGACATTCAATCTGTTGGCATCCGGCTACGCTTATCCGCGTGGCATGATCACAAACTTCGCAAAAGCTGATGATGAAGCAACAAGGGCAATGTTCCGGAATCTGTTTGATGAATCACAGGATCTTGCTGCGAGGGTAGATGCTTTCCAGACGGCAGCAGAAGAAATGCGTGCAAAGTATGACGATGGTACCTGGAGAAATCATTATCAGAACACAAACGCCATCAGCACTTATCTCTGGCTGCGTTATCCGGACAAGTATTATATTTATAAGTATGAACTGTTCCGGGCAGCAGCAAGAGAGTTGTCATCTGATTACATGCCAAAGAAAAATGGATCCGTGGAGACTTTGATCGGCGGTTTTCAGATGTATGACGAAATCTGTGAAGCCATTAAAGCTAATCCGGAGATAGTGGAGCTTTTCAGGAAGGGGATAACAGCGAGTTGTTATCCTGATCCGGAACTGAAGACCGCCACTATAGATGTCGGGTTCTATCTTGCACGTTTTTATCTGAGCGCCCAGAATGCAGAGAAGGATGAGAATGAATGGTTTCCGAAGCCGGAGGACTACACGCCGGAGCTTGGTGTTGAGGACTGGGTTGATCTACTGAACGACAGCGAGGTGTTTACAGAGAGTAGCCTGAAGATTGTCAAACGAATGAAAGACTATGGCGGTGCTGCTACGTGCACACAGCTTTCCATCAAATATGGTGATGGAGCTTATTTCTATAATACCGGATCTCAGTCCCTTGCCAAGCGTATTGCCAAGAAGACCGGATGCCCGGTGATGACAAGGGATGCCGATAATGCGAGATGGTGGCCGATTCTTTATATGGGCAGGGATGCCGGTAAAAATGATGAAGGAGTTTATATATGGCGCTTAAGGGATGAGCTTTCTGAAGCGCTTGATAAAGTGGACTTAAGTGAGATTCCATTGTATGCGGATAGTGCGCCGGCTATATGGAAAATTAGTCACGGATCTATATCGGAGGATAACAGGACTCTCTTTGAAGATCGTAAAGTGGCTGTTGTACACAGTACCACAAAGGCGATGGCCGGTTCTAAAGTTTCGCAAGGCGAAAACTTTATGGACAGCATAAAGAAGGGTGACTATTTCTATCTTTGCTATGGAAATAGCATCAGGTTCCTTGGACAGTTTACTTCTGACAAGGCGGTACTGAACCCTGAAATGGAAGACGGATGGTATGAGAGAGATTATCGTGTAATTGCTAAATCAAAAGACACGGCACCGTATTCTGGAGCACATAAATGGTGGTCTCCGGATTTCAACTCTACCTGCATTAAAATTGAGAAAGATGATCAGCCACTATTTGAGTCAGAAATATTACAACCATACTTTGATATGACCTTGAACAAGCTATTTGGTGATACCGATCCAGATATGAAATATTGGTGGCTGACTGCTAATCCGAAGATCTGGAGTTTCGCTGATCTTAAGGTCGGTGAAGAGCAGAGCTATACGCTATATAACGAAAATGGTCATAAGAGACGCATCTTCCAGAATTTCCTTGATGCAAAGGTCGGTGATATCGTCATTGGTTATGAAGCAAATCCTGTAAAGAAGGTAGTTGCGCTTGCTAAGATTACGCAGGCCAATGATGGGAAGTCTATTTATTTTGAAAAAACAGAAGGCCTGACATCGCCTATCGAATATCTGGATCTGAAAGCGTGTCCGGAACTTGAGAAGATGGAGTTCTTTGTTCAGCCGAACGGAAGCTTGTTCAAGCTTACTAAAGGCGAATTTGATTTCATCATGGATATTATTCGTGATGATAATCCGCTTAAACAGGCTGATGCTTCAATACAGAAATACACAAAGGAAGATTTCCTCAATAAGGTTTATATGACCGAGGAGCGCTATGACGTACTGGAGGCACTTCTCAGAAATAAGAAGAACATTATCCTGCAGGGCGCGCCTGGTGTCGGAAAGACCTTTACAGCAAAGAAACTGGCATACGCCATGATGGGAGAGGTAGATGACTCCCGTATAGAGATGGTTCAGTTCCACCAGAATTATTCCTATGAGGATTTCATCATGGGGTATCGTCCGGACGGATCTGATTTCAAGCTCACAGACGGTATCTTCTATAGGTTCTGCCAGACGGCTGCAAATCATCCGGACAAGGAATTCTTCTTTATTATCGATGAAATCAACCGAGGAAATATGAGCAAAATCTTCGGTGAATTGCTTATGCTGATAGAGAAGGATTATCGTGGAACCAAGGCAACACTGGCCTATAGCGGAATGCCTTTCTCTGTGCCGGAGAATCTGTTCATCATCGGTATGATGAATACGGCAGATCGAAGTCTTGCGATGATCGACTATGCACTCAGGAGAAGGTTCAGTTTCTTTGAAATGGAGCCGGGATTTAATTCAGAGGGATTCACTAAGTATCAGAATGGGTTTGCAAACGAAACCTTCAATGCGCTGATTGACCAGATCAAGGCACTGAATAAAGAGATAACAGATGATAAGTCGCTTGGACGCGGATTCCAGATCGGCCATAGCTATTTCTGCGGAAGAGAGGAAGCCGGCTGCACTGATGAGTGGATGCGTTCTGTTGTAGAATTTGATATTTTGCCTATGCTTGGAGAGTACTGGTTCGATGAGCCGGATAAGCTTTCCAGATGGGAAAAGAATTTGCGTGGAGTGTTTGATGATTAAGGATAAAAGCATATTCATCAAAAATATATACTATATGCTTTCCTATGCATTTCAAATTTTGAAGCAGTCAAATTATGATGAGGTTGCTTCGGAGAAGTTTGATAATGCACAGGACCTTTTTGCTGCAATTCTTAGCAAGGGTATCGCGCAACAGTTAAAACAAGGACTATACCGCGAATACATTACAAAGAATGAAACGCTCTCTGTTATGCGTGGCAAGCTGGATATGCCGGAAACTATACGGAACCGGATCCAGCACAAACAGAAGCTGGCTTGTGAATTCGATGAGCTGTCAGAGAATAATCTGTTGAACCAGATTCTTAAAACCACAATCCATTACCTTCTTATCGATGATGGTGTTGATTTTGAACGAAAAGTGGCATTAAAGAAGTTGCTGGTTTTCTTCGATGGAATAGAGCAGCTTGATCCTTCGGAAATACCATGGAGCCGCATTCATTATCAGCGGAATAGTAAGAATTATGAGCTCTTGATTAATGTCTGCTACTTCGTATTGGATGGCATGCTTCAGACCACCGAAAAAGGTGAGTATAAGATGGCTGCATTCTCTGATGATCATATGGCAAAACTCTATGAGAAGTTCATTTTGGAATACTATCATCAGCATCATACTTATCTGTCAGAGGTCAAGGCTGGGCAAGTTAAATGGGATCTCGTAGGTGAAAACAGTGAGTCTATGATACGGTTCCTTCCTGTTATGCAGACAGATATAATGCTACGACTGAAAGAGAAGATCCTTATCATAGACGCAAAATATTACGGAAGAACACTACAGAAGCAGTTTGATAAGTATTCCCTTCATTCTGGTAATGTTTATCAGGTATTCACCTATGTTAAGAACCAGGATAAGGACAATACTGGAAATGTAGCGGGTATCCTTCTATATGCGAAGACGGATGAGGATATCACTCCGGACTGCATGTTTAACATGGGAGGGAATCAGATAGGGGCGAAAACGCTGGATCTGAATAAGGATTTTCCGCTGATTGCAGCTCAGCTGGATAAGCTGGCAGAGGATTATTTTCAAAGGGAGAAGGCTGTAAATGAATGAATTGCAGTTCAAAAAATTGCTTATCGATACAATAAAAATCGGAGACGAACCCAATAAAGAAGAAATCATAGATTTGCTGAAATTAGTAAGTATTCGATTTGAGAAGACTGGGCAGTTTGCGTATCGAGGAGTTTGGAATCAATGCCAAGAATACATTTATATAAATATTGTTCCCGAAAAGCTGAATCAGCTAAAAAAGTATAAGGACTATATAACAAAGATTTGCTATGAAATATACCCAACAACAGATGAATATGACTTGTTTGATGTGTTTTATAAGCCAGGTGTGTTACCTGACGATGAAGAGATAAGCCAAGAAGTTCATTTTGAGCAAATACGCAGCAAGATTATAGATGAAATACGAGACGCCAAGTATGTGATTTGGATTGTAATGGCTTGGTTCACAGATCCGGTGTTATATCGAGAACTGCTAAAGAAAAAAGAGCAGGGATTAACAATTGAGATTATTCTCGACGAAAACGACGTGAACAGGAACGCTGAATTCTGTTTGGAAATTGATTTTCCAACACACTGGGTTGTAATACAATCACTTTACAAGAATATTATGCATGAGAAATTTTGTATTATTGATTTTCAAACGGTAATTCACGGAACGTTTAATTGGACGAAAGCCGCAAATTATAACAAAGAAAATATCAGCATAGATCATAACAGAGCTACAGCAGAAGCTTTTGCGGATGAGTTTATGAATCTTAAAAGGAGGCTTCGTGCACATGTGTGGGTAGGAAATAGCCTCTGCCTACCATAATAACAATTGAAAAGGTCATCGGACTCTCGTAATGTATAGCTGTCGAAGAA
>CACWKX010000020.1 GCA_902761585.1 uncultured Lachnospiraceae bacterium
TCTGGTGGTAGGAAACAAATACTAATCCACAGCATCCATAACAGCATAGCCTTTTACCAAGAACAGGTAAAGATTGGCTACACACTATAATACGAGGAATGAATCATGCAGTTTGATACAGATATATTTGCACAGTTTGACAAAAAGTGGGCACTTCTGACAGCGGGAGACAAGGAAAAGTTTAATACCATGACGATCAGCTGGGGCGGACTCGGTACGCTCTGGGGCAAGCCGGTTGCCACCGTCTATGTACGGGAATCCCGCTATACGCATGAATTCATGGACAGGGAAGACTATTTCACGGTCAGCTTCTACCCGGAGTCCTGCAGGAGGACGCTGGGTGTTCTGGGATCAAAATCCGGTCGGGACATGGACAAGATGCATGCGTCCGGACTGACGCCGAAGCAGGTTGGTAAGACCATGACATTTGAAGAGGCAGAGGTGACGCTTGTCTGCAGGAAACTGTTCAGGCAGAAGCTGGATACGGCCAGCATGCCGAAGGACATTGCGGAGAAGTTCTATGAAGGGCAGTCAGACCATGATATGTTTATCGGGGAAGTCGTGGAGATTCTTCGGTAATAGTCGAAGAACTTCTGGACCGCCATCTTGCTGGATGGAACGGTTCCGGAGGAAGTTATTCTGGATCTGCCTGACCTGAGCTTCAAGATAACAAAGCCAGGAGGAATCAGAAAGAAGAAATGGCAGGTGCCAGCGAACGGACCGAGGACAGAAGCCAGGACAAGTTGGAAAGAACCATGAAGATTGTTATTATCAACGGGCAGAGTCATACAGGGACGACCTGCCATATCGCCAGACAGCTCGCAGACAAGATCGGGGGAGACGTGACGGAGTTCTTTCTCCCAAGGGATTTTCATGATTACTGCGTTGGCTGTATGCAGTGTATTCTGAAAGATGAAAAGCGATGTCCGCATTATGAAACGCTCAGACCAATCACGGAAGCCATGGATGCTGCAGATGTAATCATTCTGGCCAGCCCGGTATATGTTTACCATGTGACAGGTGCGATGAAAACGTTCCTGGATCACTATGGGTACCGCTGGCTGATTCACAGGCCGGTGGAGTCAATGTTTGGGAAGCAGGCTGTCAGTATCAGCACCTCGGCTGCCGCCGGGGAAAAATCAGCCTGCAGAGACATGGCGGACAGTCTGTTCTTCTGGGGTGTGGGGAAGACCTACCGGCTGGGTATGCATGTGTTTGCACACAACTGGGATGGGGTTTCGGAGAAACGAAAACAGGCGATCGATCAGAAGACCACCCGGATCGCGGAGAGGATTCGGAGCCGAAGGGGACATGTCAAACCGTCTCTGAAAATGAAGCTCTACTTCTGCTTTGTACGTTTACTTCAGAAGAAAGGTATTTCGGAGGTGGATAAAAGCTACTGGACACAGAAGGGGTGGCTGGGAAGCGCAAGACCATGGAAGAGCTGAGAGAGCCGGATGGAACAGGAGAAAGCTGCAGAGCCTATTTCCACCTTCCCGGACTTTTTGAATTCTATGATCTGTATCAGGTGTTTCTGCCGTTATTTAAAAAGCACAGGGAATATTTCTATGACTGGTGCGAAATCGGATCGATTTATGGTGCACCGGCAGATTGTCTCTGGGGCGGCGGACGCGTCGGCGGCGGAGAGCATACGCCGGAGGAAGCGCTTGCACTGACGCAGGAGTATGGGATCTCAGCCAGGCTGACGCTCAGCAACTCGCTGCTTCGGAAGGAGCATCTGACAGATGCCAGATGCAATCAGCTCTGCAGAGTCTTCAGTAAGGTGCAAAGTCCTCAGAGCGGGGTCATAATTCATTCGGATCTGCTTTTGAAGTATCTTCAGGAGCAGTATCCGGGATTTTACTATGTTTCATCCACCACAAAAGTGCTGACGCAGTTTTCTCAGCTTGAGAATGAACTCAGGCGGGATGAATTTCAATTTGTTGTGCCGGATTTCCGTCTGAACAAGGACTTTGACAGGCTCCGGAGTCTTCAGCCTCGTTTGAAAGATAAAGTGGAGTTTCTGTGCAACGAGTGCTGCTGGTTTGGCTGCGCGGACAGAAAAAAGTGTTATGAGGCCGTCAGCAGAAGAAATCTGAGCAGCATTGAGCCGGAATTCCGCTGTAAGTCACCCGGAGCGGATGAGGGATACCGGTTTTCGAGGGCCATGGAGAATCCTGGTTTTATCAGTGTAGAGGATATTCAAAACCGCTATATGCCAATGGGCTTTTCCAATTTCAAGATTGAAGGCCGGGGACTTGGAAGTGCTCTGATACTGGAGTTCCTGCTGTATTACCTGACAAAGCCAGAGTACCAGATTCATGTCAGGGAGGACATCTATCTCGACAATATGCTGGATCTGTTCTGACAGAGGATCCCCAGTATGTCCGGGGAGGGGACTGACGCAGATCGCTGGTGCAGCCCTGCATCAGGGACACCCAGCATATCCGGGGAGGGGCGTGAATACAGCAGTGAGGCCTGAGATTCTTCAGCAAAGGCCCGGCTCAGATTTCAGCCGGGATCCGCTGCTGCGCGATCCTTCAGGGAACATTACAAGGTAGAGTACTAAAAGGTGGAGCACTGAAAGGTGAAGCACTGATCAGATGATCAACAGATGGGAGTCAGAATGAAAAAGGATCAGGATTTTATCTGGACACCGCTTTCCGTGGAACATATTGTCCAGGACGAATGGATTGATTTCCGGAAGGTGAAATACCGCTATCCGGACGGGAGAGTGTTTGAACCATTTTATCAGTACAGCCGCAGGAGCTACTCCGTCATCGTCCCGGTGACGGAGGACGGACAGTATCTGTGCGTCCGCCAGTTCCGGCACGGAATCGGGGAGGTCACAACCGAGTTCCCGGCAGGTGGGATCGAGCCGCGGAAAACGGAGAATCCAGAGCAGGCAATATCGACATATGGCAGGAAAGCTGAGATGGAGGATGCTCTGATCTGTGCGAAGAGAGAGTTGGAGGAGGAGACAGGGTACGTGTCGGACAAATGGACCCATCTGATTACGATTCCCTCCAATGCGACGGTAGCGGATAATTATGCCCATGTTTACCTGGCCAGAGACTGCAGGAAGATCACCGGGCAGAGCCTGGATGAAACAGAGGACCTGGAGGCAGAGCTGCTGACCGGAGAGGAGGTCGAGCACCTGATCAAGGCCGGAAAGTTTCAGCAGAGCGTCCATGTGATGGCTTATCTGCTGGCGCAGCGCGTCCTTGCCTGACACACAGGCACATTCGTCAAATCAGAAAGGCCCTCATCATGGCTATTTACAGATAATCCGCCAGCTGTGCTTCCTTGTTCAGTGTGAAGACATTCTTCTTATAGGAAATCAGCCCCTCCCGCTGCATTTTGCTCAGTTCATTGGAGAGGGCGCTTCTGTCGACGCTCAGGTAATCAGCGAGCTGCTGCCTGTCGAAGGAGATTGCAAAGTGGGTGCTTCCGTGGATGAGTGCCTGCTCGGACAGGTAGGAGAGAAGACGCGCGCGAAGAGACTTCGGAGCGATGTGCATCATTCGGCTGGACAGATTCAAGCTTTTCTGGGCAAGAATCCGTACCAGGTTGTGAACGAGCCGATTATGAAAGCTGCACCCGTTCTGGCAGACATTCAGAAGCTTGTTCAAGTCGAGAAAAAGAATCTTGCACGGCTCCGCAGCAACGACATCACAGAGCAGTTCTTTGCCGGGGATGGCGGCGTAATTCTCTGCAAAGATCCGGCCTTGTTCGATATGACCGAAGATGTTGCTGCTTCCCCAGTAGAAGTTGACAACGATGTTGGCGCTTCCGGACTCCACCATGCCGATTTCCTGAACGGGATCTCCAGCCCGGAGAATCAACTCGTTTTTCTTATAGGTTTTTTCATGCGTCCCGAGGCAGGAGAGCATCTGGCGGATTTCGTCTTCACGGATGCCATGGAACAGAGGGGTTGCAGAAAGCATTTGAACGTCCATTTTTATCCTCACATGTTGTCGCAACAACGTCTATATCATGAAAAGTATAGTAATCTATGGTCAACAGGTCAAGAAAGGAAAGGCTTGAGAAACCGCAGTAAAGGGAACAGATTACGCGGTATGTTTCGCAGTGATGTGTTGATGTATTGGAGGTAAAGAGATGTGCGATAAGATGTTTTGCTACCAGTGTCAGGAAACAGCAAGGGGAACAGGATGCACAGTGTCAGGTGTCTGCGGCAAGAAACCTGATGTTGCGCGGATGCAGGATCTGCTGATCTATGTCACAAAGGGACTGTCCTGCGTAACGACAAAGCTTCGTGAGGAAGGCAAGGCTGTAAAGGGCGATGTCAACCATCTGGTTACGGTGAATCTCTTTACGACGATCACCAACGCAAATTTCGATAAGGACGCGATTGCAGACAGAGTGGCAAAGACGCTCGCGGTGAAGGAGGAGCTACTTCAGCAGCTCACAGATCGCAGCGGCCTTCCGGATGCAGCACTTTGGAACGGCGGCAGAAGCGAGTATGAGGAGAAGGCAGCATCTGACAAGGTCGGTGTCCTGGCTACAGAGAACGAAGACATCCGCAGCCTGAGAGAGCTGATCACCTATGGCCTGAAGGGACTTGCTGCATACTCAAAGCATGCGAATGCGCTTCTTCAGGACAATGAAGAGATTGATGCGTTCATTCAGAAGGCGCTCGCAAAGACGCTGGACGATTCCCTGACAGTGGATGATCTTGTTGCACTGACGCTTGAGACCGGCAAGTATGGCGTTGATGGCATGGCACTCCTGGATGCTGCGAATACAGGTGCGTATGGCAATCCGGAGGTTACCACGGTCGATATCGGTGTTCGCAGCAATCCGGGCATCCTTGTTTCAGGCCATGACCTGAAGGATCTGGAGCAGCTGCTCGAGCAGACCGAGGGGACAGGCGTGGATGTCTACACGCACTCTGAGATGCTTCCGGCTCATTATTATCCGGCATTCAAGAAGTACAAGCACTTTGCAGGCAACTACGGCAATGCATGGTGGAAGCAGAAGGAGGAGTTTGCGTCCTTCAATGGTCCGATCCTGATGACAACCAACTGCATCGTGCCGCCGGCTGACAGCTACAAGGACAGGCTTTGGACAACAGGTGCCGCAGGCTATCCGGGCTGCCGCCATATCGATGGTGCGTATGGTGAGGTGAAGGATTTCTCAGCGATCATTGAGCAGGCAAAGACCTGCCAGCCGCCGAAGGAAATCGAGACCGGAAGCATTGTCGGCGGTTTCGCACATGAGCAGGTGTTTGCGCTGGCGGACAAGGTCGTCGATGCGGTCAAGTCCGGCGCGATCCGTAAGTTTGTCGTCATGGCAGGCTGCGATGGCCGTATGAAGTCCAGAGAGTACTATACAGAGTTTGCAAAGAAGCTGCCGAAGGATGTTGTCATCCTGACTGCAGGCTGCGCAAAGTACAAGTACAACAAGCTGAACCTTGGCGATATCAATGGAATCCCGCGTGTGCTTGACGCAGGCCAGTGCAACGACTCCTACTCTCTTGCGCTGATCGCCCTGAAGCTCAAGGAGATCTTCGGACTTGACGATATCAATGATCTTCCGATCGCGTTCAACATTGCATGGTATGAGCAGAAGGCTGTCATTGTGCTGCTGGCACTGCTGTACCTTGGTGTGAAGAATATCCACCTTGGACCGACCCTTCCGGGCTTCCTGTCTCCGAACGTTGCAAAGGTTCTGGTTGACAACTTTGGAATCGCAGGAATTGGGACAGTTGATGATGATCTGAAGCTGTTCTTCGGAGAGAATGCCTGATCTGAACTCCATATGAGTATCACCAGCAACCCCTGCTGGCTCTCACCTTGTAAGGTGAGGGCCGGCGGGGGTTTTGACTTTTTATGGAAACAGGTGCATGATGAGGGACGCAAAAAAATAGAAGAGACAGGAGAGCAATGGCTTATGGATGATCAGATGGAAATGCACATGGAAAGACAGACAGACGCACAAACAGGCAGTCTGGAACAAGCAGGCATCCGCAGTGAAGCGAGGAGACGGAGGCGCCGCCTGGCCGCGGAAGTTATTCTGATTCTTCTGTTCACATTTGGCATCGTGATCAATGAATCGGATTTTCTGGGGCAGGATCATACAACGGTTGTGCAATACCTGGAGGTGTACAGTACTTTTCCGCTTCTGCTCGCGTATATCGTGCCGTTCTGCCTGGTGATGAAATATCTCTGCTCAAAATATGAAATGCATCGGCTGGATCTTCTGATCGCCGGTTTCTGCGGGGCATTTATTCCTGCGGCTCTTGCGGGAAACCTGAATGATGCGTTTGCGGATATGATGTCCCATCTGATGGGGCATCTCTATTCAGACGCGTGGATCGGGTCTGCAGGAACCGGTATTCTGGAGGAGCTTCTGAAGCTGGGGACGACCGGACTTCTTCTATACGTGCTTGGAAGAAGATCGCTGAAGGACTATCTGGGGATCGGCATGTGCGTCGGGATCGGCTTTCAGATCGAGGAGGATCTGTCCTACATTACAGAAAGCGGGTTCGAGAATACAGAGAAGGCATTTCCGACCGCGCTTGACAGAGTCTCCGCCTCCTTTGGCTCACACTGGGCTTATGCGGCCGTGACAGCGGCGGGGCTTTATCTGATTGCAAGGGGGAGCGGCAAACACCACAGGCGGAAGGGATACGGGCTGATTCTTCTGGTGATGGTTGATCATTTCCTGTACGATACGCCGCTGAGCAATTCACTGCTCATCAATGGGCTTCTGACAGTCGCGGTGGTGCTGCCTGTGCTGCTGTTCTTTCAGAAGCCCGGAGATGAGGCGTGTTGACAGGAGACGTTGAAGGGAGCCCCCATGGTTATATGGGGGCTTCCGCTTGTCTTACTTGTGATAGAGCTTCTGGGTCTCGTACTTTGGCTCGCAGGTGAGGTTGACGCCGAGCTTTTTGAAGACGCCCTCGTCAATCTGAGACAGAATGACGGAGGAGTGCGCCTCCAGACCCTTCAGTTCCGCCAGCTTTCCGATCGCTGCAGCAGCATTCCGGTCGCTGACGCCGGCGATCGCAAGCGCGATGAGAATCTCGTTGAGGTGAAGCAGAGAGCTGCCATCGCTTCCGAGATGTTTCACCTTCATGTCCATGATCGGGTCCAGGACGGTCGGCGAGAGCAGCTCGATGCTGTCGTCGATACCGGCGAGATATTTCAGGGCGTTCAGAAGCAGGGCGGAGGAGGCACCAAGCAGGGAAGAGGTTCGCCCGGTCAGAATCTTTCCGTCCTCCATCTGCATGGCAGCGGCAGGGGCACCTGTCTGTTCCGCCTTCAGGTTGGCGGCCTGCACGCAGGGACGGTCTGATACAGAGATGCCGGCCTTTTTCATCAGCAGCTCGATCTTCCGGACGGGCTTGTCGCTGCCGTTTCCGCGGCGTCTGTCGCACAGAGCACTGAAATATCTGCGGATGATTTCCTGATTGGCTGCCGCACATACGGTCTTGTCATCGCTGATGCACAGCCCGACCATGTTAACGCCCATGTCGGTGGGCGACTGATAGGGGGACGCTCCCTGAATCTTCTCGAAGATGGCATTCAGAACAGGGAAAACCTCCACGTCCCGGTTGTAGTTGACGCAGGTTTTTCCATAGGCCTCGAGATGGAAGGGGTCGATCATGTTGACGTCGTCGAGGTCAGCGGTCGCAGCTTCGTATGCCAGATTCACCGGATGATTCAGCGGGAGATTCCAGACCGGGAATGTTTCAAACTTCGCATATCCAGCCTGGATGCCGCGCTGGTGCTCATGGTACAGCTGGGACAGGCAGGTCGCCATCTTGCCGCTTCCCGGTCCCGGCGCGGTGATGACGACGAGCGGACGCGAAGTCTCGATATAGTCATTTCTCCCGAAGCCTTCGTCGCTGACGATATAGGGGATATCGGACGGATACCCGGTGATCGGATAGTGGCGGTAGACCCGCATGCCAAGGCGCTGGAGTTTCTTCTCGTAGGCAATCGCAGACGGCTGGTTGTCGAAGCGGGTCAGGACAACGCCGCTCACAAGCAGCCCGAAGCTTGTGAAGGCATCCGCCAGCCGCAGGACGTCCATGTCGTAGGTGATGCCGAGATCTCCCCGGACTTTGTTTTTCTCGATGTCAGCTGCGTTGATGACAATGATGATCTCTGCCTGATCCTTCAGCTCTCGCAGCATCGTGATCTTGGAGTCCGGGTGAAAGCCCGGAAGAACCCGGGAGGCGTGGAAATCATCAAACAGTTTGCCGCCGAATTCCAGGTAAAGCTTGCCGCCGAACTGGCTGATCCGCTCCCGGATATGCTCAGACTGAATCTTCAGGTACTTCTCATTGTCAAATCCGATCTTCATCTCTCACGTGCTCCCATGTCTGAAACTCCGTAAAAATGTGTATCATCGCATGAATTCCGAAAAACTTTTGACTTGATTGTAAATGACCTGCAGGGGATTGTAAAGCGTGCGGGAAAATCGAATATCATACAAGTGATACCGGTAGTATGGTCAAATCATGGGTCTGGCAGGTTGTTTTTTCGGAATCTCCAGATGAGAAACGGGATCTCCCATACCAGCATGCCAAGCCAGCCTGCAAGGCAGCCATATGGGACGGCTGCAATGTCCATATGTACGTTCACAATCAGCACAAAGGTTGTGAGGAAGCGGATGGACATGTTGACGATTGAGCTGGCCAGGGTGATTTTCAGGTCGCCGACTCCACGGAAGAATCCCTGGATTGCATTGGTCAGGGCGGGGAGCGTATACATCAGACAGATGAGGCGAAGGTATATCTCGCCTTCTGAGACGACCTTTTGATCCTGAGTGAAAAGATACATGGCCCGGGATGCAGCGATGAAGAGAAGGCCGCCGACAAGGGCGCCATACACGATATCTGTCAGGGCGCCGCCGGCAAATGCTTTTCGGATACGTTTTCTGTCCCGTGCGCCCCAGTTCTGCGCAATCACGGATGTCATTGCGTTCGCAATGCTGCGGGTTGGAATGAGGGCAAAATCATCGACCCTGTTCGCAGCGGCAAAGGCGGCTGTCGTGCTCACTCCGAGGGAATTCACTGCGCCCTGGACGCCCAGGATCCCGAGCTGTACCGTTGCCTGCTGGATGGCAGAGACAGAACCGTACTGGAGCGTTCTCCGGAGGACGGAAATATCAAAGACGAACCATGCTTTTCCGAGGTTCAGAACAGGGACATGGCTTCTGATATACAGCATACATAGCAGGCAGGAAAAGGCCTCGCTCAGAACGGTCGCTGCGGCAGCTCCATTTACACCCAGATGGAACACGACAATTAGAAGAAGATCGCCGCCGATGTTCGTCAGGGCACTGATTGCCAGAAAGATGAGGGGTGTTTTTCCGTCGCCGAGCGCCTGCATCGTCGAGGAGAGATAGTTGTAAAGAAAGGTGAAGATCAGCCCGTATGAGATTGTTCTGAGGTAGCCGGATGCCAGCGGAAGAATGGAAGGATCGACATGAAGCAGACGCAGAATGTCACTGGCGCAGGTGGATACAGCAAGACTGAGCACAAGGGAGCAGACGGCGCCGGCCAGGAGCGCTGTCGAGATCTGTTTTCTCAGGCGGGGGTAATCGCCTGCACCGAACATCGTGCCAATCAGGACACCGGTCCCTAGTGTTGTCCCGCGAAGAAGCATGATCAGAAGCGTCATCAGCGGATTGCTGGTTCCAACTGCGGCGAGAGCTTCCGGTCCCAGAAAACGGCCAACGATGATACTGTCCACGGCATTATAGGTTAGCTGCAGGTAGTTGGCCAGGATAAAAGGGATCGTAAACTGGATCATAGGCATGACCAGTCTGCCTTTTGTAAAGTTGTGAACCATAGTGCGTTCCTCCGGTGTGAATTCAGCTGCTGTGGGCAGCATGAAAAGCACTGAGTCAAAACAACATAACGTTTTCCACTATAGAAAGAAACGAAATTCTGTCAAGCCAGTGCGCAGCCCGTGCAGCAGATCTTGGAACTTGTCCTCAGGAAAAGCAGACCAGGTCGTTTGGAAACTTCCACCTGGAAAGATAAGATCCCAGGTGGGACAGATCGGGACTTGTATGGTACAATCACCGGGAAGCTGAACAATGCAGGGTGGGCGCCCTGATCTGATACTGAGATGGTTTGATTTTATGCGTATTTCATCATTAAGAGGGGACAGAGCGTTCCTCCGGAAACTGACAACCCTTACGATTCCGATTGCCCTTCAGAGTCTCCTTCTGGCATCGGTCTCCGCGGCGGATGCGTTCATGCTCGGGCGGCTGGATCAGAATTCGATGGCAGCCGTGTCGCTTGCGACGCAGGTGCAGTTTATTATGACGATGTTCATCATGGCGGATACCTCCACGGGGTCTGTTCTGGCCTCACAGTACTACGGGAAGAAGGATGAGCAGACGGTCGGTGACATCTTCAACATGATGCTCCGTTCAATGACGGTCATCGATGTGATGTTCTGGGCACTCTGCTGTTTTTCTCCCCGCCCGCTGATGCTGTTTTTCACAAATGACCCTGTTCTGATCGACATTGGCTGCCGGTATCTTCGAATTGCCGGCTGGTCGTATCTGCTGGTGGGCTTCTCCCAGTGCTATCATACGGTGATGAAGATTCCGGGTCATGCGCGGATGAGCATGTGGATCTCCCTGGCATCGGTGATGTCAAATATCATCCTGAACGCAGTGCTGATCTTCGGCCTCTTCGGGGCACCGGCACTCGGACCGGAAGGAGCCGCTATTGCGACACTGATCTCGCGGGTCATCGAGCTGGCATGGTGCGTTCTGGTCTCGATGCGAAAGGATTATATCCGGCCCAATCTGGAAAGACTCCTGTACTACCGGAAGGAGCTGGTGATCGATTCGCTGAAGATCGCGGCGCCTGTCCTGGGCTCCGCACTTCTGTGGGGCGTGGGCTTTACCTCCTACACAGCGATTGTCGCGCACATGGGATCGGACGCGGCTGCCGCAAACTCCATCGCCTCCGTCGTACGGGATCTGATCTGTTCTTTGTGCAATGGCGTGGCGACGGCAGGCGGGATCATCCTGGGCATTGAGCTAGGCGCAGGAGAGATGGAGATAGCGCGGACAGACGGAAGAAGACTTCGCGATCTGTCCTTTGTGATCGGAATTCTGTCTATGGTGGTTCTTCTTGCACTGACACCAGCTGTTGTACATCTGATGAAGATGACGCCGGAAGCGAAGTCCTACCTGACAGGAATGATGGTGATCCAGGCTGTCTACATGATCGGGCGCTGCGTCAACACCGTGACCATCAACGGGGTATTTTACACGGGAGGAGACGCAATCTTTGACACATATTCTCTGATCGTGATGATGTGGTGCATCGCCATTCCGGCTGCGCTTTTAGGAGCGTTTGTCTTCCACTGGCCGGTTCTGGTGGTTTACAGCTGCACCTGTGTGGACGAGGTCGGGAAGATCCCGTGGGTGATGATCCACTTCAGAAAGTACAAGTGGCTGAAAAACCTCACAAGAGACTGAAGCCCCTGGCAAAATGGGTCAAGGGTATCTCCCAGGCTGTCTTTTTTGTTATTCGATCGGAGCTTTAAAGGGCGCCCGAAGCGTGATTGCTGCGGGCGCCCTTTTTTCATCTTCAATCTTCAACCGAAATCAGTTCGATGTGGAAGTTCAGCTCCTTGCCTGCCATCTCGTGGTTGGCATCAAGGGTGATGTTCTCGCTGTCCATGGCGGTGACGCGCACCGGGAAGGAGTGACCGTAGTCATCCCGCAGGAAGACGCGCTGCCCAAGAGTCAGGTTCTCGGAGCCGGGAAGCTCTGCGATCTTCAGCGCGATGATATTGTCCGGATCCGGCATGCCATAGGCATCCTCCGGCATCAGGTGGATATCCACGACGTCGCCAGGCTCCATATCAACAACAGCCTTATCAAAGCCTGGAATCATCATGCCGGTTCCGCTGACGAAGGAGAGCGGCTCGCCGCGATCATACGAGGAGTCAAACTGTGTCCCGTCATTGAAGGTCCCCTTGTAGTGGACATGAACCGTCTTTCCGGCATTCCTTCCATCCAGAATGACTTCCATGTGACCGCCGCAGCCGCCGCCACATCCGCCGCAGCCACTACCGCAGCCCCCATCGCTTCCGCCGCAGCCATCCTCCAGACTGCCTCCGCAGCAGCCTTCTTCGTGGTTCCCGCAGCTTCCGGAATCCGACTCGCCAGCCTTCTCATGGTGATGGTCGCAGTTTGCTTCTCCGGGCTGAAGCTTTCCGAGAAGGAAGGAGATGGCAGCCTCGTCAGCGTCTCCTGAGATGCCGGGATATACATCAATTCCTGAAGCTGCCAGGGCATTCATCATGCCTTCCCCGAGTCCGCCGCAGATGACAGCTTTTACATCCAGCTCCGCGAGCAGTCCGGCAAGTGCTTCATGACCGGTATCCCCTGCACTGATCACTTCAGAGGAAACAATCTTTCCGTTCTCAACAGTGTAGAGCTTGAACTGCTTCGATTTCCCAAAGTGCTGAAAGACATTACCCTCTTCATATGGTATTGCGATGCGCATAAATTCATTCCTCCTGTTATCATACGTGTTCAATTCATGATTCCCAGTATAGGGGACTGATGCCGGACCGGTCAACAGGGGAAATCAAAAGGAAAATTCTGATCGATATAATTCGATGTTTTGTGAAGCACAGAAAAATGGCTGAATGAACGGACTTGTATGGTATAGTAGTGGAGACAGTGTGTGGCTGCATGATCTCAGAAGAGGCCTCAGGAGAAATGCTGGCGGAGATGCCGGCCAGCCACAGAAAAGTACGAGGAGGTTGGTTCAGTCATGACATACAAGGAACTGCTTGAGCAGGCAAGAACCTGCATCGGGCCGCACTGCAAGGCCTGCCCGGTATGCAACGGCAAGGCTTGCGGAAACACCATGCCGGGTCCGGGGGCAAAGGGAGTCGGGGATGTTGCGATCCGAAACTATGAAGCCTGGCAGAAGGTGCGCATCAATCTGAATACGATTGCGGAGAACAGGGAGCCGGACACGGGATTTGATTTCTTCGGGAAGAGGATGAAGTACCCGATCTTCGCGGGCCCGGTTGGAGCGGTCAATCTGCACTATGGAAATAAGCTGGATGATATCCGGTACAATGACATTCTTGTCAGGGCATGTAAGGAAGCCGGGATCGCTGCCTTTACAGGAGACGGAACGAACGCGGAGGTCATGAAGGCTGCCACAGCTGCGATCCGTGCGGCAGGCGGAGCCGGCATCCCGACCATGAAGCCGTGGGATGTCAATACGCTGAAGGAGAAGTTTGCACTGGTGAAGGAGTCCGGATCGTTTGCGGTCGCCATGGATGTGGATGCGGCCGGGCTTCCATTTCTGCAGGGACTTCAGCCGCCGGCCGGGAGCAAGACGGTGGAGGAGCTGGGAGAGATTGTGCGAATGGCCGGGAAGCCATTCATCGTCAAGGGCGTGATGACGGTAAAGGGAGCCCTGGATGCAAAGGCAGCTGGTGCGTCAGCCATCATTGTCTCCAATCACGGTGGCCGCGTGCTGGACCAGACGCCTTCGACTGCGGAGGTGCTGGAGCAGATTGCAGATGCGGTGAAGGGATCTATGCTGGTGCTTGTGGACGGCGGAATCCGTTCGGGCGTCGATGTCTTCAAGGCGCTGGCGCTTGGCGCGGACGCGGTGCTCATTGCCCGACCGTATGTGACAGCAGTGTACGGCGGAGCCGAAGAAGGCGTGAAGCTTCTGACGGAAAAGCTTGGGAAGGAGCTTGCGGACACGATGAAGATGTGCGGCGTCTCCTCTCTTTCCCAGATTGGGAAGGATAACCTGTTTCTGCCGCAGAGCAGGTACGTAAGGTTCTGAAGCGATGCTTCTTGAGATCAGCAATGCCTCTGTGAGCAGGGGCGGACATACGGTTCTGGAGGATTTCTCGTTCAGTATCCGGGGGACAGAGAAGATTGCCGTAGTAGGGAAAAATGGAGCCGGAAAGTCTACGCTTCTTGAGGTGCTAGACGGAAGCTGCCGGCCTGACACAAGAGACGGACACCCGGAGGCGGAGGTTCATGTATCGAGGGCGGTGACGATCGGCCGTTTTTCCCAGACGGCTGCGCTGGAGGATGCGGAAAAGACGCCGGAGGTGTTCGTCCGGGAAGCTGCTATCCTGCAGGCGATTCCGGAACAGTCGGCTCTCTACGCTTCCTTTGTTGCGGACTTTTACAAGCATTTCACCCGCCTTGGCTTTCAGATGGAAGACCGGGGGAAAAAGCTTTCGGAATTTTCAGGGGGAGAGCAGGCAAAGATCCTGCTTCTGAGACTGTTTGCGACAAGGCCGGACATTCTGCTTTTGGATGAGCCGACCAACCATCTGGACCTGGAGACGGTGGAGTGGCTGGAAGACGAGGTACGCGCATACCCGAAGGCCGTGGTCATGGTATCCCATGACCGGTACTTCATTGACCGGACCGCTGATGTGGTCTGGGAGGTTTCAGGCGGAAAACTGACCCGGTATGTGGGAAACTATACAGCGTACCGGGCTGAAAAGCAGAAAAGGCATGAGCGCCAGCTGAGGCAGTATGAGGCACAGCAGGCGGAAATTCAGCGTCTGGAGGAGCTGATCTCCAGATTTCGGAACAAACCGAGAAAAGCGGCATTTGCCAGGTCCAGGGCAAAGATGCTGGAGCGGATGGAGCGGATGCCAAAACCCCGGGAGGATGAGGCACGGATCCATACAGAGGAAATCATCCCGGCGGTCCGCGGAAGCAAGAATGTCCTGGACTGTGACGGGCTGGTGATCGGCTATGAGAAGAACCACCCGGTGCGCCGCGTAAGCTTTCGGCTCAAGAGAGGACAGAAGATCGGCATCTTCGGCCCGAATGGCGCCGGCAAAAGTGCCTGTCTGAAGACGCTGGCGGGTCTTCTGCCAAAGCTGGATGGAAAGTTCTCTGTCAGCGAGACGGTTCAGATCGGCTACTTTGACCAGAAGTCTGCGGAGCTGACAAGTGATGAGCGCGTCTTTGATTATTTCCATGACCGCTATCCGGCGCTGACAGGAGCGCAGGTTCGGAAGACACTTGCGGGGTATCTGTTCCGGGAGAAGGACTTTGGCAAGAGGGTATCGGAGCTTTCAGGCGGAGAGAAGGCCAGGCTGGTTCTGGCAGTGCTCCTGGAAGAGAGGCCGAATCTGCTGCTTCTGGACGAGCCGACCAACAACATGGATATTCCGGCGAAGGAAACGCTGGAATCCATCTTCCGGCAGTATCAGGGGACACTGGTGTTCATATCTCATGACCGTTATTTCCTGAGCCATGTGGCACAGGAGCTTCTGTATTTTCCGCCGGATTCTCAGGAGGTTCTCTACTATCCGTTCGGTTATGAGCACTACCGGGGAAGACAAAGTTCAGAAGCGGGGGCTGATGCGGCTGCCCTTCGAAGCGCCAAAGAGCAGCGGATGATCGAGGAACTGCGCGCGGTGCCAAAGGGAACCTCCATGCGTCCGAGGGAGCTTTCGACCGCCTCCCTGCAGCTGGACTGGGAGCTTGGAGTCAATCAACATGCGCGGGAGCGCGCGGAAGAAGCCTATGCCAGGGCGGCGGCGGAATATCAGGAGGCGCTTGAAGCGGCGGAAAACCAGCAGATGTCGCCGGAAACTTATCTGGAAGGAATGCCGGATGAGACGATTCAGTCCCTGGAAGCCCTGAAAAACAGGATGGAAAAGGCCAGGGACGAATGGACGAAGGAACTGGTACAGTGGCAGGATATCATGGAGGACTCCGGGTTGGGCGGGCAGCCAGGACAAGAAGAGCCAGGCAATGACCGGAATGATCGTAAGGAGGAAACGGGGATCGCCGGACAGAACAGCCAGAACCGGGGATGAAGAATTCTGCTTGACGCAGTCTCAATTTCCGGCTACTATTTGCACAGATGAAAAGGTAAAAGGGAGTAGCTGGCGGGCATGCCCGCAGCCGTCTTCGTCATCGCGGCCTTTTGGGCCCGGAGCGGATCATATCCCGGAAGCAATCGGCTTTCGGATATCAACAGCAAGACTTTTGCCGCAGGCGCTTTGCTTTAAGCTGCGCGTGCGGCAGAGGTCTTGTTTTTTTTCACGCAAGAGGCCGGAAAGCGATGGGGATGTACACGGTCTGCCGGGATGATCAATGTTCAATGAAACATGCATGTGGAGGTAGAGGGTATGAGTGAAATTGCAGCATTGTTTTCGAATGTCGGAAACATCACACTGCCGGAGGTCGTGATGTGGATCATCGGCGGGGTCTTGATCTATCTGGGGATCCGGAAGAAGATGGAACCTTCACTTTTGGTTCCGATGGGCTTCGGGGCGATTCTTGTCAATCTTCCGATGTCTGCTGCGGTCACGCAGAAGGTGGCCGGGGTGATTGAGGAAGGACCGCTCGATATTTTATTTAACGCAGGGATTGGAAATGAACTGTTCCTGCTGCTTCTCTTCATCGGAATCGGGGCGATGATTGACTTTACACCGCTCCTTGAAAGTCCGGTTCTGATGCTGTTCGGGGCTGCCGCGCAGTTCGGAATCTTCATGACACTGAGTCTTGCAACGCTGTTCGGCTTCAGCCTTCAGGATGCAGCTTCGGTCGGCATTATCGGAGCCGCGGACGGGCCGACCTCGATCTTTGTAGCGAACTACTTCCAGTCGAAATATGTGGGCGCCATCATTGTTGCGGCGTATTCCTACATGGCACTGGTTCCGATCATCCAGCCTCCGGTGATCCGGCTTCTGACCACGAAGAAGGAACGCATGATTCATATGGATTACAGCCCGAAGGCCGTCTCGAAGAAGGCGAAGATTCTGTTCCCGATTCTGATTACGGCGGTCGCGGGAATTGTCGCGCCGAAGTCGGCGCCTCTGATTGGTTTTCTGATGTTCGGTAACCTCATCCGGGAATGCGGTGTTCTGGATTCACTGTCTGAGACGGCGCAGCATTCGCTGGCGAATCTGATTACCCTGATTCTGGGGCTTACCGTTGCTTCAAAGATGCGGGCGGAAGATTTTCTGAACGTCCAGACGCTGTTCATCCTGCTGCTGGGACTGATTGCATTCATCTTTGATACGGCAGGCGGCGTGCTGTTCGCAAAGCTGATTAACCTGTTCAGAAAGAAGAAGATCAACCCGATGATCGGCGCCTGCGGGATCTCCGCGTTTCCGATGTCGGGACGTGTCGTAACGCAGATGGCGCTGAAGGAGGATCCGAGCAATGTCCTGATCATGCAGGCGACCGGTGTCAACGTTTCCGGTCAGATCGCATCCGTCATCGCAGGCGGGCTGATTCTCAGCCTTGTGCCGAAGCTGTAAGAGGGAGGGAAAGAGAATGTTGTTTCTTGAATCACTGAAGGTTATGGGACTCGGAATGCTCGGAATTTTTACGGTCACTGTCGCACTCGTTCTGATCATGAAGCTTTTGACAAAGCTGTTTCCTGCGGATCATCCGGGCGAAGAAGGCCAGGAATAAAGGGCCGGGGAATCAGAACAGCCAGGGTCAGATACCGATAAAAATCCGTAAAGTTTCGATGCAAATGAGGATATACAAAAAATATTTGGTATCTATCCAATCAAGGTTGACATGGTTTACCCCGGGCGCTATAGTGGGCACCGTTCAACAAAAAGCGTTGACGGGAAAGAGTAGTACCTGCGAGTGCTTCAGAGAGCTGCCGGATGATGCGAGGCAGTGCACAGACACTTATGATAATCATCCCTGAGCTTCGTGCTGAAAAGCCGTTTACGAACGGTATGTAGGCATCGACGGGCTGGTCACTGTGATCATGACCGGACATATTTTTATGTGTCGCCAAGGGCCGCATATCCATGCGGAAGAAGAGTGGTACCGCAGAAGCAGAAGCTTTTGTCTCTTCGCAGAAGAGGCAAAAGCTTTTTTTAGTGTATAAGTCCCAGTCGCTGTGAGCAGGTGCGTGACGTGCTTGCACGTCAAAGCACCTGCTCGCAGGCGACGACAACAGAAATGAGCGCGGAGCGATGCGAAGCAGAGCGGGAGCGCGAATTTCTGAAGCGGAGCGGAAGCCTTTACCACAGCAATCCGGATGGATATCCAAACAAGAGGAGGAAAACATGAAGAGAACAGCAATGATGGCAGCCATGCTTGCAGCAGCGATGACGGTAAGCTTCACCGGTGCAGTGTACGCAGGGGAGACAGAGACTTCAACAGAGGCAGCAACAGAGGCAGACGGAGCAGGAGAAGGAACCGAGAACATCCCGGGGTATGGCGGATTCAGTGCTGAGGATGTCAAGAATGCCTCCAATGTACAGCCGGAGATCCCGGAGGGTGCAACTGTCCTGAAGCTTGGGACGACGGTCAATGAGAATGACTCTTTCCAGATCGCAGCTGTCAAGTTCGCACAGCTTGTTCAGGACAAGACCAACGGGAAGTACGCAATCGAGATCCATCCGAACGGAGACCTCGGCGGAGAGAGAGACATGCTGGAGTCCATGCAGATGGATACGCTGGACATGGGCATCGTCACTTCCGGCCCGTTCGTCAATTTCTCCCAGGATATGGGTGTTCTGGATATGCCATTCCTGTTCGCGGACAACGCGCAGGCATATGCAGTCTTTGACGGCAAGGTTGGCCGCGAGCTGCTCGACACGCTGGAAAGCTCCAATCTGAAGGGCCTTGCCTATGCAGAGAGAGGATTCCGCAACCTGACCAACAGCAAGAAGGCCGTTCATTCGGCAGATGATGTCAAGGGTCTGAAGATCCGTGTCATGGAAAATGATGTCTACACAGCTGCATTTAAGGCACTTGGTGCGGATGCGGTTCCGATGAACTGGAACGATACGCTGACGGCTCTTCAGCAGGGAACGGTCGACGGTGAGGAGAACCCGATCAACGTCATCAATTCCTATAAGCTCTGGGAGTCCCAGAAGTATGCAACCCTTGACCGTCATTCCTATTCCTCCGCGATCATCACGATGAGCCTTGACAAGTTCAATGAGCTGGATGCGGATACTCAGAAGATTTTCCTTGATTCTGCACAGGAGGCTGCGGAGTTCGAGAGAGCATGGACTGCTGCGCAGGAGAAGGATCAGCTCCAGGCAATGAAGGACAACGGCATGGAAGTCGACGAGAATCCGGATATGGAGTCCTTCAAGAAGGCTGTTCAGCCGGTGTATGATCAGTATTCTCAGTATGCAGACTATGTTCAGAAGATCAACGATGTGATCAAGGACGTCCAGTAACATTTCAGACCAGCAACATTTCACTTGGGAGGAATGCAGAAATGGGATTTGTTCGGGGAGTCCACAAGCTGAGCGATGTACTGGACAAGGCGATGGAAGCGGTGATTGTCTTCATGCTGCTGGCAATGGTGGCAGTCACCGGCGCCCAGGTTGTCTGCCGCATCGCGAACCATGCGCTGAGCTGGAGCGAGGAGCTGACACGGTATCTCCTGATCTGGAGCTCCATGCTCGGCGCCGGCTGCGTGTACAAGCATGGAGGGCACATCTCCATCGAGGTGCTTCAGAACGCGATGCCGAAGCCGGTTCAGAAGGGTATGAAGATCGCGGTTCAGGTGCTCTGCATGGTGCTGTTTGCGATGATTGTTGTATACGGCATCCAGTATTATCAGAGACAGGGCGGACAGGTGTCAGCCGCCATGAAGGTTCCGATGCGCTATGTCTACCTGGCAATTCCGATCGGCTGCGGAACAATGTTCGTGCATGCGCTGGATGCGCTGCTTGGGCTGCTGACCGGAAGAGACGAGGCTGCCCAGCCGGATACTGAGGCAAAGAAGGAGGTGCAGGAATAATGGCTACGCTGCTTTTTATCACATTTGCAGTCCTGCTGCTTCTTGGAATGCCGGTTGCCTTCTCCATCGCGCTGTCAGCGCTTACCGTCCTGCTTGCAGGTGGCGTAAAGCCCCTGATGGTGGTACAGCGGATGTTCACTGCGCAGGACTCCTTCTCCCTTATCGCCGTCCCGTTCTTTATTCTTGCGGGAGACCTGATGAGCAAGGGCACCGTCTCGAAGGTGCTCGTTGAGTTTGCAGAGTCACTTGTAGGCTGGATCAAGGGTGGACTCACGATTGTTGCCGTACTGGCTGGGATGTTCTTCGCTGCAATTTCCGGATCCGGTGCCGCGACAACGGCAGCAGTCGGCGCAACGCTGATTCCGGAAATGGAGAAACGTGGCTACCGCGTTGACAAGTCGGCGGCGCTGATCGCCTCAGCCGGGACAATCGGTGTTGTCATTCCGCCGTCGGTGCCGATGGTGCTGTATGCCGTCATTGCGGAGCAGTCGGTCAGCACAATGTTCCGGAACGGATTTGTTCCGGGCATCCTGATGGGACTTGTCCTGATTGTCATCGCGCTGGTGGAAGCGAAGAAGCTCAATTATCCGATGGGGACAAAGCTTTCCGGAAGGACGATCGCGAAGACTTTTGTGAAGGCAATCTGGGGCATCCTGATGCCGCTGATTATCCTGGGCGGAATCTTCTCCGGTTACTTCACCTCATCTGAGGCAGCGGATATCGCTGTCATCTATGCAATTATCATTGGTTTCTTCGTTTACCGCGATCTGGGGCCGAAGAAGCTGTATGAAATTGTAAAAGGGTCGGCGAAGACATCAGCCGTCATCATGATCATTATCGCCTGCTCTGGTGCATTTGGCTGGGTGCTGGCAAACTGGAACATCCCGGAGACGATCGCAAACGGCGTGCTCTCTGTGTCCCAGAACAAGTACATCATCATGTTCATCATCGGCGTTATCATTCTGATCGCCGGGATCTTCATGGAGACATCCTCCGCGATCATCCTGCTGACACCGGTCTTCCTACCGCTTGTCAAGGCGATGGGAGTGAATCTGGTGCACTTCGGCGTTGTCTTCACGGTCGGCCTTGCGATCGGTATGATCACGCCGCCGGTTGCCATCAACCTGTTTGTTGCGTCCAGTATCACCAAGATGCCGATGATGAAGATCGGAAAGGCCATCCGTCCGTATCTGCTGGGGCTGGTCATTGCCTTCTTCCTGGTTATGTATGTTCCGATGTTCATTCCGGGGCTGATTGTAGGCTGAGGGAACCGACCGATTCAGAGCGCGGATGTCAGGACAGCTTGTCAGACAGGTCATCCGGTGGCGTTCCGGCACAATATGTGAAGTGTGAATGCTTAAAGGCAGTCACTATGACAGCCCCTCCTGTAATTTGGGAGCGGACGCCGTCATAGTGACTGCTTTTTTCAGCGTGTTTTTCGACAGCTGGTGGCTGGCAGTTGATGGGTAGTTATGGTATAGTGTGTGAGGAACTCAGGCAAAGGGCAGTGCCGGAGAAGCTTCGGCAGGGCATATCATGACATGAATATGGAAGAGTGGGAGTATACGTCTATGTCTATGTATCAGGATGAATATAAGAAGTGGCTTGGTGCCGATCTGATCGATTTTGACTTGAAGAAGGAACTCCAGGATATTGAGGGCGATGACGCAGCCATCAAAGAGCGGTTTGCGGTTGCGCTTAAGTTCGGAACCGCCGGACTGCGCGGGACGCTTGGCGCCGGAACAAATCGTATGAACATCTGGGTTGTCCGGCAGGCGACGCAGGGCGTGGCCGACTGGGTGAAGACGCAGGGCGGTACGCAGACGGTCGCGATCAGCTACGACAGCAGACTGAAAGGATGGACATTTGCAAGGGATGCGGCGGGTGTTCTGGCGGCAAATGGAATAAAGGTCCGCATCTATGACGAGCTGATGCCGGTTCCGGCGCTCAGCTTTGCGACCCGGTATTATCACTGCAACGCCGGCATCATGGTTACGGCATCCCACAATCCGGCACAGTACAACGGTTACAAGGCGTATGGCCCGGACGGCTGTCAGATGACGGATGACGCGGCGGCTGTCGTCTATGATCAGATTCAGAAGACCGACGTTCTCACAGGTGCGAAGTACATGTCATTTGCAGAGGGAGTCGAGAAGGGGCTGATCCGGTTTGTCGGAGATGACTGCAAGAAGGCGTTCTACGATGCCATCGAGTCCAGACAGGTTCGTCCGGGTCTGTGCCGGACAGCGGGACTGAAGCTTGTATACTCGCCGCTGAACGGAACCGGGCTCGTCCCGGTCACCCATGTGCTTCACGACATCGGCATCACGGACATCACGATTGTGCCAGAGCAGGAGTATCCGAACGGTTACTTCACTACCTGCCCGTATCCGAATCCGGAGATCCTGCAGGCGCTTGAGAAGGGTGTTGCGCTCGCAAAGGAGACAGGGGCTGATCTGATGCTGGCGACGGACCCGGATGCAGACCGCGTCGGAATTGCCATGAAGTGTCCGGACGGCTCTTATGAGCTGGTGTCCGGCAATGAGATGGGGGTTCTGCTGCTGGACTATATCGCGGCAGGAAGGATCGAAAAGGAAACCATGCCGGAGAGACCGGTGGCGGTGAAGTCGATCGTCTCGACACCACTCGCAGACCTTGTCGCGGAGCACTATGGCGTCGAGCTCCGGCACACTCTGACTGGCTTCAAATGGATCGGCGATCAGATCGCGAAGCTTGAAGCAGCCGGTGAAGTCGACCGTTTCATCTTTGGATTCGAGGAATCCTACGGCTACCTGGCAGGGCCTTATGTGAGGGATAAGGATGCAGTCGTCGCATCGATGCTCATCTGCGAGATGGCATCCTACTACAGAAGCATTGGAAGCTCGATCAAGCAGCGCCTGGAAGAAATCTACGCACAGTATGGCCGCTATCTGAATAAGGTGGACAGTTATGAGTTCCCGGGGCTGTCCGGAATGGACAAGATGGCCGGCATCATGGATGGACTCAGGAAGAATCCGCCGAAGGAGTTCGGGGGAGATGCTGTGACGGAGGCGATTGACTACGAGAAGCCGGAGGAGACAGGGCTTCCGAAAGCCAATGTGCTGATCTACAAGCTGGCGGACGGTGCCTCTGTCGTGGTTCGCCCGTCCGGCACGGAGCCGAAGATCAAGGCTTACTACACGACAAAGGGAAGGAACCTGGCAGAAGCCGAGGCGGAGAAGGAAAAGCTGGCGGCAGCCGTGTCGCCGCTGTTTCGCTGAGACAGAAAAGAGCATGTGCATGTTCATAAGCAACCCGGGGTGGGGCTTACGCCTTCCCCGGGTTTTGTTTATACTCAGTGTTATATGAATATGATGACAGCGTCAAAAGTCCGCCACCACGCATGCCTGCATGCGAGTGGTGGCAGGACTTAGGCTGAAGATGCCGAAAGCACCGGCTGAATCTTGTTTCTGAAGAACGGAGAGACTTGTATGCACATTCCCGAGAACTATCTCAGTCCGCAGACCTGCGGGGTGATGGCTGCTGCCATGATCCCGGTCTGGGGCATCTGTATCCGAAAGGTGAAAACGGAACTTCCAAAAGAAAAAATCGCGCTGATGGGTGTCGGAGCTGCATTTTCCTTCATCAGCATGATGTTCAACATCCCGATTCCGGGCGGGACGACAGGGCATGCTGTGGGCGGCACGCTGATCGCCGCGCTGCTTGGTCCGTATGCAGCCTGTCTGTCGGTGTCTGTCGCACTGCTGCTGCAGGCGCTGATCTTCGGGGATGGCGGGGTGCTGGCCTTCGGGGCGAACTGTTTCAACATGGCGTTTGTGCTGCCATTTGTCGGATATGCCGTGTATTCACTGCTCAGGAAATGGATTCGCCGCGGAAGCGGTGATCTGATCGGGGCCGGCGTGGGGGCCTACCTTGGCATCAATGCGGCTGCGCTCTGTGCTGCGATCGAGTTCGGGATTCAGCCGATGCTTTTCCGGGACGCGGCGGGAAACGCACTGTACTGTCCGTACGGTCTGAATCTGTCGGTTCCGGCCATGATGATCGGTCATCTGACGGTCTTTGGTCTTGCAGAGGTTGTGTTTACAGTTGCGGTGCTGGCATTCGTGAAGAAGACCTCACCCGATATGATTACAGGAGCCGTACGCCGGGGCAGCACTGCTTTTGGAAACGCGGGCAGCAGAGCAGCCGGTATGGAAGCAGACAACACGGGCAGCAGAACGGCTGGAGTGGAAGCAGGCATCGCGGGCAGCAGAACGGCTGATACGGAAAACGGCAGCGCTGCATCCGGCAGAAAATCCGGAAGGGCAGTGAGTTTTCTGCTGGGAGCCTTGATTCTGGCGACACCGCTTGGGCTTCTGGCGGAGGGAACCGCCTGGGGCGAGTGGGGTGTCGACGAGATTGCAGCAACCGGTGCGGGATACACGCCTGCCGGGATGCTGAACGGATTCAGCCTGAAGGCACTGGTGCCGGACTATTCATTTGCAGGGCTGCCGGAATGGTTCGGTTATATTCTGTCAGCTGTGATTGGAGCGGCTGTCCTGATCATCGTATTCAGACTGATCGGGGACGTAAAGAAATCGCAGAAGCAGCAGGTGCAGGCATGAACTGGAATCGATCAATTCTGAAAGTGCTCTCCCGCCTTCGGGAGAGCGATCTCAAGGACGATGGCCGGGGAAGTTCAGAAAGAGCCGGCATGTTGAACGGTATGAAGAAGGGAGGCGGGGCAGATCGCTCCGGCCTCCCTGTTGTCTGTCTGCTGTCAGCGCTTCTTCTCATTATTCTCTTGTGCGCACTCTCACGCAACGCCGTCTTCACGGTGACAGTGCTGGCAGTACTGCTGGCGCGGGCAGCCGCGCTTCCGATCCGGCAGCTGAAGCGCGTCATGGAGACACTGTTTCTGCCCTGCATGTTCACGCTGATCATCATGCTGCCCGCTGTATTTCTGGGCAGTCCGAAGACAATGCTGACCGTGACGCTGAAGGTGGCGGAGGCGGTGCTTGCGCTGTCGCTGATGGGGACAGCGGTGTCCTTCCAGAGACTCACGGAAGCCTTCCGGCAGCTGCATTTCCCGGAGCTGTTTGTGCTGGTGCTGGACCTTTCGATCCGCTATCTGGTGATCCTCGGACACTACAGCGGAGCACTATTGGAGGCCGTGACGATGCGGAGCGTCGGAACGGTGAGCTGGAAACATTCGGGTGCCGGCGGCATCCTGGGGACGACATTTCTGAAATCCCAGCAAATGGCACAGCAGACGGAGGAGGCGATGCGTCTGAGAGGATTCGACGGTGCGTACCCGGCGCTGAACCGTTCCCGCTTTGGGCTTCGGGATGTACTGATTCTGAGCGCGGATGTTCTGGCGCTTCTGTTTTTTGTATACACGCAGTTGAGAATCACAGCTGTATGACGTGGAAAACCGGGTATCGGGCAGGGTGTGCCGGAGCTGAGGGCATTTCGGTCGGGAGCAGTGGGGCCCTGTCTGTGCGGCAGGATGGAGAGATGGTGGACTTATGTTGATTCATAGAAGAAAGCATGCAGATGATGCAGTGAAGGCTGCGGACGAAGCACTGCCCCCGAAAACGCATCGTGCATCCGAACCCTCGGAAGAAAGGCATGAGACAGAAGCTGTCTGCGCGCCCTGGATCAGCCTTCAGGATATCTGCTATTCCTATGGGCAGGAGGCCGAAGGCGGGCAGCTGCGGGCGCTGGCGCATGTCAGCCTGAATCTGTATCCGGGGCATACTTATGTCGTGACAGGTCCGAATGGCTGCGGCAAGTCGACGCTGTTCAGGATTCTCGCAGGACTCAGTTTTCCGGAGAGCGGCCGCTATCTTTTTCATGGAGAAGCCGTCACAAGAGACAGGATGAATGACAGGGAATGGTCAAAGACGTTCTACAGGAGGCTCGGATTTTTGTTCCAGAATTCGGAGACGCAGCTGTTCTGCAAGTCCGTTCGGGAGGAGATCGCGTTCGGCCTTCTGCAGCTCGGCCTTTCGGGGGAGGAGGTCCAGAGGAGAACAGAACAATACATGGACATGCTTGACATCGGAGCACTTGCGGAGCGGGCTCCATTCCATCTTTCCGGCGGGGAAAAGAAGCGGACAGCGCTTGCCGCTGTGCTGGCGATGCAGCCGCAGACGTTGATCCTGGATGAGCCGGAAGCCGGTCTTGATGAGGACGGGGAGGCGTGGGTGACAGGGTTTCTGGCCAGCCTGAAGCGGGAAGACAGGCTGATCATCATCGCGACCCACAGCAGGAGGCTTGCGCAGGAAGTCGGCGGCGAGGAAATCCGGATGACAAAGGCGCACACAATCAGTTCCGGAATGTGATCCGAAGCATACAGGATCGGCACAGAATCTTTTCTTGAATCGCGCCTTCTGAGATGGTAATCTACAGACAGAGTTGTTCACACAACAGCCACTCGGAGGGGAATTTATGTATGATGCTGTGATAATCGGCGCCGGTGTGACCGGTGCCGCTGCCGCATGGGCGCTGTCGCGTCTGTGCGCGAATATCTGCGTGCTCGAACGCACGGAGGATGTCTGTACAGGGACATCCAAGGCGAACAGCGCCATCATCCACGGTGGCTTCGATCCGGCTGTGGGGTCGCTGATGGCGAAGCTGAACGTCCGCGGCAATGAGATGATGGACAGCCTGTGTGAGGATCTGGATGTTCCATTTCAGAGAAATGGAGCGCTCGTGGTCTGCACAGACGAGGCAAAGATGGGCGAGCTGGAGGCGCTGCTTACGCGCGGAATTGCCAATGGTGTGAGCGGGCTCAGAATTGTCCGGGGAGAGGAACTTTTCCGGATGGAGCCGAACCTGTCGGAGATCGTCACCGCGGCACTTTATGCGCCGACAAGCGGGATTGTCTGCCCGTTCGAGCTGACGCTTGCACTTGCAGAGAACGCCTGCCAGAACGGGGTGGATTTTCATTTCCATGCTGAAGTGACGGACATCAGACGGGATGAGAAGGGGCTGTACCATGTGAAGGCGGGCGGGACCGAGTATGTCACGAGAGCTGTCATCAACGCTGCCGGTGTGTACGCGGATGAGATCCACAATATGGTCAGCACACAGAAGATCCGGATCCGTCCAAGACGGGGAGAGTACTGTCTCTATGACCGGGCGCTTCAGGGGTACGTGCGGCATACGATCTTCCAGCTTCCGACGGAAAAAGGCAAGGGCGTGCTGGTGACGCCGACGGTTCACGGCAACATCCTGGCCGGGCCGACCTCCGATTTTATCTCTGACAAGGAAAACACTGCGACGACGGCGGAAGGCATCGCGGAGGTTCTGGAGAAGGAGAATCTCTCCGTGAAGCCGCTGCCAAGAGGAAAGATCATCACCTCCTTTGCAGGGCTGCGTGCACACGGAGACATGGGCGATTTCATCATTGGGGAGGCAGAAGGCGCCCCGCTGTTCTATGACCTGGCGGGGATTGAGTCGCCGGGTCTTTCAAGCGCACCGGCTATCGGAGAGATGGCAGCCGCCTGGGCAGAGAAGGCGCTTGGGCTTCAGAAGAAGGATCATGTCATCGAGAAGCGAACTGGCATCCCGCACTTTGCGGAGCTTCCGTTTGAGGAAAAACAGAAACTGATCGAAAAGAATCCGCTCTATGGGCAGATCGTCTGCCGCTGCGAGACGGTGACGGAGGGTGAGATTGTCGATGCCATCCGACGTCCGCTCGGAGCCAGATCGCTCGATGGGGTCAAGCGCCGCACGAGGGCAGGGATGGGACGCTGCCAGTCCGGCTTCTGTCTGCCAAGGGTCTGCGAGATTCTCCACAGAGAGACAGGAATCCCGCAGGATATGATCACAAAATGCGGTGGAAATTCCAGAGTCGCCGTCGGCTATACCAAGGGAGAAAAAGAACCGCGTGACCGGGAAGATGGGAGGCACCCTCATGAAGAGATGTGACGTGGCCGTGATCGGAGGTGGGCCCGCAGGACTTGCCGCAGCCATCAGCGCCCGGCAGGCCGGTGCAAAGGAAGTCCTGGTGCTGGAGAGAAGCAGCGAGCCGGGCGGCATCCTGATGCAGTGCATCCACAACGGATTCGGCCTCCATACATTTGGAGAAGAGCTGACAGGGCCGGAGTATGCGGACCGGTTCATCCGAAAGGCTGAGGCGTCCGGTGCACAGATCATGACCGGGACGATGGTGCTGGATGTAGGGGACAACCGCGTGATCACGGCGATGAATGAGAAAGACGGACTCTTTCAGCTTCAGGCAGGTGCGGTTGTGCTGGCGATGGGCTGCCGGGAGCGTCCGAGAGGCGCGCTGAACATTCCGGGAACCCGTCCGTCCGGCATCTACACAGCCGGAACCGCGCAGCGGATGATCAACATTGAAGGCCTGATGCCGGGGAAGAAGGCAGTCATCCTTGGATCCGGAGATATCGGTCTGATCATGGCAAGGCGCATGACGCTTGAGGGCGCCCGCGTACAGGCGGTGGTGGAGCTGATGCCGTATTCCACCGGCCTTCGCCGCAATATCGTGCAGTGCCTGGATGACTTCGGGATCCCGCTCCTCCTCTCGCACACCGTCATCCGGACCGAGGGCAGGGAGCGGCTTGAGGCGGTTACGGTCGCAGAGGTCGATGCGCAGAGAAAGCCGATTCCGGGAACGGAGATCCGGTATGCATGCGACTGTTTGCTTCTTTCGTGCGGTCTCATTCCTGAAAATGAGCTCACGCGCAAGGCAGGCGCGGCGGTCAATTCCGTGACCGGTGGACCGGTTGTGGATGATACATTTGAGACAAGCATCCCGGGAATTTTTTCCTGCGGCAACGTGCTCCATGTCCACGACCTGGTCGACTATGTCTCGGAGGAAGCCGGGATAGCAGGAAGGCATGCGGCTATCTATGCCGGGCATCATCCGGCTGAAGACGTTCATTTTCAGCAGACGGAAAGCGGCCTGAGCGCCCGGGGGACGGATGACCGGAAGCTGTGCGGCAGTAGCCGGATCACACTTTCAGGGGAGAATGGCGTCCGCTATACGGTACCGGCCACGATCCATCCGGAGACGATGGATGAGAAGGTGACCATTCGGTTCCGGGTCGGGGCAGTATACCGGGATGTCTGGCTGAGCCTGTATCTGGATCGGGAACGGATTGTCCATCAGAAAAAACGGATCCTGACGCCAGGTGAGATGTGCCAGGTCACTGTGACAAGGGAGCAGCTCTCAAAAACAAAAGGTCAGCATCAGCTGACTGTCAGGATTGAGCGGGAATAATGAAATAATGATTCTGCGCAGAAAGAGCATTGTCCGATTTACAGAACGTAAGCCAGGCAGTGCTCTTTTGGCAAGTTGTAAAAGACGATCTTGTTAAGAAAATTAAATCGGGAAGCAGGGGATCGATTGCCGTAGCCTGCTTCTCAATCTACGCGTATCAGACACTGAAGGATGAGCTGGAGAATTGTGAGGAATTCCGCTTCATCTTTACGTCACCGACTTTCGTCGCAGAAAAGACGCCGAAGGAACGGAAAGAGTTTTATATTCCTCGTTTACATCGGGAGAAAAGCTTATAACCCCTGCGGACGAGAAAACCCACGGTTTTAACCGTGTGGATGACAGTCTGCAAATATTTTAACTATATGTAGATGTACATATTGAAAATATCTACACGGTATGCTATACTAAATCTATGAAGAACGAGTATAAACATACAAAAACAACAGTATCACTAATCAACTACCATTTTGTG
>CACWKX010000021.1 GCA_902761585.1 uncultured Lachnospiraceae bacterium
CTGGTGGTAGGAAACAAATACTAATCCACAGCATCCATAACAGCATAGCCTTTTACCAAGAACAGGTAAAGATTGGCTACACACTATAATACGAGGAAACAGGAAATCCATGGATTTCTGTAGTATTGCAAGTGGAAGCAGCGGGAACTGCATCTTTGCCGGGTCGGATGAAACAGCGATTCTGATTGATGCGGGCATCAGCTGCAAGCGGATCGCGGAGGGACTTGCCGGGATCGGCAGAAGCCTGTCCGATCTGACAGGTATTCTGATCACGCACGAGCATTCTGACCATATCAGCGGACTGGGCGTTCTTTCAAGGAAGGTGCAGATTCCAATCTATGCGACGGCGGCAACCATCCGGCAGATCATGCGGTATACGCCGATTGGGAAAGTCGACCCGTCGCTTTTCAGGGTCATCACGGCGGACACGCCCTTTACCATCGGGGATATGAGGGCGGAGGCCTTTCACATTTCTCACGATGCAGCGGATCCGGTGGCTTACCGGATCGAGCAGGGCGGAAAGGCAGCAGCGGTGGCGACGGACATGGGGTGCTACGATGATTATACGATCAGCCACCTGAAGGATCTTGATGTGGCGCTGGTGGAGTCCAACCATGATGTGAACATGCTGGAGGTCGGGCCGTATCCGTATCCGCTGAAAAGACGTATTATGTCAGAAAAGGGGCATTTGTCGAATGAGGCAGCCGGGCACCTTCTCACACAGATTCTGAGCCCGAGGATGCAGGCAGTGTACCTGGGACACCTGAGTCAGAACAACAACTACGATGCGCTGGCGTATGCGACGGTGACGACGGAGATTGATGCAGACGAGGACTGTGAGGTCCGGTCACATGACCTTCCGATTATGGTAGCGGACCGCAGCCATCCGATGGAGCCTGTGACAGTATGAGGAAACGGCGCCCGGGCGGGGCAGCGGCGCGGCGGACAGGTCAGCCCCGGAGAGGAGTTTCATGATGAAAAAGGTAATTATCACGGTCGTCGGCAAGGACACAGTCGGTATCATTGCGCGGGTTTGCACCTACCTCGCGGAGCGCGGAATCAATATCCTTGACATCTCCCAGACCATCGTCGGCGGATACTTCAACATGATGATGGTCACGGATCCGACCGGGGCGACAATCCCGACAGCGCAGATTGCAGATGAGCTTTCACAGCTCGGCAGTGAGATGGGACTCTCCATCCGGGTCATGAATGAAGACATTTTCAATGCCATGCACCGGATCTGACACTCCGAGGGGCAGCAGCGGGGAAAGGATGAAGAGATGATCAATATACTGGAAGCCAAAGAGACGGTCGACATGATCGCCAGAGAGAATCTGGATGTCCGCACGATCACGATGGGCATCAGTCTGCTGGACTGTATTGATTCTGATCTGGGCAGGCTCTGCGACAATATCTACAATAAAATAACATCGAGAGCGGCAAAGCTGGTGAAGACCGGCGAGGAGATCTCCAAGGAGTACGGAATTCCGATTGTCCATAAGCGGATTTCTGTGACGCCGATCGGTCTGATTGGGGCAAGTGCCTGCAGGACACCGGATGATTTTGTCCAGATTGCCAGGACGCTTGACAAGGCCGCAAAGAAGGTTGGCGTAAACTTTCTGGGCGGCTTTTCTGCGATCGTTTCGAAGGGAATGACGCCGGCAGAGGAGAATCTGATCCGTTCAATCCCGAAGGCGCTTGCGGAGACAGATGTTGTCTGCTCCTCAGTGAACGTAGGATCCACCAAAACAGGGATCGACATGGATGCGGTCCGGCTTCTCGGGGAGATGGTTCTTCAGACAGCCGAGTATACGAAGGAGCAGGATTCACTTGGCTGTGCAAAGCTTGTGATTTTCTGCAATGCGCCAGATGACAACCCGTTTATGGCCGGGGCGTTTCACGGAGTGACAGAGGGTGATACTGTCATCAATGTCGGCGTTTCCGGGCCGGGGGTCGTCAAGACCGCGCTCCAGGCGGTCCGCGGCGAAAGTTTCGAGGTACTCTGTGAGACAATCAAGAAGACCGCATTCAAGGTGACAAGAGTCGGACAGCTGGTCGCGAAGGAGGCATCGGAGCGGCTGGGTGTACCGTTCGGTATCGTGGACCTGTCGCTGGCGCCGACACCGGCAATCGGCGACTCGGTTGCGGATATCCTTCAGGAGATCGGAGTGGACTACGCCGGCGCGCCCGGCACGACGGCGGCGCTGGCGCTTCTCAATGACCAGGTCAAGAAGGGCGGCGTCATGGCGTCCAGCTATGTCGGCGGACTATCCGGGGCTTTCATCCCGGTCTCCGAAGACCAGGGCATGATCGATGCCGTGAATGCCGGCGCTCTTCATCTGGAGAAGCTGGAAGCCATGACCTGTGTCTGTTCCGTCGGACTGGACATGATTGCCATCCCGGGAGACACGAAGGCCAGCACGATCAGCGGCATCATAGCGGATGAGATGGCGATCGGGATGGTGAATCAGAAGACGACCGCCGTCCGTCTGATCCCGGTGATCGGAAAAGGGGTCGGAGACACCGTTGAGTTTGGCGGACTCCTCGGACATGCGCCCATTATGCCTGTCAGCAGTTTTGGCTGTGAACGCTTTGTCAGCCGCAAGGGCCGCATCCCCGCACCCATCCACTCATTCAAAAACTGAGTGCATAAGCCCAGTCGCCGTGACCAGTCACGAGACGCGCTTACGCGTCAAAGTGACTGGTCACGAGCGACGGCAACAGACATGAGCGCAAAGCGGTGCGAAGCAGCGCGGGAGCGCTCATGTCTGAAGCGACGCGGGAGCTGCGAAGCAGCAAAGCGTCGCGAGGGCTTATGCACGGCAGGCAAAAGCAGTCACGTGACCGTTCACGATCCTAAGAATAAATATGCATGATATAATGAATATTCACAGTATATTATGGGAAAATGCAACGAAAATATGCATATTGCCCCTTGAATAATTCATCTGCCCTGCATATAATATGAGGAAATGTTATGACAGTCCTGCGGCGGGGGAGTGAATAAAGGAAGACCTGCTGCGGTGGTCATGAAGGAGGAGGATCCTGTTATGAAGAAGAAGATTGTCGCAGTTCTTTCAGCAGCACTGATGAGTATGTCTCTTGGCATGGCAGCTTATGCAGGAGAGACAGAGGCTTCCACGGAAGCCGCAGTTGATTTTTCAGCTGTCAAGACGGTGGTTGACGGTCAGCTGACCGTCGGTACGGAGGCAGGCTTTGCTCCGTATGAGTATCTGGTAGGCGATCAGGTTGAGGGAGTCGATATCGACATCAGCCAGGCGATTGCAGACAAGCTGGGTGTCAAACTCGTCGTTCAGAATATGGATTTTGACGGTGCATTGGCAGCAGTCCAGCAGGGGAAGGTTGACATTGTGGCGGCTGGCGTTTCCGTTTCTCCTGATCGTGAGAAGGTTATGGACTTCTCCGACAAATATGTTGATTCCAGCGACGTGATTGTTGTGAATGCAGCAAGCCCGGCAGTGAAGGAATCTTCCGCGGATGCGCTGAAGGATCTGACAGTGGGTGTCCAGCAGGGCAACATCGCAGATCTGTGGGTTTCCAACCCGGATAACGCTTCACCGAAGAGTGTGCAGCGCTACACAAAGTTTGCGCAGGCAGCAGCGGATCTTGCCAATTCCAAGATCGACTGCATCGTGATGGACAAGGTTCCGGCTGAGGAGCTGGTCAAGTCTTCCGATGGCAAGCTTGCGATCGTGGATGGCGATCCGGTCTTTGAGGATTCCTATGCAATTGCGCTTCAGAAGGGCAATGACCAGATGAAGAGTGCAGTAAACGCGGTCATCGAAGAGCTCCAGAAGAGCGGAGAGATGGATCAGATCTTCGCATCTCATGCAGAAAGCGCTGAGACAGAGGCGGAGACGGAAGCTTCTACCGAGGCTTGAGAAGACTGCCGCCGGATGAAGGACAAAGGCATAGTGGGCGGAACCTCCGTGAAGACGGGGGCTCCGCCCTTGTGGCGCATACAGGACAGGAGAAGATTGAAACATGAACTGGCTGAAGAGTATCGGTGAGGCTTTCTACAATGCGTGGGTACCCGAAAAACGCTATCTGGCGTATCTTTCCGGGCTGCGCATGACCCTTCTGATTTCACTGTTCGCAGTGATCCTCGGGATTCTGATCGGAATCCTGATCGCCGTGACGAGGGTATCATCAAGACATACGAAAAGTCCGGTGGTAAAGTTCCTGAACAAGCTTGCGGTCCTGTATGTGACAGTGATCCGCGGCACACCGATGATCGTTCAGATTCTGATCATCTATAATCTGATCTTTACCTCTCCGAATACAAATCCGGTGATCGTAGGGGCCGTATGCTGCGGGATCAACTCGGGGGCTTATGTCGCGGAGATCATCCGGGCAGGCATTGAGTCGATTCCGATCGGCCAGATGGAAGCCGGGCGGTCACTCGGAATGCCGTACCGGATGACGATGACGACAATCATTCTTCCGCAGGCCATCCGGAACATCCTCCCGGCGCTCGGCAATGAGTTTATATCCCTAATCAAGGAGACCTCCGTCATCTCCATCATTGCAGTCAACGACCTGACAAAAATGGCCGGCTATGTGGGGTCCCGCACCTGGGATGTCATTCCGCCTTATGTGATCGCTGCACTGTTCTACCTGGCAATGACGCTCGGGCTGAGCAAGATGCTCAGCATGGTGGAACATCGGATGGAAAAAGGAACCAGAAAGTGAGGCGCGCTATGAGCAGCATGATCGAAACGGTGAATCTGAAGAAAACGTTCGGCGACCATGAGGTCCTGCGCGGCATCAGCCAGCACATTGAAAAGGGCGAGAAGGTGGTGATCATCGGTCCATCCGGCTCCGGAAAGTCAACGTTTCTGCGGTGCCTGAATCTGCTGGAGGAACCGACCTCCGGGGATGTCATTTTCGAGGGAAAGAAGATCAATGCGCCAAAGGTCGATATCGACCAGGTCAGGCAGCGGATGGGGATGGTCTTTCAGCAGTTCAACCTGTTTCCGATGAAGACAGTCCGGCAGAACATCACGCTGGCACCGGTCCGCCTGAAGAAAATGACACAGGAGGAAGCCGACGCGCGGGCGGAGGAGCTTTTAAAGCGGATCGGTCTGCCGGACAAGGCAGATGCCTATCCGGGGATGCTTTCCGGCGGACAGCAGCAGCGGATTGCGATTGCACGGGCACTTGCCATGAATCCGGATCTGATGCTGTTTGATGAACCGACGTCAGCCCTCGACCCGGAGATGGTCGGGGAGGTGCTGAGCATCATGAAGGAGCTGGCTGAGGACGGGATGACGATGGTCGTTGTCACGCATGAGATGGGTTTTGCCCGGGAGGTCGGCTCCAGGGTGCTGTTCATCGATGAGGGAATCGTAGCGGAGGAGAACACGCCATACGAGTTCTTCACAAGCCCGCAGAATCCGAGACTTCAGGATTTTCTGTCAAAGGTTTTATAAGGATGAGCATGAAACAGCGGAGCAGCTGCGGCTGCTTCGCTCATTTTTTGTGAAGGCGACCGCACATCATCGAGTGCGAAACACGAGATGATGGCGGAGTCGCCGAATCGGACAGGGCAGAGTGATTCTGCCCTGCCCGATTGAAGGCGGTATCCCGTGGGTGTGCCAGGATGATGCGGGAAACTTGTCAGCGGGCGGTCTCGTTGCTATAATTGATAGGATTATCAGGACAGGAGACGGCAGGATGCTGGTGACGGTGACAGGCGGAAGCGGGAGCGGGAAAAGTGCATACGCAGAGCAGACGGCCGTCCGGCTGGCAGACGGAGGCCGGCTGTTGTACCTTGCCACAATGATGCGGGACGGTGCCGGAGCACAGGAGCGGATCCGCAGGCACAGGGCATTGAGGAGCGGAAAAGGATTTCTGACGATCGAGAAAACCGACAGCCTCTGTGAGCTCGATCCTGGCATTCTTCAGGGGGCGACGGTACTGCTGGAGGACCTGTCAAATTTGGCTGCGAATGTTTTCTTCGGGTCAGGAGGGGAAACAGTGGGAAAGGCGGACAGGGAAGCAGCCTGTGCGGCCTGCCTGCAGGATCTCAGATATCTGCAAAATCAGGCTGATAATCTGGTGGTTGTGATGAATGAGGTATTTGCGGACGGTATCCGCTATGAGGAGGGGACGATGCAGTATCTGCGCCTGCTCGGGGCATTGAACAGCGCCGCGGCAAGGCAGGCGGATGCGGCGTACGAGGTTGTGTACGGGATCCCTGTTCCCCTTCGGGGAGGAACCTTGGCGGCTGCCTCTGTCTGTGAGCAGGGATATGACGATACGGAATCTGTATGAAAGTCTGGTCATTGCGTTTTCCACCTATTCCAGCATTCCGATGCCGAGGGTGGACTGGAATGACGAAAACATGAAGTATACCATCTGTTTCTTTCCGCTCATCGGTGCGGTGATCGGCGGCATTTCATGGCTCTTTGCCGCCCTCGCGGCGGCGTTCCGGATCGGCGCGATTCTGAGATCGGCAGTGCTGGTTCTGATCCCGCTGGCTGTGACGGGCGGCATCCATCTTGATGGACTGCTCGATGTGGCGGATGCCCTGAGCTCCTGGAAGCCGCGTCAGGAACGGCTTGCAATTATGAAGGACAGTCACTGCGGCGCGTTTGCGGTCATCTGGTGCTGTGCTTACTTCCTCGCCTCATTCGGTGTCTTTTCTGAAATGAAGACGTCCAGCCCATCCTGCATGGCACAGCTGCTTTTGATCTACATGACCGCGCGGGCATACTCGGGACTGGCGCTTCTGACATTCCCGAAGGCGAAAAACACGGGCCTTCTGCGGACATTTTCCGACAGGGCGATGAATGACAGGGGGGCGCGGATCCTGACGGGAATGCTGGCAGCGCAGACAGTGCTGATGATCCTGATGGCTCCGGTCAGAGGCCTGAGCTGCTCGATGGCAGGGGCTGCCGTGTTCTGGCTGTACCGAAGACTGTCCGAAAAAACATTTGGCGGGATCACCGGCGATCTGGCAGGCTGCTTTCTCTGTCTGGAGGAGCTGTGCATGGCGGCTGTGATTGCACTGGTGGGATGAGAGAGATGTATATCATTACGGGCGGCGCGTTCCAGGGAAAATGGAGCTACGCGCAGAAGCAGACTGGTCTCCCGGCGGCTGCATTTACAGACGGAGAGACAGCTGGATACGAGGAAATATTTCATGCAGAAGGCATTGTGAACTTCCACCTTTATGTGCGCCGCTGTCTCACGGGGCAGAACGAGGAGGAGCTGGAAGCCTTTGCACAGAGATTATATGAAGAGAATCCCAGTCTTGTACTGGTGACAGATGAGGTCGGCTCGGGAATTGTACCCATGGATCCGGAGGAGCGGGCATACCGCGAGGCAGTCGGGAGAGTCTGTACGTTCCTTGCGCGCCGTGCGCAGCGGGTTGACCGCGTTGTCTGCGGGATCGGGATGGTACTTCAGCGGAAACCGGATCCGGATGGCAGGAGCCAGTGAGGCCTGTGGCTGCCGGATGCTGGAAGGACAGAAATGGGGAGAGAGATGGCGGAGGAGATCAGGATCTGCCTTGTGCGGCATGGAAAGACAGAGGGAAATGTCCGGCGGGGCTATATCGGCTGCCGGACAGATGAGGATCTGTGCGAGAGAGGGCGGAAGGAGCTTGAGACGTACAAAAGCGAGGGCAGGTATCCGGCCGCGGAACGGCTCTACAGAAGTCCGATGAAGCGCTGTCTCCAGACAGCAGAGATCATCTGGCCTGAACTTCTGGGAGCGGAGACATGCAGGGTGGTGGAGGATTTCCGCGAGTGCGATTTCGGAGCGTTTGATGGAAAGAGCTACGCAGAGCTGAGCGGCGTGCCGGATTTTCAGCACTGGGTTGACTCCGACGGGATGGGTGCATTTCCGGGCGGGGAAGATCCGAAGGATTTCAGAAGACGGACGACAGATGCATTCCTCGCGGTGACAGAGGAACTGTTGGCAGACGGGATCCGGAACGCTGCTTTTGCCGTCCATGGAGGGACCATCATGAGTGTGATGGCTGAATTCGGGGATCCGGAAAAGAGCTATTACGACTGGCATGTCTGGAACGGGGATGGGTTTCTGGTAACTGTATCGGAACAAGACTGGAAGAGGACGCATCGTTTCAGGAGAATAGAACGGCTTCTTCCCGTGGAGGACACAGAAGGATGATATCATATCTGAAGGGAGAGCTGGCCGGCGCGGGGGAAGGCATGGCCGTTGTCGATGTAGGCGGGATGGGATTCAGGGTCTTTATCACAGACCGTGATCAGGCAGATCTCCCGGCTGTCGGCGAACCGGTTCAGCTCTATACGTATCTGTCTGTACGGGAAGATGCCATCTGGCTGTATGGCTTTCTGTCGGAGGAGGACCGGCAGGTCTTCCGCCAGCTTCTGACGGTTTCAGGAGTCGGGCCGAAGGCAGCGCTTGGCATTCTGTCAGCGCTTTCTGCCAACGATCTCCGGTTTGCTGTTTTCTCGGATGATGTCAAAGCCATTTCAAAGGCACCGGGCGTCGGACTGAAGACGGCAAAGAAGCTGATCCTGGAACTCAAGGACAGGCTGAAGCTGGAGGATGTGATTCCGGGAGGCGGAAATATGGACGAAGAAGCCGGTTCCCACGCCCAGGATGCGGATGTGACGGAGGCGGTGGAGGCGCTTGTGACGCTGGGGTATTCCAGCTCGGAGGCTCTGCGCGCAGTGAAGCGGGTGAAGATGGCCGGAAACATGAAGACGGAGGATATCCTCGGCGAGGCACTGAAAGTGATAGGATTGTAAGATGGCGAGAAGAATTACGACGACGGATGAGACGGAAGAGGATTCCAGGATCGAACCGAAGCTCAGGCCTCAGAGGCTGGACGAGTACATCGGGCAGGAGAAAGCGAAACAGTCGCTGAAGATCTATATCGCAGCGGCAAAGGCACGCCATGAAACGCTGGATCACGTCCTCTTCTATGGCCCGCCGGGACTTGGGAAAACGACGCTGGCGGGCATCATTGCCAATGAAATGGGCACGAAGCTCCGCGTGACGTCCGGACCGGCAATCGAGAAGCCGGGGGATATTGCCTCGATTCTGAAGTGCCTGAGCGAAGGCGACATCCTGTTCATCGATGAGATCCACCGGCTGAACCGGCAGGTGGAAGAGTATCTGTATTCCGCAATGGAAGACTTCACGATGGACATCATGATCGGAAAAGGCGCGGGTGCCAGGTCGATTCACCTTCCGCTGCCTCATTTCACCCTGATCGGGGCGACAACAAGGGCAGGGCTGCTCAGCGAGCCGCTCAGAGACCGCTTCGGGGTTGTGCATCATCTTGAATATTATACGCCTTCGGAGCTTCAGACGATTGTGCTGAGATCCGCAGAGGTGCTTGGCGTGAAGATTGATGAAAATGGGGCAGCGGAGATTGCAAGGCGCTCCCGGGGGACACCAAGGCTGGCAAACCGGCTGCTGAAGCGGACACGGGATATTGCGCAGATCCGCTACGACGGGGAGATCACAGAGCAGGTTGCAAGAGCCGCGCTGGACTTCCTTGAGGTTGACCGCAGCGGTCTCGACAACCTGGACAGGATGATCCTGACGACGATGATCGACAAGTTTGGGGGCGGACCGGTGGGACTCGACACGCTTGCGGCGGCGATCGGCGAAGACAGCGGGACCATCGAGGACGTGTACGAACCGTACCTGATAAAAAATGGTTTTCTCATCCGGACCCCGAAGGGCCGCGAGGTGACCAATCTGGCTTTCAGCCATCTGGGACTGAAGAGATAACCATACACCTACAGCAGGAGCAAAAGTGATGGAAAAGAAAAACGTGACGGAGGTCGTGATTGACGGTGTCATATACAGACTGGGCGGATATGAGAGCAGCGAGTACGTGCAGCAGGTCGCCGGGTATCTGAACAATAAAACAACGGAGCTGAAGGCCCTGGACGGGTATCATCATCTTCCGACATCCCAGAAGGCCCTGATGATGGAGCTGAATATCGCGGATGATTACTTCAAGGCGAAGAAGTCTGCCGACCATCTTGAGAAGGAGCTTGCCGACAAGGACAAGGAACTCTACGGTGTCAAGCATGATCTGGTGGCGCTTCAGATGAAGCTGGAGGAAGCAAACCGCACCATCCAGACGCTGAAGGAAGAGTATGAGGACAGCCAGAAGGAGCTGCTGAGACTTCAGGCGGTATCAGCGCCGGGAGGCGCAGGCGAGCCGGCTGACCAGCTGCCTGACAAGCCGGAGCAGGATGCCGGTCAGCCGGCTGATCAGCCGGCCGGCCAGGCAGCGGACTGTGCGGCTGTGCAGCCGGAATCGAAGCCCTCTGCAGGCGAAGGAGCAGACAGGGGTGGAATCACTGCCGGGATCAGAGAGGACGAGGCCTCGGACGGACAGATTCCGGGGCAGCTGAGCTTTGATCTGCCGGGCGGAAAGGAGCAGACGGCTCCGGAACCCGCCGAGGATCCAGGTGCGGTCTTCAGGCCTGGCAATGCCGCGCACGAGGATGCATCATCCGAGGAGCCGGCAGCGGCGGAGGATGATGCATACGGTCATGCGAAGACATTTGTTCCGGGGGCGGCAGACCGGGAAAACATGCTCCGCTCGGCTCGGGAAAACTTCCTGAACCAGTCCGGAAGCTACAGCAGGAAGAATCGCAGAAAGCACTGATTCGGAGAAGGAAGGAGGCAGGCGATTGGCGAAGGTAGAGCTTCTCTCCCCGGGCGGAAGCCTGACGGGGATAAAAGCCGCGGTGGCGGCCGGGGCAGATGCGGTCTATGCGGGCGGCAGTCTGTTCGGTGCGCGCGCATATGCGGAGAATCCGGATGAGAGCGGGCTTCTGGAAGCCATCGATTTCTGCCATCTTCACCGCGTCAGGATGTATCTGACTGTCAATACGCTGCTTAAGGAAAGAGAACTTCGGGAGAAGCTGTATTCTTACATCAGACCCCTTTATGAGCGGGGAATCGATGCGGTGCTGGTACAGGATCTGGGTGTTTTCAGAGCACTGAAGGAATGGTTTCCGGATCTGCCGCTGCATGCTTCGACACAGATGACCATCACCGGAGCGGATGGAGCAGCTCTTCTTCAGCAGATGGGGGCCGACAGGGTTGTTCTTTCCAGGGAGCTGACGCTCGACGATATCCGCGCCATCAGAAGCCGGACGGATGTGGAGCTTGAAACCTTTGTGCACGGAGCTCTCTGCTATTGCTATTCCGGCCAGTGTCTGATGAGCAGTCTGATCGGAGGCAGATCCGGGAACAGAGGGCGGTGTGCACAGCCATGCCGGCTTCCATACAGCCTGCAGGAAGGATTTCCGGGGACGGAAGGTGACGCCTGTTCTGTCAGCCGGGAGAGGAGAGCCGGCAGCAATCCGTGCGGAGGAAGCGGCAGCCGGAGAATGGAAGCCGCGAACCGTTCAGGCAGAGCGGACGGAAACAGTCCGCGCCGGGAGACCGGATACGGCAGATTCAACGGAGGCCAGCAAAACAGCCGGTACCTGCTGAGTCTCAAGGATATCTGCACGCTGCAGATTCTGCCGGACCTCATCGATGCCGGCATCTCCTCTCTGAAAATCGAAGGGCGGATGAAGCGCCCGCAGTATGCGGCAGGAGTGACGGCGGTCTACCGCAAGTATATCGATCTGTACCTTGAAAGAGGACGGGAAGGATACACGATTGACCCGGCGGACATGACGGTGCTCACAGACCTCTATTCGAGAGGCGGCTTTTCTGAAGGGTATTACAATCAGAAAAACGGACCTTCCATGATGGCGATGGACCAGCCGGATCACAGCGGAAGCGCGGCGGCGACCGTGCTGAAGAAAGGCAGCCGCTGCAGGCTGCAGGCGCTGGAAGACCTCTATCCGTCGGATATCCTGAGAGTTGAGGGAAAGACGGTGCAGTGCACGGAGCGTGTCCGTGCAGGACAGACATTTTCCCTGCCTGGGACTTGCCCGGGACTGAAAGCGGGGCGCATTGTCATGCGTGTCCGGGCCCAGCATCTGCTGGATACACTCACAGAGGTTTATGTGGACCGGAAATTGTATGCAGAGGCTGAAGGACATGTCGTGATCAAGGCGGGAGAGCCGCTCAAGATTGCGGCCTCCGCCCTTGGCAGCGAGGTTGTCTTCAGCGGATCAGTTGTCCAGGAGGCGGAGAAGCATCCGCTTTCGGCGCAGGACGCCCGCAGGCAGTTCGGAAAGACCGGAGACACACCGTTTACATTTAAAAAGCTGGATGTGGAGCTGTCCGGGAACTGTTTCCTTCCGGTCAGTGATATGAACCGGGCCCGGCGGGAAGTGCTGGATCGTCTGAGAGAAGAGATTCTGTCCGGGAGACGGAGAAGGTTCCCACAGCAGGCGGGTGATCAGAGCATGCGGAGCACTCAGGCTGGGGCAGATAACCGGTTTGAAGCAGGCAAATGGGCGGGAGACGCTCCGGAAGGCTCGCCGTCCGGGACGATGGATGGTGCTTTGGCCGGCATCCAGGGGGAGGGCGCAGCAGTAAGACACCCGGCGGTCACAGCCTCCGTTCTGACGATGGATCAGCTTCAGGCGGTCCTGAAGGAGAGAAGCGTCGGAGGCGTCTATGTGGAGGCATCGGCCTTTGTCGGGCAGTCTGCTCCCGCGCCCGAGATGATCACGGGTCTGATTCACGATGCAGGAAAACGGGCGTATCTGGCAATGCCGTACATCTGGCGGGAGGACGTTAGGCGAACCTTCGAACAGGCGCTCCCTGCAGGGAAGATGAAGCTCTTTGACGGGATCCTTGTCAGAAGCATCGATCAGTTCGGCAGACTGGCGGACTGGCTGCCTCTGAGGGAAGTGATTGCGGACGCCGGTGTCTATACCTGGAATACGGAAGCCCAGAAAGAAGTGCGCATGCTGGGGGCGACACTTGATACCTGCCCATATGAGTGCACGGCAGCGGAGCTTTCTGCCAGAAAGATGGATGGATCCGAGCTGGTGGTATACGGGCGCCAGCCTCTGATGGTTACCGCCCAGTGTCTGCGGAAAAATACCGGCGGCTGCACGCATGCGGCATCCTGGCTGACGCTCACGGACCGGATGAAAGCGCAGTTTCCGGTCAGATGTGAGTGCACCTTCTGCGGGAACATCATCTACAACAGTGTTCCGCTGGATCTGATTACAGCAGAAAAGGATCGCCGTTTTCTCTCCCCGGTGTATATCCGCTACAGCTTTACGACCGAGACGGCGGCGGAGGTCCGGCGGGTGCTGGACGGAGAGCTTCCGGTTTCCATAACGAGAGGGCATATCCGGAAAGGAGTGGAGTAAGTGAATCTGAGCACACTGTTCACCATCCTGATGAAGGCAGCCCACTACCTGATCCTGATTCTGATGGGCGCCTATACGATCGCCGCTTATGCAGCCTTCCGGAGCAGAAGCAGGGAGGTCAGGGAGCGGCTGTTCCTCAGGCAGGACTGGCTGCTTCTGGGCATTCATTTTCTGGCTTACCTGACGATGTATCTCAAGACACTCAATACAGAGCTTCTTTTGTTCTATGCAGCGCAGCTGATCTATTTTCTGTTTGTGCTGCTTCTGTTCCGGAATCTGTATCCGAGAATCTCAAAGGGGCTGCTGAACAATATGTGCCTGCTTGTGATGACAGGCTTTGTGATGATCACCAGGCTTTCATACGACGAGTCTGTCCGGCAGTTCCGCTTTGCCTGCATCGGGACAGGGATTGCGCTCATCGTTCCGGTGATCATCCGGAAACTGCACCTTCTGACAAAGATGTCCTGGGCTTACGCATTTGTCGGAATCGGGCTTCTGGGGCTGGTGATGGTCGCTTCCCGTTCGGTAAATGGTGCAAAACTGACGCTTACAGTCGGCGGGTTTGCCTTCCAGCCCTCGGAGTTTGTCAAGATTATCTTTGTGTTTGCAGTTGCAGGCCTTCTGGCAGGTGAGCACAGCCTGAAGCGGATCATAACAGCGACAGTACTGGCGGCGGTTCATGTCGGTATCCTGGTGATTTCAACGGATCTTGGTTCCGCGCTGATTTTCTTTGTCACCTATCTTGTGATGCTGTTTGTTGCGACACGAAATCCGTTTCTGGTGTCGATCGGCGTGCTGGCAGGAGCGGCTGCCGCAGTGGCGGCATATTTTCTGTTTTCGCATGTGCGGGTACGTGTTCAGATCTGGAAAGATCCGTTTGCCGACTATGCCGGAAGCGGGTATCAGATCTGCCAGTCCTTGTTCTCGATTGCGGCGGGCGGCTGGCTGGGAACAGGACTTTACCGTGGAAGTCCGGGAGCGATCCCCTATGTCGAGGAGGATTTTATGTTCAGTGCGATCCTCGAGGAAATGGGCGGCATCTTTGGAATCTGCCTCATCCTGGTCTGCCTTGCGGTCTTTATCATGTTTGTCAACATTGCCATGAAGCTTGAGAGCAGATTCTACCGGCTGGCGGCAGTCGGTTTTGGCGCTATCTATGCCACACAGGTATTTCTGACAATCGGAGGCGGGACGAAACTGATCCCGATGACGGGCGTCACGCTTCCGCTTGTAAGCTACGGGGGAAGCAGTCTGCTCAGCACGCTGATCATGATTGCGATCGTGCAGGGACTGTACATGCTTCGAAGCGACGAGGTGAGAGAAGAATATGAGACAGAACGATCCCGGATATCAGAACCCGGACAACCATACAGAGACTGACACCGGAAACAGTGTTCAGAAGGACAGCAGGCGGCGCAGAAGTTTTCTGAGCCGCGTTCATATCCGGAAAATTGACTTAAGTTCTCAGCAGCCCGGAGAGACAGAGGAGCCAGGGGACCGCCGGAATACGGAACTTGTGGCTGTCACTTACTTTTTCATCGCGCTTCTGCTGCTTCTGACGGTCTGGATCGGATACCTCGAGATTTTCAGGCGGGATGATCTCAACAGCAACATCAACAATACAAAGAAGGCCGGGACGAGCGGCAATGTGATCCGGGGGAGCATCCTGACAGGGGATGGAACAATTCTGGCCTCAACCAGCATCGACGGGGACGGAAATGAAACCCGCTCCTATCCGTACTCCAATATCTTTGCGCATGTGATTGGCTATGCATCGAATGGAAGTGCAGGTCTTGAAGCGGGGGAAAACTATGATCTGATGTCCTCCCATACAAGCCTTCTGTCCCAGATTCAGAGCAAGGATGACGGAAAGAAGGTGCAGGGAGATAACGTAATCGTTACACTGAATCCCTCCCTGCAGCAGACGGCGTACTATGCCCTCGGCTCCTACAAGGGAGCAGTGGTTGTCATGGAACCGGATTCAGGCAAGATTCTTGCGATGGTCTCAAAGCCCGACTTTGATCCGAACACCATCTCCACACAGTGGGAGAGCCTTGTGGCGGATGCCTCCTCAGGTGTTCTGCTGAATCGCGCGACGCAGGGACTGTATCCTCCGGGATCGACGTTCAAGATGCTGACGACACTGGCTTATCTGCGTGAACATCCGTCTGATTACAACCAGTTTTCATGGGACTGCACCGGCTCTCTCTCCCAGGGGGATGTGACCATCACCTGTTACCATGGCGAGCAGCATGGACAGGAAGACCTGACAGCAGCATTCCGGAATTCCTGCAACACCGCATTCGCAGATATCGGGCTGAATCTGAAGGACAATGCGCTGCACAACGTCGCGGAGGATTTTTTGTTCAACAGCAAGCTTCCGACCGACATCCAGTCCTCCCAGAGCGTTTTCAAGCTTACGAAGAATTCCTCAGACGGGGAGAAGATGACGACTGCGATCGGCCAGGGAGATACGCTGGTAACCCCGCTCCATATGGCGATGGTGACATCCACGATTGCGAATGGCGGAATCATGATGCGCCCGTATCTGGTGGATCAGATTAAATCCTCTGAAGGAGACACGGTGTCCAAGAACGATCCGTCGATTTACAAAAAGCTGATGACGCCGGACGAGGCGCAGACGATCACGCAGTTCATGGAAGCCACTGTCACTTCCGGGACCGCGCAGGCGCTTTCAGGAGCAGGCTACAGTGTTGCCGGAAAAACGGGGTCTGCCGAGCATGACATTGATGGCGGAGGAACGGGCACGCATTCATGGTTCTGCGGGTTTTCCAATGTGGATGATCCGGATATTGCCGTTGCCGTGATCGCGGAGGATGCCGGGACAGGATCAGCGGTTGCTGTTCCGATTGCCAAACAGATTTTTGATGCCTACTACGGTGGATAATTGCTTCAGGATGCGATATACTTTTTAACACACTATGTTCCGCAGACAGAAACAACTATTGAGAAAGCCGGAACGGACTTCTGACAGGCAGAAAGGAGTTGCAATGACTGAGGCAACAAGCTGCGGCGGAGTCGTAATCTTCAGAGGCAAGATTCTTGTGCTGTATAAGAGCTACAGGAACCGTTATGAAGGGTGGGTTCTCCCGAAGGGGACGGTTGAAGCCGGAGAGACATTTCCCGAGACGGCACTTCGTGAGGTGCATGAAGAGACGGGGACACAGCCGAAGATTGTAAAGTATGTTGGACAAAGCCAGTATACATTCAATGTGACCAGGGATTCGATCCGCAAGACGGTACACTGGTACCTGATGGAGGCAGACAGTTATTATTCGAAGCCACAGCGGGAAGAATACCTGGTGGATTCCGGGTATTATAAGTATCATGAGGCCTATCATCTTCTGAAGTTCTCCAACGAGAAGATGATTCTGGAGACTGCATACCGGATGTATCAGGAACTGAAGCGGACAGATCAGTGGAGGCCGTTGACAGAGGAAGAGCTCCGGGTGCTCGGCCCGGAGAACCCGGGCCTGGTGTCCGGGCATGCAGATGTTGGAGAACCGCATGGGGATCATCTGGTATAAAAGCCTCTATCTGGGGGCACTTGTCCGAAAAAAGGCGGGCAGAATCAAAAGAAAAATTGACACGGGGACTTATCCGCCGGGGGTCTACCTCGTGACGCTCTCGGAAGGAAAGGCGGTGCTGGAGCTGATTCCGGCTTCAGAGCTGAAAGTGGCCTGTGTCCGCTCCCAGCTTCCGACGGTCGTGGGAATTGCGGGCGGAAAGGCAGAGGCAGAGTACGTGGCATCCCGGATTGTGCAGGATACGTGGGAGGCTCAGGGGGATGCAGATGTGAGACGATTCCTTGAATCGGAGGACAGGGGGTAGGATATGGTACAGATCATCCTGGCCATCCTGAGGATCATCGGGATCATTCTGCTGATTGTGTTGGGAATTGCCGCCGTCCTGATCCTGCTGGTACTTTTCTGGCCGGTTGAATATCAGATCAGTCTTCGGAAGGAGGATCAGGCGTTTGAAGCAGAGGGCAGGGCCGGCTGGCTGTTTCATCTTCTCAGCGCGGATGTTCAGATCAGAGAACGAACCGGGACGATCACACTGAAAATTTTCGGCAGGAGGCTGAAGACCTTCCGGATACCGGAGGGCAGGAAGGCGGAAAAGCCGCGCAGTCAGAAAGCATCCAGGACGGAGACGGTGACGCGAAGTCAGGAAGCATCCAGGGCGGAGACGGAGAAAACGCGCAGTCAGACAACTTCAGAAACGGGGACGCAGACACGGAAGGTTCAGACAGGCAGACAGACATCCCGGGAGACGAGCACTGCCGGGCAGAAGACGAAACCGGGCGGGAAAGCAGCTTCAGCTGGAATCAGTCCTCGAAGATGGGCCGGCCGGATCCGAAGAACCGTCAGCTCTGTCGTTTCAGCGGCCGGAAACATCCTTGCAGGGGTGTCCGGGGCAGCAGCGGGGATCGCCGCAAGGACAATTCAGAAAGCCGCGAAGGGACTGGTCACAGCGATGGCGTTTGCCTTTCGGATGCAGGAACTGCCTTCTGATATCGGAGACATCGCTGACTCATTCCATGATCATGTGGATGCAAAGATCGGATCATTCCGGAGAAAAGCAGGTCCATTCGTTTCACCGGATGCGTTCAGTCTTTACGGAAGGATCATGAGACATCTTGGCAGGCTGCTTCACAGTTTCCGGCTTCGCAGACTGGAAGGATATCTTCTGGTCGGTACCGGGAAGCCGGACCGGACCGGGGAACTGATCGGGCTGCTCTGCATGATTCTGCCGGATACAGCCGGAACATACGAGCTTCGTGCGGACTTTTATCAGGCAACGCTGAAGACCCGGACAGACGCAGCCGGGCATATCCGTATGAATCATGTCCTGATGTTTCTCATCAGGCTGCTGAAAGATAAAGAATTCAGAAAGCTTCTCGCCCATGTCAGACGGAAGGGAAAAGAAGGTTTGAAAGGGCGGTCAGCGAAAAAGAGAAAACGAAAATAGGTCGGTTTCGGAGGCCTTTTAGCGAGCCATGGAACAGGGAGGACAACAACGATGGCAGAACACTTTGATACAACAGTAGGAGCTCTTTTCAGGGGAATGGAAGAGTTTGTCACGAGCAAGACTGTGATCGGCGAACCAGTCAAAGTCGGAGATACGACAATTCTCCCGCTCATCGATGTAAGTTTCGGGGTTATGGCTTCCGCGCGTAATGAAGCTCAGCGGTCAAACGGCGGAGGAGGAATGGGTGGTAAGATGTCGCCGACAGCCCTCCTTGTCATCAAGGACGGCTCGACAAGACTGGTGAATATCAAGAATGAAGACTCTATATCGAAGCTGATCGACATGGCGCCGGATCTGATCAATCGTTTTATGCCTGGCAAAAAGAAACAGGACAGTCCTCAGGAAAAAGCGGCCATGAATGAGGCGGCAAAGAGTGACCAGACATTCTGAGCACAGCAGCAGGAGGGATGATGCGGGGCAGCGTTCCTTCTGCTGAAAAACAAAACCGGCAGGGATAACCCTGCCGGTTTACACATACATCTTCATCCCGGAAGAGAGGCTCAGCCTCTTTCAACCTTGCCGGACTTCAGGCACTGCGTGCAGACATAGATCTTCTTGTTTGCACCATTGATCTTTGCAGTGACGTGCTTGATGTTCGACTTCCACATATGATTGGATCTTCTGTGGGAGTGGGATACGTTGTTCCCGAAATGAGCACCTTTACCGCAGATTTCACACTTGGCCATCCTGAGCACCTCCTTATAAAATTGCACCCGCATGTATAAGTGGCAGAAAGACCAGTGCAGCGGGAATACGTTCTGTTGTCACCGCAGACTTAACAGACATGCCAAATCGCGACTTTCACATTCTAACAGAATGGACAGCGGAATGCAAGGGGAAATGCAAGAAATTAGATGTTTTCATTTACTGCTGATTCTGGTAGAATGACTGTGATTATAGAGTCTGGAGGTATCCTATGAGCGTTCGAATGGAAAACAAACTAGGATCGATCGTCATCGATACAAACGTCATCGCGACATATGCCGGGTCCGTTGCCGTGGAGTGCTTCGGAATTGTCGGCATGGCGAGCGTGAATATGAAGGATGGCCTGGTCAAGCTCCTCAACCGTGACAGCCTCGGGCATGGGATCAGCGTTCACGTGAACGAGAAAAAGATCACACTCGATTTTCATGTGATCATTTCCTATGGAGTAGGAATCCACGCGGTTGCGGACAACCTTATCAGCAATGTCAAGTATAAGCTGGAGTCGTTTACGGGCATGGAGGTTGAGCGGATCAACATCTATGTGGAAGGAGTCAGAGTCATCGACTGATAAGGAGCAGGGCATTCTGCCCTTCGGAGGGTATTTCACATTGAGTACGAATTCAATAGATGCGCAGATGATGGCGAAGATGTTTCTTGCCGGAGCCAGAAATCTTGAATCAAAAAAAGAATGGATCAATGAACTGAACGTGTTTCCTGTCCCGGATGGAGACACCGGAACGAATATGTCCCTGACCATCAAGTCGGCGGCGGATGAAGTGAAGGGACTTGAGAGCGTTACACTGGAGACCGTCTCCAAGGCTATTTCCTCAGGTTCCCTGAGAGGGGCGAGAGGTAACTCGGGTGTCATTCTGTCCCAGCTCTTCCGCGGATGCAGCAAGGTATGGCGGAACGAGGAGGAGATCACACCGAAAAACACGGCGGCTGCATTCCAGAAGGCGGTTGAGACGGCGTACAAGGCTGTCATGAAGCCGAAGGAGGGTACAATCCTCACAGTGGCGCGGGGAGGTGCGACCAAGGCCTGCGAGCTGGTTGAGGAGAACCCGGACATCGAGATGGGCGATCTTCTCAGTCAGACCATTCGTTATATGGATGAGGTGCTGAACCAGACGCCGGAGATGCTGCCGGTTCTGAAAGAAGCAGGGGTTGTGGACTCCGGCGGCCAGGGACTTGTCCAGATCCTGAAGGGTTGCCTGAACGGCTATTTCGGAATCGAGGAGGAAGAAGAGGAGAAGGAAGAGGTACGCAAGTTCAATTACCGGGTAGAGTATATCCTGAACTGTGCGAAGCATATCTCAAAGGAAGAACGGTTGAAGTTTGTCGGTTTCCTGGAATCCATCGGTGCAGATGTCGCCGCAGAGCGCTGCGACCAGGGGCTGAAGGTCTATCTGAATACAGACGACCCGGGAGCTGCGCTGACGAAGGCGACAGAGTACGGCACGATGTCGCGGATCCATGTCATCAACAATATTGACAGACCGGTTTATCCGCTCCACCTGTTTGATGAGAAGGAGCTGGAGGAGGCGCTGAAGAATCCGGAGGAGGATTCAGAGCCGGAGACAGCATCAAAGCCAGATGAAAAAGGAAATTCTACGGAGGCAGCCACTGCGGGTTCGGCGGCAGCTTCCAGTGATGCGGCGCCTGCGCCCCATAAGGACGTCGGTTTTGTTGCCGTTTCCATCGGAGAGGGACTTGGCGGCATCTTCCGGGATCTCGGAGTGGACTGCCTGATCGAGGGCGGGCAGACGATGAATCCGTCCACGGAGGATGTGATGAATGCCGTGGCAAAGGTGAACGCGGACACCGTTTTTATCCTGCCAAACAACAAGAACATCATCCTGGCGGCGCAGCAGGCTCAGAATCTGATCCACGACAAGAAGATCATCGTGATCCCGACAAAGACCATACCGCAGGGAATCACGGCGATGATTGATTACATGCCGGACAAGACGCCAGCCGAGAACGAGACTGCGATGAGAGAAGAGATTCTCGCAGTCAAGACGGTTGAGCTGACCTATGCAGTCCGCGACACCCGGATTGGCGACAATGTCATCCACAGCGGAGATATTATGGGCGTGGGGGATCATGGCATCATCGCAGTCGGGAAGGAAGTCGATGATACGGCGGTCGCATCTCTGAAGAAGATGGTCGACAGCGACTCTGAGCTGATTTCCGTTTACTACGGAAAAGAGATGTCGGAGGAGAAGGCGCAGGCGCTGGGTGAGAAGCTTGGCGAGGCGTTCCCGGACTGCGACGTTGAGGTTAATGCAGGCGGCCAGCCGATCTACTACTACATTATTTCTGTGGAGTAAAGACTCAGAGAACGTGCCCGGAGGCACCAGAAGATCGTTTTTCCAGGGAAGACACAGGCGAAAGGCCTGTGTCTTCTTTTTAAGGGAACAAAGACAGGAGCGTGAGCATATGCAGGAGACATCGCCCATCACAAAGATCAAAGGAATCGGGCCGAAGAGTGCAGCCGTTTATGAGAAGGCAGGCATCCGCACGGTCGGTGATCTCATCCGGTATTATCCCAGGACATATGATGAAATGAAAGATCCGGTGGAGCTTTCCACGCTCTCTGTCAGAGACGACGGGGCGGTCGTAGCTGTAGAAGGGCACGTGGAGGCAGCCTTGTCCGTCCGCTATCTCAAGAATTTCAGGATTGTGACAGGAAAAATTCGTTCGCACGGAGAATCGCTGGACGTGACCTGGTTCAACATGCCGTTCATGAGAAGCCAGGTGCATCCCGGGACAACCTATATCTTCCGGGGACAGGTCAAAGCGAAAGGCCGCAGTTTTTATCTCCTGCAGCCGAAGGTCTATGATCTGTGCGATTATGCGCTGCTGCAAAAGAATCTGCAGCCAGTCTATCCGCTGACGGCTGGTCTGTCGGAACATTCACTCCGAAAGGCACTCCGTCAGGTGCTTCTTGGAGAAGACCCGCTTGATTTTTCGATGGATCCGCTTCCGGAGTGGATCAGGGTAAGGTATAGTCTGCCTCCTGTTCGGGAAACCATCCGGGCCATTCATTTTCCGCAGAGCAAAGATCAGCTTCAGGACGCCAGACATCGTCTGGTTTTTGAGGAATTTTTCAATTTCATTCTGCTGCTCAAACAGCTGCGGGAACGAAGAACAGCGCAGACGCACAGCTATGTGATTCCGAAAACTCTGAAGACGGCTGCGGCTATCCGGTCGCTGCCCTATCAGCTCACTGCTTCCCAGGAGAAGGTCTGGGAGGAAATATCGGAGGAACTTTCTCAAAAGAAAGTGATGGCCAGACTCGTACAGGGAGATGTGGGCTGCGGGAAGACCATCATCGCGTTCCTGGCGCTGGTCCAGACGGCGGCTGCAGGGATGCAGGGGGCCATCATGGCTCCGACGGAGGTTCTTGCGCGGCAACACTATGACGGCTTCGTGAAGCTGGTGCAGCAGGCCGGGCTGCCGATCAGAGCGGTCCTGCTGACAGGCTCCCTGAAGGCGAGGGAAAAACGCGAGGCCTGCGGTCTGATTGAGAATGGAGAAGCGCAGGTCGTTATCGGAACACATGCCCTGATCCAGGAGAGCGTCCGGTTCCGGAATCTGGCGCTCGTTGTGACAGACGAACAGCATCGTTTTGGCGTCGGTCAGAGGGAGATGTTGTCCGGAAAAGCAGAGGAGATGCCGCATGCCATCGTCATGAGCGCAACTCCGATTCCGCGGACGCTTGCGGTGATCCTGTATGGGGATCTCGACATTTCGGTCATCAGCGAGCGGCCTTCCGAACGCCTTCCGGTGAAAAACGCGGTTGTCGACCCCTCTTACCGGCCAAAGGCATACGCTTTCATTGCCTCGCAGGTGAAGGAGGGTCACCAGGCGTATGTAATCTGCCCGATGGTGGAGGAATCCGGAAGCGGAGAAATAGAGGCAGAGAATGTCATTGATTATACAGACATGCTCCGGGAGACGCTTGCACGGTACCTGCCTGATATCCGGGTAGAGTATCTGCATGGAAGAATGAAGAATGAGGAGAAAAATGCTGTCATGCAGCGGTTTCTCGACGGAGAGATCAAAGTCCTGGTTTCGACCACCGTTGTGGAGGTCGGCGTGAATGTACCGAACGCGACCGTCATGATGATCGAAAACTGTGAACGGTTCGGGCTGGCGCAGCTGCACCAGCTCCGGGGACGGGTCGGCAGAGGAAAAGACCAGTCTTACTGTATCCTGATGCATCACAGTGAAAGCGATGCTGTAAAGAAGAGGCTGCAGATCCTCAAGGAATCCAATGACGGATTTGAAATTGCCAGAAAAGATCTGGAACTCAGAGGACCAGGGGAACTGTTTGGCCTGAGACAGAGCGGGGAACTTTCGTTCCTTCTTGCAGACGTATATCAGGATGCTGGGATTATGCAGGAGGCTTCAGAGGCAGCAGGGAAAATCCTGGCGCAGGACCCGGAGCTGGAGAGAGAGGAAAACCGCCTGATCCGCAGAGAGCTGCAGAGACAGGCAGAGGCAGGAAAGGCCCACATGACGCTCTGAACGGACTCGTTTATACCAGAAATTGCTGTAAAATGGACGATTCAGGGCTTATTTTGTAGGAAGCAGGCTTGCACTCGCTTCAGTTTCGTTGTATGATGCCGAATGTGAACGCATGACAAAGAACAGATTCATTGTATGATATGTTTCAGGAGGAGTACAGTTATGAGAAATGTTCAGAAAAAGTCATCCGCTTCCAAGGCTGTAAAAGCAGCAGAGAGCAAGACGGCTGCAGAGAAGACAGTCAAGGCATCAGAGAGTCAGACAGCAGAGGTGAAGGAAGCGGCAGTTGAGAAGACCGCGGCGAAGGTTGTCGAGAAGCCGGCGCTTGCAAAGGCAGAGAAAGCAGCCGAGAATGTGAAGAAGGCAGCTGAGGAGACGAAGACAGCTGTTGCATCCGCTGTGAAGAAAGCAGCTGAGGAGACAAAGGCTGCAGCAGAGACTGCGGTAAAAAAGGCAGAGAAGAAAACGGCTGCAGTGAAGAAAGCAGCAGAAAAGGCTTCAGCTCCGGAGGAGTCCGTTTCCGTTCAGTATGCCGGGAAGGATATCCTGGTCAGCGATTTGATGGGTCAGGCGAAGAAGGACTGGACAGAGAAGTTCGGAAGAAAGGCGGCTGAGCTGAAGAAGGTCAGCCTGTATGTCAACACGGATGACAATACTGCCTACTATGTTCTGAATGATGATGTGAAGGGACAGATTGCACTTTAATCTGCAGCCGATGGATGTCGTAGAGAGGGGCCGCGGGAAATCCCGCGGCCTTTTTTGTGAAGGTGACCGCTGGATATTTATGGGACAGGAAGGATTGCAAAAGGTAGAATACGGAGCAGCAGGAAGTCAGAAAAAGAGAGCAGAGAAAGAGCTTGTCGGTGCGGTTCTTGCCACAGGCGGCGGAATCTGCTGGGGACTGAGTGGCTCGATGGGGCAGTATCTCTTTCGCTATCAGGGAATGGACAGCCGCTGGCTGGTTCCGTACAGGCTGGGGCTTGCCGGCGTCATTCTGTTTGTGTACTGCCTGATCCGGCATCGGGACAAGCTGTTTCAGGTATTCGCGAATGCTCAGGATGTGCGGCAGATCCTGACTTACGCGGCAGGGGTCTGTATCTGCCAGTATCTGTATTTCCAGACGATTCAGTGGTCTAGCGCCGCGGCAGCCACGATTCTTCAGGATCTTTCGCCGATCTTCATCCTTGCCTGGGCCTGTCTCACATCCAGGCGAAAACCGAAACCACGGGAAACAGTGGCAATCATTCTGGCACTGGCTGGAGTCCTTCTCATCACGACTCATGGGCGGCTGGACTCGGTACCGGTATCGCCCAGGGCTGTCATGACCGGGATCGGCTGCGCGCTGATGGTTACTCTTTATAATGAAGTACCGAAGTCCTTTATGGACAGATATCCGATTGCTGTGCTCCAGACATGGGCATTTCTGATCGGAGGGGCATCCTTCTTTGCCCTTTTCCGCCCGTGGACCTTCCATTATATTCCGTCACCGGCAGGCATTTTTGGGATTGCATTTGTTGTTTTGGTTGGAAATGTCCTTGCATTCACCTTTTACATGACAGGGGTGTCCATGATCGGGCCAGACAAAGCGATCCTGTACGGCTTCTCGGAACCGGTTACGGCGGCTGTCATTACCTATACCATCTTCGGAGGCCGTTTCACCGTTTATGATGCGATTGGATTTGCGGCTGTTTTTGCGATGCTGATTCTCATATCGACAAGCGGAAGAAAAAAATCCGGCTTCAGGAACGAAGCATCTGCGGAGAGTGCGTAACGAAAGGCGGACTTTATGACTCACATTACAATCAGGATGGCGATGGAGGAGGATGCTGCTTCCATCGCGAACATCATGAAGACGGTCGCAAAGAATCTGGAGGATCCGGAGATCTATGTGACAGACGATGAGGCGTTTATCTGCCGACATATCAAAGATCAGGGCTTTACGGAGCTTGCAGAGTGCGACGGCGGAGTGGTTGGTTTCCTGATTGTGCATATTCCGGGAAATGGACCGGAGAACCTTGGGAGGGATGCCGGTCTTCCGGACAGAGAGCTTCCGTTCACGGCGCATATGGAATCAGCTGCCGTCCTGCCGGCGTACAGAGGACACGGCATCCAGCGGATGCTGATGATGGAAGCGGAGAAGGAGCTGAGAAGAAGAGGATTCCACTATGCAGTCGGAACGGTCTCCCCGAAAAATCCGTACAGTATGGAGAACTGCCTGAAGCTCGGGTATCTCACAGCGGCAGTGAGAAACAAATACGGCTCCCTGCTGCGGAATATTGTGGTAAAGCGGCTGTAGGCGGAAGAGATTCCCCGGAGAGGGCTGTCAAGTGCAGCTGCTCCGGGGAATCTTTTTTGATGCGTATCGATATCGTGGCGATTTGAATCGTAAGGAATATCGTGTAAACTTGTAGCATGGCTTCTGACCCGGCACCTTCACAAAAAAAGAGACATCTGTATCATAACAGATGTCTCTTTCCAACGTGCGCGACAGGATTCGAACCCGCGACCTTCTGGTCCGTAGCCAGACGCTCTATCCAGCTGAGCTACGCACACATTTCGTGACAACAAAATGTATACTACTGCTGGAAGCGCTGAATGTCAAGTACTTTTTTGTCAACTGATCAGTTTGACAATTGCATGTACAGCTTCTGCTTCATCTTCACCATCGGCCGTGACCTGAAGCTGCGGTGCATTCTGGCTTGCGAGAGCCATGACACCCATAATGCTCTTTGCATTGACATGCTTGTCGTTCACTTCGAATGTGATCACGCTCTTAAACGCACATGCCGTCTGAACAATCTGCGGAATGACTTCCCCGATCCCGTCTTCACGAGTTTTGCTGATTTTCTGACTAACCATGTAACACACCCCTTTGCCTGTACTTTCCTTTACCGGATACCCCAGCGACGTTTCTGCTGAAGCCTTTCAAAATACTAACATAAGAAATTAAGAGCGTCAATTACAGAACTGCTCAAATAAAAAGGAGCTGTTTAAACATTTATCCTGAATTATTCATGAGGGTTAATTACGAATGAAATCTACCTCTCGAAATTTGGTAATCGGCATTTCATCAGCAAAACGGACTGAGTTATCCACAAA
>CACWKX010000022.1 GCA_902761585.1 uncultured Lachnospiraceae bacterium
CTTTACTTTTTCTATCGGATCAATTTTGCTTTTCCTAGACATAGAAATACCCCCAAGTAGGTTTTATATTTCATTGTCCTACTTGGGGGTAGCATATCACTGTACGATTCCGGATCGGGGGCGGTCTTTTCCTATTTTTAAGAGTCTGATTTTTGAGAGGCCAAATCAACCAGTGTCAGGATCAGAACGCTGCCTTGAAGATTTCGATGATGTCCTCCTTGCTCAGCGGGACGAAGCACCCGACGCAGCCGGCAGCGGCCTTCTCAGCCATTTTTTCAAAATGAGTCTGCTCGGTGATACCGACTTCGCGGAGGTTCTTCGGAAGCTCCATGGTTGTGAAGAAGAACTCTCTGGTCTTCTCGATGGCTTCTTTTGCGGCACTCAGATCGTCGGCAGCTGTGATGCCCCATACATTACGGCCATACTCGGCGAAAATCGGCGCGGTCTTGTCGGAGAGGATGTGCTCCATCCAGACCGGAGTCAGAATCGCAAGGCCCTGTCCGTGGGTGATGTCGTAGAACGCTGAGAGCTCGTGCTCCATCGGATGGACGCACCATGCGGGCGCGTTGCCGACACGGGTCAGCCCGTTGATTGCGAGGGAGGCCGCCCACATCAGATTCGCACGGGCATCGTAGTTCTCCGGCTCGTGAAGTGCGACCGGACCATACTTGAACATGACCTTCAGCAGGCTTTCTCCGAAGCGCTTCTGGACATCAGCACCGGTTTCAAAGCTGAAGTAATTCTCGAAGGTGTGGCTGATCATGTCTGCGGTTCCTGCTGCCGTCTGTTTTTTCGAGACGGAGTAGGTGTAGGTCGGATCCAGAACGGACATCGCCGGTTTCAGGCACGGAGCAGCGGTTCCCCACTTTTCATTCTTCGTCATATCGGAAATGACTGCGAATTCGTCCATCTCGGAGCCGGTTGCTGACAGCGTCAGGACAGAATAGATCGGAAGAGCACCCTGGATCTTCTCCGGGTGGATGACCAGATCCCAGGCATCGCCGTTGTACTTTGCGCCGGCAGCGACAACCTTGGCGCAGTCGATGGTGCTTCCTCCGCCGATGGCCAGCACCATATCGATGCCGTCTTCCTTGCAGAGCGCAACGCCTCTTCTGACGGTCTCAATCTTCGGGTTCGGCTCGACGCCGGAAAGCTCCTCGACTGCCAGGCCTGCTTTCTTCAGAATCTTCATGGCAGCATCATAGATGCCATTCCGCTTGATGCTTCCGCCGCCATACACGAGCAGAACCTTGCTGCCGCTTTCCTTCAGCTCGCTCAGGTGAGAAATCTGTCCCTTCCCGAAATGAATCCGGGTGGGCATCTGAAGTGTGAAATTGTACATATATACCTCCTCCATATGAAAGATTTTCATCAGAATTCACTGCTATTATAGCGCATAGGATCTATTCTGCCACTGTTTTCACAGGAATTCCACATTCATGTTCGAACATATCGGTTGCTGGCCTGTGTGCTTTCGGGTATGATATATACAGTTGTAAACAGGCCTTTTGGAGGTGGAGGATGGATCTTCAGAAATTCTATGACGGGCAGGAGTTTTCTCTCTATGAATTCTTAGGTGCGCATGTGACACCATCGGGTGTGGTGTTCAGAACGTACGCGCCATCGGCTCGGGAGGTATCCGTGATCGGGGCGTTCAACGGCTGGAGGGGGACACCGATGCACCGGATTCTGAATGGCCAGTTTTTTGAGGCAGAGATTGCGGAGGCAAAGCCGGGGCAGATGTATAAGTTTCAGATTACTTCCGGAGCCGGGACGCATGATCATGCCGATCCGTATGCCTTCAGCTCTCAGCTCCGCCCGGAGACGGCGTCCATCATCTGGGATATGGATGCTTACAGGTTCCGCGACGGCGCCTATATGAAACGGCGCAGAAACGGCAGAGCCGGCATGACTGGAACCGGGGCGGTCGATGCAAACAGCTTTACAGACAGTGGAGATGTGACTGTCCGGCCGGGTCAGCCGCTGTTCTTTGACAAGCCGCTCAACATCTATGAGCTTCACCTGGGCTCCTGGAAGCGCAGGGACGATCCGGAGGAGCTGGCCAGGAAGCTCGATGAGGCGAAGGAGCGGGGGGAGGGCATCGATGTCTCCTCCGGCTGGTACCGGTATGAGGAGATCGCAGATCTCCTGGTCCCGTACCTGAAGGAAAATCATTTTAATGCGGTGGAGCTCATGCCGCTCAATGAATATCCGGCGGACGAGTCCTGGGGTTATCAGGCAACCGGATTTTTCAGTGCGACCTCGCGCTATGGCACACCGGATGGACTGAAGAAGCTGGTGGACCGGCTTCATCAGGCGGATATCAGCGTGATCCTGGACATCGTGACCGTTCATTTTGCGACAAATGATTACGCGCTTGCCCGCTACGATGGGACGCAGCTGTATGAATACCCGAATGACGCGGTGAACGTGAGTGAGTGGGGAAGCTGCAACTTCAACCATTCAAGGGGAGATATCGCAAGCTTTCTGAATTCCGCCAGCGCTTTCTGGCTGGACAAGTATCATTTTGATGGACTGCGATTTGACGCGGTCGGCAATCTGATCTACTGGATGGGGGACGAGCGGCGCGGCGTCAACACGAATACGGTCGAATTCCTGAAGAAGATGAACAGCGGGCTGAAGCGGCTGTATCCGGACACAATGTTGATTGCAGAGGATTCGTCGGCATATCCAGGTGTCACAAAACCGGTCCCGGAGGGCGGCCTGGGCTTTGATTATAAGTGGGATATGGGCTGGATGAACGACACACTGAATTTTTTCCGGACCGATCCGTCTTACCGTCGGCAGGAGTATCACAAGCTGACCTTCTCGATGGCTTATTTCTACAACGAACGATATCTGCTCCCGCTTTCTCATGACGAGGTGGTCCATGGGAAGGCGACGATCATCCAGAAGATGGCGGGGGATTATGACAGAAAATTCCCACAGGCGCGCGCACTTTATCTGTACATGTTCCTGCACCCGGGCAAGAAGCTGAACTTCATGGGCAATGAATTTGCACAGTTCCGTGAGTGGGATGAGAAGCGGCAGCAGGATTTTATGCTGCTGAAATACCCGGTTCATGATGCATTTCACCGCTATTTCCGGGATCTGGGCGCTTTATATCTGAAGTACCCGGCGCTGTGGCAGGAGGATTATGTGGAGGATGGCTTTCACTGGCTGTCTGCCGATGATACGGAGCATGTTGTCTACGCCTTCGAGCGCAGGACGATGGGCCAGACGATCCTGTGTGTGTTCAACCTGTCAGATCAGAGACAGGAGTTCCTGTACAGGGAAGAGCAGGGAACTGCCTCAGCAGGAGCCGGGAAAACCCTTGGCCTTCAGCTTCTGATTGATTCGGATGATGAGGGATATGGCGGCGGAACAAGGGTGACAGGGAAGGTGCAATCCATCGCGAAGCCCATCGGACTCCCTCCATACACCGGGAGAGCTTATCTGGAGGTGGAAGTGTAAATCCTTCCTGCCTGTGCTATAATGGGACCTCTACAGGAGGAATATACCTTGAATACAATACGAATTCAGAAGAAGATCCTGACACTGTCCTGCGCGGTGCTTCTGGCGCTTCCGCTCTCCACAGCCGGACCGTCTTTCATGAGCATATATGCGGAGGATGAGGTTGCAGCGGAGGATGCCTCGACCGGGGAATCCTCTCTGTCCACTGTTCAGGATGACAGCGCCCAGTCTGACGGAAGCCTGTTTGAGGATCAGAATACAAATATCCAGTCCAGGGACGGAATTCCTGCCGAAGAAAGCGGAAAGAAGAAGTCTTCGAAAAAAATGATCGCCGGCTATCGCAGGACGGGACTTGTGAAAAGCGTGACCTATGATGAGGGGAACAAGCCATCTCTGCAGATGCTTGAGTCCCAGTTCCCGTCCACAGTGGATGTCTACTTTGTCGGCGAGAGCAAACCGGTGACACTGAAGACAAGCTGGAAGTGTGCAGAGGGAGACTACGGGTCCTCCTCCGGCAGTTATTTCATCTTTGTGCCGGCGTTTGACGAGGGAAAGTACGTCGTGCGGGGCATGAGCCTCACGGCAGATATGCCATATATCGAGGTGAAAAAGAACCCAGGTGTTGCGGTTGAGATGATTGCATCCGCCCCGCCGACGGTGAACGAGAAGAAGGTTTTTGACTACTGTGTAAACGAGCTGGGGCTGAACAGGGCTGCGGCCTGTGGCATCCTGGCAAACATGTACTGCGAGTCCGGATTCCGGACGAATGCGCTGGGGGACGGCGGGACATCGGTCGGCGTCTGTCAGTGGCACAACGGCCGCTGGACGTCACTTCGCGCTTATACATCCGATTGGCAGACGCTTGAGGGCCAGCTGTCGTACATGAAGTGGGAGTTGGAGCATGGCTACAGCGTGACGCTGAATGCGCTGAGGGCGGTCTCGGATGACGCGCAGGGCGCCTACGATGCCGGATATTTCTGGTGCACGCATTTTGAGATGCCGGACAGTGCACACACGAGAGGTATCACGAGAGGCTATCTGGCAAAGAACGTCTACTGGCAGCGGTATGGCGCAGAGGATGAGCCAGATGAGGAGGGCTGCAATGATTCCTTCGAGGGCGAGTATGTCTTCGACGGAGAGGGAAACCTGAATATCCGTGCGGGCCACTCCGAGGAAAGCGATGTGATCGGCTCCATCAAGGCCGGCGGCAAGGTTGAAGTGACAAAGGGAAACGGCGAGTGGGCGCATGTTCTCTATGAAGGGAAGACCGGCCTGGTGAAGATGGAATATCTGACAGCTGTGGATACAGAAGAGGAAGACGGCGCAAAAAGGCAGGGAGACGCAGGAAAAGCAGAGACAGAACAGGAGACGGAAAACAGCCGGGAAACAAAGGCAGATGAATAAAATCAGAGCAGCAGGAAGAGAGCCCGGGAGGCTTACCGGCTGCTGACAAGAGAAAAGGGGGGCCGCACCAGACTAGTGCAGTCCCCCTTTATTCAGCGATCCGGCGGATGCCGGACAGAAATTATGCTTCTGTCTCCGCCTCTGACTCCGCGGTTGTCGGGCTGATGGACATGAAGATGTTCTTCATGATCGGCTCGAAGTCCTTGTCGTCATTCGGTCCGAGCTGGACGGTGTACATACCGCCGTCGGTATCTGCAAATGCAACACCGCTGACCTTCTGGTCATCGATATCGAATCCAACTGCAGGGATGCCGTTCAGATCCATCTTGTACAGCGACTTGTAGCCAGCGTCTCCCAGCTGCTTGTAGATGTCGTCAACAGTAACCTGCATGCCTTCATGATAGGAGACAGCAATGTTCCAGCCCTTCGCGGAATCTGCAGCCTGGTAAACAATGCCCTGCTTGGCGTTCTCATCCGAGACCTCCAGAACATCCCAGTCGCTCGGAAGATAGAGATCAAATCCCAGTCCGGTGGAAATCCAGGTTCCTTCATAAGCATTCGGATCCATGTCCTCGTAGCTGAGAACGATGTCCGCTGCGCTGCTCTCCGTGGTGACCTCTGTCTCCGCTGCCATCGCGCCGACCGGGCTGATGCCCATCATCATTCCTGCGAGCATGATCACTGCAAGTCTTTTCCTCATCATCTGCATTATTCCTCCTTTGTATGGCGGCGGGATCTCTTGCGGTCTGCCGATGCCTGCCCGCCGGATTTCTGATTCAAGGTTCAAACAGAGTATAGTGGGTTCCATGTGCTGAAAAAAGTCCCGAAGAGGACGGCATAATTGCTGAAAATGGGACTTGACAACTGACAAAAAGTATGATCGCTTTCCCGCGTATGGTATCTCTGATATAATGAAATCCAGTATATACGAATGGAAAATGTACCGATGGGATCAGGCGAAAGGCTGCCCGGCACATCCGCTTGCAGCGGTTGATGATGGTGCATCGCGGGGAACTGGAGGAGACGGAACGGCCATGGGGATGGGACTGAAGCTGGCGGTCTGTGAGGATGAACCGGCGGAATATGAGATGCTGAAGCACCTCCTCAATGAGAGCGGAAAAGTGGAAGATATTGACTATTTTCCGGAGGGGAGCGCGCTTCTTAAATCTTTCTATACCGGAAAATATGACCTTGTCCTGCTTGATATTTATATGAAGGGAATGGGAGGGATTGAGACGGTGGCGGGCATCCGCCAGACAGACGAGGAGGTGCCGCTAGCCTATCTGACCGGGAGCGGTGATTTTGCGCTGGAAGCCTATCACTATCATGTGCTTCGATATCTGGTGAAGCCGCCGAAGAAAGAAGAGGTGGAGGAGTTGCTCTGCGTGGCGGAGAAGATGAGAGCACATCTGCCTTCCCTGACAATCCGGACAGACGGGCGGGAACGGAAGGTGCCGCTCCGGCAGGTCCGGTATATAGAGCAGAACAATCGGAACCTGAACTATTTTCTGACTGGCGGGGAGAAGCTGACGTCCAGAGGACGACTTGACGAAGTGGAACAGAGCGTCCCCTGTCCTCCATTTTACCGGTGCCACAAGAGCTTTCTGGTCAACCTGGCGCATGTGAAGGACTTCGATGAGGATCTGAACGTTTTTGTGATGAGCGAGGGCGGAGTTGTCTACGTCCGCAGGCAGAGTACCAGGGAGGCGGTCCGGGCGTTCAGGGGCTTTATGTTCGCGCAGCTGCGGGAGAATCCGTGACAGGCAGGTCTTGATGGATCAGGGAACCTGTGCGGGCAGGACACTGCCGGATGGACAGTAGATCGGATGAACTGGAAGAATCGGACAAGGCGGCAGGAGGGCAGGATATGGGCGGGTGGCATCCGGCACACAGGAGACACTGTATCAGGGAAAAACAAGACCAGCAGGGTCAGGGAGCTGGTGGGAAAAACAGTTTCCGATCCGGAATCCGGAAGGTTTTTTGGCTGGAGCCGGTCTTTTTTGTAAGCCTGTTTTCGGTACTGCTCCTGGCACTGCTCTTTCAGATCCGGGGAGCCCGGCAGAGCATCGGGACGGTCCAGCAGAATCACTGGAATCTGGTGCGGAATGTCCGTGTCCGGATTGGAACTGGAAAGAGCGCATCCTGGAAGAAGGTTACGCTTCCGGGGACCATCGGGAATCTCCCGGGCGGGACGACGGTAACAGTTTCTTTCCGGATTCAGAGCGATGGCTCCAGCATGCTATTTCTGAATCCGGTATATTCCCCGGTCGACATCTATGCGGACGATCAGCTGATTTACAGCTACGGGACACAGGGAACCTGGCCGTCCTACATGCCGGATCCGCCGACGGGTGCGTTTTCCGTGAAGCTTCCGGCTCACAGAGATGAGCATCTGCTCCATGTAGAACTTGTCTATACGTCCCCGAAATCACGGTCTTCCCTCGTCCTGCATCCGATGGTGACTGGATCGGGGGATGCCGTTCTGCGATATCTGTTTGAGCGGTACGGGTATTCGTGGGTATCTTCTCTGCTGTTTATCATCGCGGGGATTGTCATGTGTGGCCTGTCCCTCTTATATATCACTTATGAGAAGCATGGCTTCAGGCTGGCGCTGCCGGGTCTCCTGATAGTGCTGGCGGGTATGTGGGAGTTCTCGGAAAACACAATGAGCGTTTATCTGACGCACAGACCGGCACTTCTATACATTCTGGCCTTCACAGGTATGTATGCCATGCTGCTGCCACTGATCGTCTTTGTGCAAAAGTTCACGAAGATGGAAGACAGCCTGTTTCTCAGTGTGCTCCGGTGGATCCTGGAGGCCGCGGTTCTGGGGAGCCTGTTTCTGCAGCTTGCCGGAATTGTTCCATTTACGCGGAGCCTGTATCTCTTCCACATCCTTCTGCCTGCTGATCTGATTCTTATCGCTGCCTACATGCTGTATATCGGAATCCAGAAGAAGAACAGGTCGGCGATTGCCATGTTTCTTGCAATTCTTGTTCTGGCGTTTACCTCTGTACTGGAGCTTCTAAACTATTATGTGGCTTTTACAGAAAAGAAGTCGATCCTGTTTCAGAACGGACTTCAGCTTTTCTGCCTGATCATTCTGGTTGTCGGCTGCGTGGAGGTGCGGGGGAACATGGAGCTTCGGTACAGGAATCTGGAGCTGGCGCATGACATAGAAATGCTGGAGCAGTCGGTGGAGATCCAGAAGGAGAGAGGCCGCGTGCTGAATCTGCGGCAGCTTCTGCAGGACGGAAAGGACAAGGAGGCAGCGGCTTACATCGAATCCTTGGATCAGGCCATCCCTGCCGGCACAGTCACCCGCTACTGTGAAAACAGTATGGTGAATGCGGTTATCAGCTACTACGCCGCGCTGGCGCACAGTGACCAGATCCGTATGGAGGTCAGCGTGCGGATCCCGGCGGTCAACCCCCATATCAGTGATGCGCACCTGTGTGTGATTCTGGGCAATCTGCTTGAGAATGCGGAGGAAGCCTGCCGGCGGATGACGGAGGGTGAACAGTGGGTCAGGCTCCGGACAAAGGTTCATGGGGAACTCTTGTTCATCTCGATGGACAACAGCTGCGGGGGGACGGTGCAGCCGCAGGACGGCCGGTATCTGTCCAGCAAACGAAGCGGGGAGGGCATCGGTCTGCGGTCCGTCCGGTCTCTGGCGAAGGTGCACGGTGGGGCGGCGGAGTTTACGTCCGGTGATAACTGGTTCCGGTCGGAGATCTGTGTGAGACTGTGACGGTGTTCACATTTTTTCCAAATTTGTGACATAATTCGAACAAACACAGCCGTTATGATAGGACTCAGAAAACAGGAAAAGGGAACAGACAGATGATGTTCCCGAAACACATAGAAGATGAAATACCTGGACACAAAGGAGGTTGTTATTTATGAAGAAGAGATTATTCGCGGTTCTGATTGCGGCTGCAACGATCGGTGCATTTGCCGGCGGAACAACGATGCTGCAGGCAAATGACAATGGGGCAAAGCTCCAGATTGCCGGAGGGGAGACGGAGGCCTCCTCTGAGGATCAGGCGGAAAGCACAGGAAGTTCAGACAGTTCAGACAGTTCTTCCCAGGGTGCGACGGAAGTCGCGGCGGCGCTTCCGACCGGGAACATCGCGAAGGCTGATCAGCCGGATGTGACACAGCAGCAGGCGGAGAATTCGGGTGTCTCAGAGGTTGCATCGGATGCGATGCCGGCGCTGGTTTCGATCACGAATATGTCTGTCCAGAAGGTTCAGGACTGGTTCAGCGGCAGGACGTACGAGGCACAGGGTGAATCGGCTGGCACGGGTGTCATCATGGGTGAGAACGATGATGAGCTTCTGATTGTCACAAACAATCACGTCGTCGCGGACAGCGATGAGCTGACGGTTTCCTTCATCGATGAACAGTCCGTGAGCGCAAAGGTGAAAGGGACGGATGCCAGCAACGACCTGGCTGTGGTGGCTGTCAGTCTGTCGGATATTCCGGACGACACGCTGAAGAAGATTCGTGTTGCGAATGTCGGTGACTCGGATGATGTCAAGGTCGGTGAGCAGGTCGTTGCGATCGGCAACGCGCTGAACTACGGGCAGTCTGTCACGACCGGTATCGTCAGTGCCCTGAACAGAGATATCACCGTCACGGACGGCAGCACACAGGTCAACTATGAGGATCTGATCCAGACTGATGCGGCGATCAACCCGGGTAACTCCGGCGGAGCACTCCTCAACATGAGCGGCGAGGTGATCGGCATTAACTCTGCGAAGGCTGGTGAAAATGGAGTCGAGGGCATGGGCTATGCGATTCCGACATCCAAGGCCCTTCCGATCATCGAGAAACTGATGAATAAGACGACCCGCTCGAAGGTCGATGAGAAGGATGCCGCTTACATCGGTATCACCGGAGAGGAAGTCACCTCCGATGTGCAGCAGCTCTACGGAATGCCGGCAGGCATCTATATTTCGAATGTCGGCGACAATACGCCGGCGTCTGATGCAGGCCTGACCCGCGGCATGATCATCACGAAATTTGATGATACCTCCGTCTCGAGTATGAGCGATCTGACCGATCTTCTTCAGTACTACAAGGGCGGCGAGAAGGTCACAATTACGGTGGCGCAGCAGGGAGAAGGCGGCAAGTACAAGGAGAGTGATATCAGCCTGAAGCTTGGACTGAGATCCGACTACGTCAGCAGCACGCAGTAATTGACAAACCGGCTTTCTGTCAGGTATAGTAAAAAGTGCCGTGCAGCCGGGGAGATAGCGGTGCCCTGTACCTGCAATCCGCTACAGCAGGGGTCATGCCGAACCGAGGCCGTTTCTCTGCGGAGCAGCCCTTCACAAGTGATGTTGACGTCTGGGTCCCTCGCAACAGGATCCTGTGAACCGTGTCAGGGTGGGAACACAGCAGCACTAAGCAGATCATTCTGTGTGCCGCGGGATCGCCTGGATCGAGTTAACTATGAAGGTACCGTCCGTGGGGAGCCGTCGAAGCGAGGCGCACGGTTAAAGAGTAAAGATGAAGGGGCAGCTCAGGGAGCTGCCCTTTTTTCAGCCCCGTGTATGGACGGCAGCATGAATTTTTGCAATCAGTCTCCTTTTCTCTGACCAATTCGCATGTGGAATGACAGATATGCAGATCACGCAGCTGTCAGGCCCAACACGCTGGAAGGACATTTCGATGGCGCTGGGCAGAAAAGTGGAGACAGGAATCAGCAGGCAGGAGGATTGCCGGTGAGCAAGATCGCAACCAGAATCGCGCGAAGGCAGCTGCGCCAGAAGCAGGAAGAAGAGCGTGCCATCGGGCAGAGAAAAGCAGATGAACACTATATGCGGCTGGCACTGCAGCAGGCCCGCCGTGCACAGGCGCTGGGGGAGGTCCCGATCGGCTGTGTCATTGTCAAAGAGGGCCAGGTGATTGCCAGAGGATATAATCGGAGAAACACCGATCACAACACACTTTCCCATGCCGAACTCAATGCGATCCGGAAAGCCTCCCGGAAGCTTCAGGACTGGCGGCTGGAGGGCTGCACCATCTACATCACACTGGAACCCTGTCAGATGTGCAGCGGCGCGATCGTTCAGTCCAGGATTGACCGCTGCGTGGTCGGCGCCATGAACCCGAAGGCCGGCTGCGCCGGCTCTGTCATGAATCTGCTCCAGGTGAAGGGCTTCAACCATCAGGTCGATCTGACGACGGGCATCCTGGAGGAAGCCTGCAGCCAGATGCTCAGCGAATTCTTCCAGAAGCTTCGACAGGAGAAGCAGGAGAAAGCTGCGGGAAACCTGCCTGGCAGCAGGAGTGCACTTGACAGGCAGCTTTAATGGAAACAGGGAATGGCGAGGAGTCTGCCGGCAGGAAATACAGAGACTCCGGCGGCAGGTCGAAGCTGGGGACGGAAGTGAACAAAATCATAAATAGAAAAGCCCATGGCTTCAGATGCCATGGGCTTTTTGAGCGGAGAGAGTGGGATTCGAACCCACGCGCCCAAAGATGGACGACCGCATTTCGAGTGCGGCTCGTTACGACCACTTCGATATCTCTCCACGAAAGTGATGCAGAAAATATTCTAACATATCTCGGTCAGATTTCAAGCAAAAATTGCCTCGGCTTCTGACAGATTGCGCCTGGATTCGGATATCGGCAGGCAGCACTGCGGTTTCAGACAGCTGCTGTGCCAGCGAAAGTCACTGCAGACTCAGTCCTCATCCTGGCTTCTGACAATGTACATGGACTGGCGTTCGGATGGCCGGATCTGCTTTCCGTTTTCATCCAGGAGGCGGTAGGCATAGAGCTTCACGATTCTTGCGCCGTGGGCGCCCCAGTTGTCAGACCAGCGGGTCCCGGGGAAGGCGGAGTCGCCGATCAGAAAGTCTCCGTCTTTCAGGAAGGAGTCGATGAAGATGTAGTGGCCTTCCGAGTAATACTCCTCATTCTGGTAGTTGGTGACATCCCCGACAACACAGGCGATCAGAAACCATCCCTTCTTTTCTATCATCTGGCGCATCAGCCGGGTGACTTCGTCCTGATTTGCGCACTGAAGGACGGCAGTCTGGCCTTCATAGTAATTGGCCGGATCATTCCCTTCCTCGACGAACTGGACCCTGCCGCCTGTCAGCTTTGAGATCGACCGGGGATCAAAATAGCCGGTTCCCTCGCGGGAAAGCTTCTTCCGCCTGCATTCCATCGCAAACTGCCAGGCTGTGTCGGTCAGAGGATTTTTAATACCCATCCGGCAGAGCATAAAAAAGGTGGCATAGTAGCTGCAGCCCATCGAGGAGATCGGAGAATCACCGTTCACGGAGAGAAGCTTGTTCTGCGGAAAGCTGTCGCCCCGCTGCGTCCAGGTGGAGAGATCGCCTCTGATCAGGCCATGACGGCTGATTTTGCCTGCATTGTAAGCAAAGGCTCTGCCAGTGAGACCGGGCGCCTCGGGACAAAGTGCCAGGGCAGAGGCGAGTACCCATACAGGGAGTCTTCTCAGAAGATGGGCGTGAGCTGCCGGCAGGGATGACTGTGATACCGGGTGCAGAATGGAGTTGATATGAGAAAGAAGCGGTTTGAATAATTGCATAGGTAGTGGTCTGTGTCTCCGCGTGCTGCCGTACTGTTCAACCCATCATAGCATACCCGGGAACAGACTTCTATCCCGGCTTCATGCGTTCCCTCAGCGTACTTTTTTCAGAGCAAAATGACGAAAAATTCACAAAGACACATATTTTTCACCATTCATGCTATACTCACTATGTATGCGTTTCGGCTGAAAGAGGGCGGCGGCTGGCTGCCTTTCCGTCAGAGCCGGGCGAACGGGTAACTGTCAACCACGCATGGAGGCCTTTTATTATGTGGTGGAGCATTCCATTTCTCATCATCTTCCCGATGTGCATCGGGGCTCTTCTGTACTGTATTCATGTGCAGAAGATTCGCAAGGGCATTGCGTACATCGCGACACCGGCCATTATGGCGGCGACGATCGATCTGGTCGTCACCTATTTCCGCAACGGCGGAAGTCCGGTCGATCTGTACGTCGACGTCCCTGTTGCATCGCACTTTATCACTGCCGGTGAGATTGTACTGATGATCTACGTGACCATCAAGTGTATCCTGGCGAAGAAGTACTGGATCTCGGTTCTTTCCATCGTCCCGACGGTCATGATTGTCAACATGGAAGCGCATCTCGGTGAACTGGGCGGAGCCCATATCAGGCTTGACCACCTGTCCCTTCTGATGTGCCTCATCGTGGCTTTCGTCGGTGGACTGATCACGATCTACGCAATGGGATACATGGACGGATATCATCAGCACCACACCGAGGTGCCGGAGAGAAGACATTTCTTCTTTATGGTTGTCTATGTTTTCATCGGGGCGATGTTCGGCTTCGTGCTTTCCTCGGATCTGGTCTGGATTGATTTCTTCTGGGAGACCACGAGTGTCTGCTCCTTTATGCTGATCGGATATACAAAGACGGACGAGGCTGTCACCAATTCCTTCCGCGCTCTGTGGATGAACCTTCTCGGCGGAACGGCACTTGCGTTTGGAATCGTCTACTTTGAGACATCGACTGGCTTGTCAACGCTTCAGGGTCTGGTCACTGCCTCCCAGCAGGGCGGCCGCGCAGGAGCGGTTGCGGTCATGCTGATGGCATTTGCGGCGCTGACAAAGGCGGCGCAGCTGCCGTTCTCGACCTGGCTGATCGGCGCCATGGTGGCTCCGACTCCGTCGAGCGCCCTGCTGCACTCTGCAACGATGGTCAAGGCCGGCATCTATATTCTGTTCCGCCTGGCTCCGGCGATGGCCGGAACGGCGACGGGCTACTTCATCGCCGGAATCGGCGGCTTTACCTTCTTCATGACCTCGATCATCGCAATCGGACAGGTCGACGCAAAGAAGGTTCTGGCGTACTCCACGATCTCGAACCTCGGGCTGATGGTTGCCTGTGCCGGAATCGGCAGACCGGAGACCATCTGGGCCGGCGTGTTCCTGATGATGTTCCACGCCATCTCGAAGTCCCTGATGTTCCAGGATGTCGGGGCAACCGAGAACTGCCTGCACAGCCGCAACCTGGAGGATATGCACGGCCTTCTGTACCGTCTCCCGAAGCTGGCGGTCTTCATGTTCATCGGGATCGCGGGTATGTACCTGGCTCCGTTCGGCATGCTGATCTCCAAGTGGTCTGCGCTGAGGGCGTCTGTCGACTCGAAGAACGTGATGGTCATCCTCTTCATCGTCTTCGGCTCCGCGACGACTTCTTTCTACTGGTCCAAGTGGCTGGGAAAGATCCTGTCCCGCACGATGCACAATGACCAGGTGAAGGATATCACCAAGAACAATGAGATGTTCTCGCTCACGGTCCATGCGGTCGCGATGGTCGCGCTCTGCGCCCTGTTCCCGCTGGTATCTGCGACGTATGTGCATCCGCTGCTGAATGAGACCTTCGGCGTCTACAAGGATGTGCTTTCCAGCAACATCCTGAACATGCTGGTTGTGCTGATCCTGGTTGTGTTCCTGGTGCCGTTTATGGCCTATGCTTCGAGCAAGCGGCTTCACACAAATATGAAGCTTTCCTATATGAACGGCATCAACCTTGGCAACGACAATACCTTCACGGATTCCTTCGGCGAGCCGAAGAAGCTCCATATGGCAAATGACTACTTCACGGAGAAGATCGGCCGCCACGCGCTGATGGTTCCGTGCCAGCTTGCTGTCACAGCCGTGATTGTCGTCATGTTCTGTATCGTTCTGGGAGGTGTGGCATGAGAATCGCAATGATCATCCTTTACCTTGTGCTGGCGCCACTGCTCGGCGGCCTTCTTGACGGCCTTGACCGCAGGATCTCTGCCCGCATGCAGCGGAGGGTCGGACCGCCGGTCCTTCAGCCGTTCTATGATGTCCAGAAGCTTTTCGCAAAGCAGCGGATCGTTGTCACGAACTCGCAGACCTTTCTGATGATCACCTACCTGGTGCTGATGGTTTTCACCGGCTGCATGTTCTATTCCGGCGCGGATATGCTGATGTGCTTCTTCGTGCTCTCGACGGCCGGCATCTTCCTGTATTTTGCGGCTGTCGTCACGGATTCACCGTACAGCTACATCGGCGGCCAGCGTGAGCTTTTCCAGGAGATGTGCTGCGAGCCGGCTGTTCTTCTGACCGGGGTGGGCTTCTATCTGCTGGAGGATACCTTTGAGACGGCGAAAATCGTGCAGGCAGACCGCTCTGCCATCGTTGCGCTGCCCGGGTTCTTTGCGGCATTTCTGTTCATCCTGACCATCAAGATGCGCAAGTCGCCATTCGATGAGAGCACCTCCCACCATCCACATCAGGAGCTGGTCAAGGGTGTCACGACAGAGCTCGGCGCCTCGAATCTGGCGCTGTTCCAGATCACGGAGTGGTACGAGAACATCCTGATGCTCAGCGTGATCGCGCTGTTCATCATCAATAAAAGCCCATGGAGTATTCCGGCGGCAATCCTGGTGGTTCTCGCTGCATATTTCCTTGAGATTCTGATCGACAATACGAGTGCCAGAATGAAGTCTGGAAAGATGCTGGAGCTGTCATGGGCGGTCACGATTGCGGCGGCAGGCGTGAACCTGCTGATCCTGATTCTCGTTCGCTGACAGGAGGTACAGATAAATGGGTAAAGTAAAAAGATCTCCGTGGCTGCTCCACTATGACGCATCGAGCTGCAACGGATGTGATATTGAGGTTCTGGCATGCATGACGCCGGTCTACGACGTCGAGCGTTTTGGTGTCGTCAACACGGCGGACCCGATGCAGGCGGACATCCTGCTGGTGACAGGCGGGGTCAACTCCCAGTCGGCAGAGGTCGTGAAACAGCTGTATGACCAGATGGCAAGACCGAAGGTGGTTGTTGCGGTCGGCATCTGCGCCTGCACCGGCGGCGTGTTCAAGGACTGCTACAACATCAACGGTGGTGTCGACACAGTGATTCCGGTCGATGTCTATGTCCCGGGATGCGCAGCCCGTCCGGAGTCGATCATCGACGGTGTTGTCAAGGCTGTCCAGATCTTCCAGGAAAGATCGGATGCGCACGACAAGTATGTGAAGGAACACGGTGAGTCGGAGCGCGATCTCAGCGATCCGGACGCAGCTGCAAGAGAGGGCAATCCGGCGGACTTCTTTGATGCAATCACCAAGACATCGGAAGGCAGCAGAGACAAGGAGGCGGAGAAGAAATGAGCGCGAAATTCACCCCGAAGGAAACCATCCGCGTCATCGAGAAGGACGGCCTGCTCCGCGAGGTTATGGCGATGAAGAGCCGCGGGATGAGACTGTCCCAGGCCTGCGCTTCCTACAAAGACGGCAAGTACGAGCTGAGTTATTCATTTTCGGATGACAAGACGCTGGACTATGAGACGCTCCGCGTTGTCTGTGATCTGGCGGACAGGATTCCGAGCATCCATGACTTTTATTCCTGCGCTTCCTTCTATGAGAATGAGATGCGTGAGCTCTTTGGCGTCAAGATCGAGCTGATCGAGCCGGACTACCACAACAAGCTGTACCGGATCAAGGCAGAGACACCGTTTCTGCCGGAGGACGCGAAGGCTGAGCAGAAGAAGCAGGAGCAGGAAATCAGCCTGAGCGGGGCTGACAGCGACCTGGATCTTGCGCAGGCTGCCGCGGACGAGAAGCTTGCGTCCGGAAAGAAGGAGGAGAAGTGATGGAAGAGAGAGAGAAGAAGAGAAGCGTTGTCCCGTTCGGACCGCAGCATCCGGTTCTTCCAGAACCGATCCACCTGGATCTTGTCCTGGAGGATGAGAAGGTCGTGGATGTCATTCCATCCATCGGCTTCATTCACCGCGGGCTGGAAGATCTGGTGAAGAAGAGAGATTTCAATGAGTACGTCTATGTTGCGGAGCGCACCTGCGGCATCTGCAGCTTCGGTCATGGTCTCGGGTATGTCGAGGCGGTTGAGAAGTGCATGAACGTCGAGGTCCCGATCCGTGCAAAGTATCTGCGCACGATCTGGAGTGAGATGGCCCGCATTCATTCCCATCTGCTCTGGGCAGGACTGATGGCAGATGCCTTTGGCTTCGAGAATCTGTTCTACCAGTGCTGGAGACTTCGTGAGAAGAACCTCGACCTTGTGGAAATGACGACCGGCGGCCGTCTGATCTACTCGGTCAACAAGGTCGGCGGCGTGCTGAAGGATATCACGCCGGATATGCAGAAGGTGATTCTGAATAACCTTTCCGAGCTGGAAGCAGAGCTGAGGGATGTGTACAAGACCTTCATGACAGACTATTCTGTCCAGGAGCGCACGAGAGGTGTCGGCGTCCTGACGAAGGAGCAGGTGCATGACCTTGGCTGCTGCGGGCCATATGCAAGAGCATCGGGTGTCGCCCGCGATATCCGTCAGCTTGGATATGAGGCGTATGGAGAGCTTGACTTTGAGCCGGTCGTATCGAATGACGGGGACAACTATGCGAGATGCGACGTTCGTCTGCGCGAGGTCTTTCAGTCCATCGACCTGATCCGTCAGGCGATTGCGAAGATCCCGAACGGAGAGCTTTCTGTTCCGGTCAAGGGCAACCCGGACGGTGAGGCATTCATCCGGATTGAGCAGCCGCGCGGAGAGGCCATCTACTACGTGGAAGGCAATGGGACAAAGTTTCTGAACCGCTTCCGGCTTCGCACGCCTACGTTCGCCAATATCCCGGGCATGTGCGAGACGATGAAGGGCTGCAGTTATGCAGATATCCCGCTTCTGGTTGTGACAATCGACCCGTGCATCAGCTGCACAGAAAGATGAGGAGGATATCATGCCGAAAACAAGAATCATGGCGTTCACGTGGTCAACGCTGAAGAACCTCTTCTCCAAACCGGCCACGAAAAACTATCCGGCTGAGCCGATCAGGTACCCGGAGAGAAGCCGCGGACACATCGAGATTGACATCGAGGACTGCATTTCCTGCTCCATGTGCGCGAGAAGCTGTCCGACGGGTGCCATCACGGTCGATCGCAAGGAGCTGACCTGGGCGATCAACCGATTCGACTGTCTGGCATGCGGCTACTGCGTGATCAAGTGCCCGAAGAAGTGCCTGCATCTCGTTCCCGGGTATCAGACACCGGAGGGTGAGAAGAAGGAGGTATCCTTCAAGCGCCCGGCTCCGGCACCGAAGCCGGCAGCGGCTCCTTCCGCAGCGCCGAAGGCAGCAGGCTCCGCGTCTGCGGCCGGAAAAGCAACGTTGAACGGCGACATCGTGACGATGGCGAACGGAAAGACGATGGATCTGTCGAAGTTCCCGGCGGAGAAGAAGGCAGAGATCCTGAAAAAACTCGGGCTTGATGCCGCACCGGCGCCGAAGGCGGAGGCTGAAGGGAAGGCAACGCTGGAAGGCGATATTGTCAGGCTGCCGAACGGCAAGACGATGGATCTGTCAAAATTGCCGGAGGCGAACCGCGAGAAGGTTCTTCAGAAGCTTGGGTTAAAGTAAGAAGACCTGTAAGGTCAGACGGCGGAGGGTTTGTTTCATGTGTGTTGCAGCAGAAGGAACCGTCCTCTCTGTGAAGGACCGGGATGCCGTCGTGGATTTCCATGGCAATGAAGTCACGGCGAAGTGCGGCCTTGTGCAGGTGAAGCCCGGGGATCATGTGCTGGTTCACGCGGGCTGTATCCTGCAGGTGCTTTCGCAGAGGGAACAGAATGAAATGACCGACCTGTCGGCGATCTTCGCCGAGGTTGGCGCATACTGAAGTGGATGAGAGCCCGCGGGGAGATCCTGCGGGCTTCTGTGTCTGGCAAAGCTTCAGAACAAGACCGCAGGGCAGGGAAAATGCAGGATATGGCAGCCTGTGCCAGGGAGGCATGGACATAGCCTGCTTCAGCAGGTGCGGGGAGAAATGGCAGAAAAGAAAGATACGGGGCATCATGGATAAAAGAAACACGGAGCTGCTTCGGACGATCACGAGCTATCTCAAAAGCTATGACGGACCGGAGCTTCGGATCATGGAGGTCTGCGGGAGTCACACGGGAGCGATCGCAAAATATGGGATTCCTCAGCTATTGTCGGACAGAATCCACCTGATTTCAGGCCCGGGCTGCCCGGTCTGCGTGGCACCGTCTGCATATATTGACCGCATGATCGAGCTGTCCCTGCAGCCGGACGTGATCGTCACGACCTTCGGAGATCTGCTTCGGGTGCCGGGGAGTCGGGAATCTCTCAGCGAGGCGAAAGGCCGCGGCGCGAAGGCAAGAATGGTCTATTCTCCATTCGACACCATCGATCTCGCAAAGAAGGATCCGGCGCATACCTATGTCTTCGCGGCGCTCGGTTTCGAGACGACGGCGCCTGTCTATGCACTGATGGCCAGGCAGGTGCTTGAGGACGGGATTCCGAATGTAAAGCTTCTGACAGCGATCAAGACGATGCCAGCGGTCATCAGAGCCCTGATGGACAGCGGGGCACCGGTCAATGCATTTCTGGCGCCGGGGCATGTGTCTGTCGTGACCGGCAGCCGGATCTGGGAACCGCTGGCGGAGCAGTACGAAATTCCGTTTGCTGTCGCAGGGTTTCAGGGAATCGAGATCCTCGAGGCGCTTTATGGAATTGCGCGGTGGACAAACGAGCGGTCGGGAGGAAGGGTCATGAACTTTTACCCGTCCGTCGTCAGCAGAGCCGGAAATGAGGAGGCGCAGACTCAGATCCGGGAGGTGTTTGAACCGGTATCAGCCGTCTGGCGCGGGATCGGGGAAATTGAGGGATCCGGGCTGGCGCTCCGGGGACCCTATGCGGCGCTGGATGCCGGGAGCCGCGGTCTGAGCAGAGACGTCCGGAAGAACAAGGCCTGCAGGTGCGGGGAGGTCTTGTGCGGGAAGATTCCGCCGACAGCATGCCCGCTGCATGGCAAGGTCTGCACGCCGCTGACTCCGCAGGGCGCCTGCATGGTGTCTCCTGAGGGCAGCTGCCGCACATGGTTTGAAGGTGGCCGGAAACGGTAAACAGGATACAGGAACAGTCTGGGAAGAAAGCTGCCCGCATCAGAGAACGGCAGATGCAGGCGGCGCAAAGGTGGGTTCAACAGGGAGAAAGCAGGGATCAGATGAGCGGCAGAGTAGCAATGGTACACGGCAGCGGCGGGAAGGCAACGGGAGAGCTGATCGACCAGATCTTTGCCTCGGAGTTTCAGGATCAGACGCTGGATGAAATGGAGGACAGCGCGCTTGTCGCGGGCTGCGGGAGACTCGCGCTCACGACCGACAGCTTTGTCGTGACGCCTGTGAAATTCCGGGGCGGAGACATCGGGCGTCTGGCGGTCTGCGGAACGGTGAATGATCTTCTGATGCGCGGGTCGGTTCCGAAATATCTGACATGCGGCTGGATTCTGGAGGAGGGAACGGAGATAGACCTGGTCCGGGAGATGGCGCATTCGATGGCGGAAACAGCCCGGGAGGCCGGAATCCGTATCGTGGCCGGCGACACGAAGGTGATTGACGGAAGCATCGCGGAGAAGAGTGCCGGGGATGCAGCCGGGAAATATGCGGGCGGTATCCTGATCAATACAGCCGGAGTCGGTTTTGTGCCGGAGGGCGTCAGCATTTCTGCGCGGAATGCGCAGACCGGAGATGCCATCCTGGTTTCAGGAACCATGGGGGACCACCATGCAGCCATCCTGTCGGAGCGGATGAGTATCCGGACAGATATTGAGAGCGACAATGCGCCGCTGACAGAGATTGTCTCAGCGCTCGTGCAGTCAGGGCTTCATATCCATACGCTCCGCGATATCACCCGCGGCGGACTGGCGACCGTTCTGAAGGAGCTGTCAGAGACCTCCGGACGGACATTTGAAATCGAGCAGGAGAAGATCCCGGTGACAGCAAAGGTGCAGGATTTCTGCAGTCTGCTCGGTCTGGATCCTCTGTATATGGGCAACGAGGGCAAGCTTGTCTGCATCCTCCCGGCCGAAGAGGCGGAGGAAGCACTTCGGCTGATCCGCAGCTGCCGCTATGGCGCAGGTGCCGTGAAGGTCGGGGAAGTCACCGGCGATGAGCCGGGTATCCTGGTCATGAAGACCGAGATCGGCGGAAAACGCCTGCTGGATGTCCTGCAGGGAGAGGGCCTGCCGCGAATCTGCTGAGGAGAGCGGGACGGCAATCGGAGAGAATCGTACATGCATGAGATGAGTACAATTGTAAGGATGGTGAATTTGGCTTGTGAGGCGGCCCAGAGGGAGGGCGGCGGAAAGCTCAGATCGCTTTCCATCCGTGTCGGGGCGATGACGGGAATTCTGCCCTGTTATCTGGAAAAGTACTTTCCGGAGGCATCGAGGGGGACGCCGGCGGAAGGGGCTGTATTGAAGATTACAGAGGTGCCTGTTACCGTTTCCTGCATGGACTGCGGGACCGTCTATGAGCCGGAGAAGACCCCCGGGCGCCGATGTCCGAGATGCGGGAGCATCCGCGGGCATGTACAGACCGGCCGGGAGCTGATGCTGGATCAGATTGAGCTGGAGGAGGCCCCGCAGGAGGCCGGGGGAGACTTGTGAGAAGGCGGACAGAAACAGGTGTTTCCTGTGTGATGGCAGATTGAATCAACAGAAAGGTGGTATGAAAATGGCTGAGACAAATGTTGTACTGGACGCAATCAGATCCCGCAGGAGCTGCAGGGCGTACGAGGGTGAGATGGTGCCGAAGGAGCTGATCGAGACGGTTGCGGAGGCAGGAACCTGGGCAGCCACGGGGATGGGCAGACAGTCCCCGGTGATCGTAGCAGTGACCGACAAGGCGGTCAGGGATGAGCTGTCAGAGATGAATGCGAAGATCATGGGCACAACGTCCGACCCGTTTTACGGTGCGCCGGTGATCCTGATCGTGCTGGCGCTGAAAAAGAGGCCGACTCATATCTATGATGGCAGCCTTGTTCTCGGCAACATGATGCTTGCCGCAGAATCGCTCGGGCTCGGGAGCTGCTGGATCCACAGGGCAAAGGAGGAGTTTGAGACCGAGGAAGGAAAGAAGATCCTGGAGAAGGCCGGGGTGAATGGAGATGAATATGAGGGCATCGGTCATCTGGCGCTTGGATATCCTTCATATGAAGAAAAGCCGAAGGCTGCACCGCGCAAGCCAGGCTATGTAAAGTGGGTGGAGTGACCCATTTGATGCGACTTGGTATCTGCCGCATGTTCCAGGAGTGCCGGGGAGGGCAGCGCAAAGCGGCCAGGGGTGATCGGATCAGGAGAAGGGCAGGTCGCGGGTGAAGTACCGCTCCATGAGCTGCTTTACCTGCTTATCGGCCTCCTTTACAAAGGCGTCATAGGTATCGAGAAGCCACTGTCCCTCCTCTGTGAGCTGGCTGCCTCCTCCACCTTCGCCGCCGGCCGCCGGCTGTGTCAGTTTCGCTCCACAGATCTGCTCTGCCCGGCGCACATGCGTCCACGCCTTGCTGTAGGACATCTCCATCGCGGCAGCGGCCTGGCGGAGGGAGCCGAGCCGTTCTACGCCGTGCAGCAGCTCCGCAAGTCCCGGCCCCATGATGAAAGTCCGCACCTCACCTGTCTTCTTGTCCCGCAGGGAAAATTTGTAGGATGTCTTGCAGGACAGGATCGAGGATGGGAGTTCTTTCTCTACCATATCAAAGCAATCCTTTCCGGGAAGCCGCCGCGATGCCGGGAGCGATGCTGGCTCTGTGCAGCCAGCATTTCTTTCACGATCGGTGTAAAGCCGACTTCCTCAAAAACCTGTTGTGCCTCCGGTGTCTGCAGGTACGCAAGGAAAGCCTTTGCTTCGTCCGAATGGGCACTGTTCTTCAAAACAGCCGCCGGATAGATGACCTGTCCGCACATATCAGCTGAGGCCGTATCGACTACGGTCAGCTTTGCGCTGAAGGCGTCTGTCTGATATATGATACCACAGTCGACCGAGGCTTCGGAGACTTGTACCGTCACTTCTTTGACATTTGAACCATAAGTGATACAGCCGGCTGATGCAAGCTCTTCCTCTGAGAGATCATAGTAAGCCAGAATTTTCTGCGTATATTGTCCGACCGGGACATCACTGTTGCCTATCGCAAGCAGAATCGAACCGTCCTTCAGACCCTGTGCCAGATCATCGAAGCTTTGAATATTCTTCGGATTCCCGTCAGGAACGGCAAGGGCTACCTTGTTCTCAAGCAGGTCAGTTCGAGTACCTTCCAGAAGCTCGTCGTTGTTGTCCGGATTTGTATCCGGAGCGGCATCCTTGTCCAGTTCATTCATCTGCTTCTGGGCGGCTGAAACAAAGAGATCACAATCCGAACCTTCCAGAATCTGTGTTTCAAGTGTTCCCGAGGAATCAAAGTTGAAGGAAATGGTGATTTCCGGGTGCTCCTGTTCATACGTCTCCGCCAGCTTCGTGAGCGTCTCTGTCATGGAAGCTGCCGCAAACACGGTCAGCTCTGTCTTTCCGGAGCCGGGGTTTTCCTGTGACTGTTCCGTATCACCTGCCGCTGCCGGCAGCACACAGCCGGAAGCAAGTGCCGTGCAGAGCAGAACCGCTCTGAAAGTCTCTTTCCAATGTGTTTTCATCATGCGACCTCCTGTCTGAATCTGTGTACAATTCGTTATTCTTTGAAAAATATAACGAATCTGTGTACAATTCGTTATTCTTTGAAAAATATAACGGTGTTTTCATTATAGAGAATATTTCCGGATTTCGCAAGCTGGGCGATCGCAGGATCAGCATACGGTATGGGATAAAGTCAGGACCACCGCCTGCCACCGCAGTCTATGATGACAGGAGGACATACGATTGACGCAGGTCCATGCGTATCCCGGGCTTGCGGGGATGAGTTCTGCGGGGCTACAATATCAGGAATACGTGCGCATCGGAATGCCGGTGATATCCGGGTAGACATTTGACGGGACAGACAGAGGAGCTGAAATCCGGAATGCTCTGGTGCGGAAGATAAACGGGAGGTTACAGACAGAATGCAGAGCGAAGACAATCCAATCTACAGAGATGTACCGATTCCGGACAGGAACCGCGAAAGTCTTCGCCAGCGGTATCCTGAGGGTGACAGCGGGAGACAGATCCGGCCTGTGCGTGAACACGCAGCACAGAGCAGTAGACAGATCTGGGGAGGAAAAGACGAGGAACTGCGGCGCATGATCCTGGCAGACAGAGCGCCGGAGTTGCAGCGCAGGCTCCAGGAACACGGAAAACAGGAGCGGTCGTACCTGGAGACAGTGAATGTCTGCCGCAGGCGGATGCGTGAGATACTGAGTCCGGACAGGAAGGAATCAGCGGAGGATGGATTCCAGGTCCTGAAAAGCATGGGGGACACAGACTCTGGCTGGAACGGGGAGTCGGTTTTCGACCCGGACAGCATCCGGACAGCTCTGCAATACTATGTCATCACGGCGGATCTTCCAAGATCATATGTTGCAGAGGTTTTTGAGAAGGAAATCGCGGAGGATGAGCGGATCCTTGCGCTGATGCTGTACCAGGAAGCGGAAACAGACCAGCTCTATGAGTCCATATCCGAATTTGGCAGATACAGGGGGAGCAAGTCGGCGTTTTTCCGGGCACACGAGGAGGATATGAAGGCGGTACTCGTGCGCGTCTACCGCACCTGGGCGGATATGTACCAGTCAGAACATGGACGTGCACTCGCGGACGAGCTGGCCGGGAAGAGTGATACGAGACCCTGGCTGCTGAGCCGGGTCAGATCCGGGGAAAATGTGGCGGCGGACCGGAAAAAGGACCGCATCTTTCTTGTGGATCCGCTTCTGGTCTACTGGTGCCGGCGGGGAAACTGGACCATCACGCAGTATTTCCCGAGGCTGTTCGGGAGCAGACTTCTTCAGAAAACACTGGGGGAGGTCTGCAGAGAAACGGAGCGGCAGATGAGAGCGGCAGTCAGGTATCGGAACCTGAAACCGGGGACGCTGGATGAGAAACTGAGGAAGCTGGTGGAACGGACGGTTCAGGAGTATCTCAGAGATCGGACGGAGGAGCAGGCGAAGGCTGCCCGGCAGGAGATCCGGCTCGATCTGGGGAAGCTCAGCGCAATCCGCTCTGATGCAGATTATACGAGAGATCAGCTTCTTGATGGCATCGAGGATGAAACAGATTTGGCCGCAGCCTTTCCGTCTCCCCGGCCCCAACAGGCCGAATCTGTACAGACACCCGCCCGGCAGCCCGGGTCCGCTGACGCGGTGCCGGCGCAGGCCTCTCAGGCGCATCAGCCCGCTGGCAACACGGCCGGTTCAGCACAGACATCCGCCCGGCAGCCTGGCTCCGCTGACGGAGTGCCGGCGCAGGCCTCTCAGGCGCATCAGCCCGCTGACAACACGGCTGATGAAGCCACCCGGCCATCCGAGCCTGTCGTTGTAGCACCGCAGCAGTGCCGCGTGCCAGAGCAGGCAGCCTTCGGTCTCTCTGCAGAGGAGACTGACATTCTGCACATTCTCCTTGCAGGAGAGAATCCTGCATCGTATATCAGAGCGCATCATCTGTATCCGGCAGTCGTCGCAGATTCCATCAATGAAAAACTGTTTGAAGAAATCGGAGACTCGGCTGTGATGGAGGAGGACGGAACGCTCTCACTGATCGAGGACTATCTCGATGATCTCAGGTTCCTTCTGCCGCAATAAAAGCATTGACAGAAGGGAGCGGCAGGCTTATGATACATATCACCGTTAATATTTAACATAGATAATAATTAACGGAGATAATAATTATTCAAACATGCAAAGGAGAATCGATTTGAATCAGCTGGAAGAAGAACTGCTGCGGACGCTGCACCAGTTCCCGAGGCTGCGCTCAGAGTTCAGCCTCCCCGGAATCAGCAGAGGAAAACTGATGCTGATGAGTGCCGCGTGGGAGATCAGCCAGGGAGACGCTTCACGCGGAGTTCGGGTGAGCGATCTGGTCGCCAGGCTGGGGATCCCGGCATCGGGCGTCTCAAGGCTTTTGAAGGGCCTCGAGGAGGACGGCATCCTGAAGCGCAGTCTCGACCCGAAGGACCGGAGAACCACCCTTGTGACATTTACGGAGGAAGGGCTGGATATAATGCAGAAGTGTACCGTCATGTTCGGGGACATGCTGGACAGCATCATCACCGGGATGGGAGAGGAGAAGGTGAAGACACTCTGCAGCCTGCTGGATGAGCTGTACCGTCTGTCGGACAGCGTGATTCGTGCACAGGAGAAGAAAGGCTTTCTGAAGAGGGAAACGGAATGAGATACATATTTGAAAATCTGAAGCAGTACTGGCGTTCTGTACTGCTGCTCGCTGTGCTTTTGGTTGTCCAGGGCTTCTGCGAGATGTCCATGCCGCAGTACACGCAGAACATCATCGATGTGGGCATTCAGAACAAAGGACTTGAGCACATCACACCGTCCAGCATCACGGCAGGAGAGTTTGAGGCGGCGCAGATCTTCATGGACGATGCGCAGAAACGGGTATGGACGGGTGCCTATGAGAAAGACGGGGATCACTATTCCCTTCAGAACCTCAGTAGAGAGAAGCTGAAGGAGCTGGATGGAGACCTCCTGACACCGCTGGTGATGGCTTACCAGCTCGGGCATATGTCGGAGGAATCGTTCCGCACGATGATGAAGACCCAGGCAGAGAACGCTCTTCAGTCACAGAAGCTGAAGGGCGCGCTTCTGGATGCTGCAAAGAAGCAGGCAGACCGTCTGGATTCAATGTCAGCGAAGGAGATCGCCGATGCATATGGCCTGGATATCACCACCTTCGAGGCAGAGGATGAAAAGGGAAATACATCTACATATGTCGATGTAAGACCGGCAATTCAGAAGATGATTGACAGCGGCCGGATGAGCGAAGACAGCCTCAGCCAGATGAAGAAGCAGATCACGGACACCATCAGTCAGACGGGCTCCCAGACCATGCGCGCGATGGCGATCCGGTATGCCGCGGAGGCGGACAAGGCAGCCGGGATCGATATCGACAAGATACAAAGGCAGTATCTGTGGCTCAGCGGCGGACGGATGATTCTGATGGCACTCCTGATGGGAGCGGCCGCCGTGGCTGTATCATTTGTCGCGTCCAGGGTTGGCGCTGGCGTCGGAAGAGACCTTCGCCTGAAGGTTTTCGGGAATGTCATCGGGTACTCGAACGCAGAGATGGATCATTTTCAGACCTCCTCCCTGATCACCAGGGCGACCAATGATGTCCAGCAGGTCCAGATGGTCACAACGATGATGCTCCGGATGGTGCTCTATGCGCCGGTGCTGGCAGTCTGGGGAATCGTGAAGGTCTATCAGTCCCACGCCAACATGAGCTGGGTGATTCTGCTGGGGATCGCAGTGATTGTGGGCATCATCCTCACGCTTGTCGTGCTGGCGATGCCGAAGTTCAAGAGCATGCAGAAGCTGGTGGACCGGCTGAATCTGGTTTCCAGAGAGATCCTGACCGGACTGATGGTGGTCCGGGCATTCGGAAGGGAGAAGACAGAGGAGGAGCGTTTTGACGACGCCAACACCGATCTGATGCGCACACAGCTCTTCACGAACCGCGTCATGACCTTCATGATGCCGTCGATGATGTTCGTCATGAGCGGACTCGGCGTTCTGATCACCTGGGTGGCTGCGCACCGCGTCGATGCCGGGACGCTGCAGGTTGGTGCCATGACCTCCTTCATCACCTACGCGATGATCATCATCTCCTCGTTCATGATTCTGACTGCGATGTCGATCATTCTGCCGCGTGCAGGCGTCGCGGCGGAGCGGATCCATGAGGTGACCTCCACAAAATCCTCAATTGAGAATCCGGAGCGTGAGGAGATCCCGCAGGAAAAGAAAGGGGTTGTGCGGTTCGATCATGTGAACTTCCGCTATCCCGGCGCGGAAATGGATGCCCTCCACGATATTACATTCACGGCAAGACCGGGCGAGACGACAGCCATCATCGGAAGCACAGGCTCCGGCAAGAGTACGCTGGTGAATCTGATTCCGAGGTTCTACGATGTCACAGCGGGCTCGATCACGGTGGACGGAGTGGATATCCGGAAACGGAATCTCCATGATCTGCGGGCGGAAATTGGGTTTGTGCCGCAGAAGGGAACCTTGTTCTCCGGGACGGTTGCCTCCAATATCCGGTTCGGAAAACCGGACGCGCCGGATGAGGCGGTCAGGCGTGCGGCTCAGATCGCACAGGCAGACGATTTCATTATGGAGAAGGAGGATCAGTACAACAGCTTCATTTCCCAGGGCGGCGGCAATGTGTCAGGCGGCCAGAAACAGCGGCTTTCGATTGCGAGGGCGATTGCGAAGAATCCGCTGGTGCTGGTTTTCGACGACAGCTTTTCGGCGCTTGACATGAAGACAGACGCGAGGCTGCGGGCGAAGCTCTCTGAGGAGGAGAAGGACGCGACAAAGATCATTGTCGCACAGCGGGTCAGCACCATTCTGAGCGCGGACCAGATTCTGGTACTCGATGAGGGAAGGCTGGTAGGCTGCGGGACGCACACGCAGCTGCTTGATACATGCGAGGTTTACCGGCAGATCGCGGCGTCTCAGCTTTCGCAGAAGGAACTGGAGGAAACGCGCCATGCAGAATAAATATAGAAAGAACAAGCCCTCCGGATTCGGAAGGGGCTCTGAGGAGGAGGCAGCAAAGCGCGCAAAGGAGCAGCAGCTGGAGGAATTCCGGAAGAGGCAGCGCGCTTCAGCACCCAAGCACGGACCTGGCAGAAACCAGGTGGTTGAAAAGCCAAAGGACTTCAGGGGCTCATTCGGTAAGCTGCTGCGTTATATGGGACGGTACAAGGCGGCTGTCTTTGCAGTCATGATCTTTGCCGCTGCCTCGACGGTGTTCAATGTATTCGGCCCGAAGATCATGGGACATGCGACAACGGAGCTGGCGCAGGGGCTGATGCGGAAGGTCCAGGGGACTGGCGGGATCGATTTCGGAAAGATCGGACGGATTCTGCTCTGGACACTCGGCCTTTATCTGGCATCAGCTGTCTTCAGTCTGGTCCAGGGCTGGATCATGACGACGGTCAGCCAGAAGGTTGCCTACCGGATGCGCCGGGAGATAGCCGAGAAGATCGACCGGATGCCGATGAAGTATTTTGAGAGCCGGCCATACGGCGATGTCCTCTCGCGAATCACAAACGATGTCGATACGCTCGGAACAGGTCTGAACCAGAGCATCACGATGATTATCACATCCATCGCGACCCTTGTGGGCGTCGTTGTGATGATGCTCACCATATCTCCGGTGATGACCCTGATTGCGGTGGTCGTGATCCCGGTGTCCGGTGTGCTGGTTGCCTTCATCGTGAAGAAATCGCAGAAGTATTTCATGCGGCAGCAGGAATCGCTCGGCATGATCAACGGGCAGATTGAGGAGGATTTCTCCGGTCAGCTGGTCATCAAGGCCTTCAACCGGGAGAATGTCGTCCTGAGTGAATTCGGGAAGACAAACAATGATCTCTATGATTCAGCGTGGAAGTCGCAGTTCATATCCGGTGTCATGATGCCGGTCATGAATTTCATCAGCTACCTTGGGTACGCGGGGGTCGCGATCTCGGGCGGCATGCTCGCCATCCGCGGTGTGATCGGGGTCGGAGATATCCAGGCGTTCATCCAGTATGTCGGGAACATCAAACAGCCGCTGGCACAGATGGCGCAGGTGTTGAACCAGGTGCAGTCGATGACGGCTGCGGCGGAGCGTGTGTTCGAGTTTCTGGATGAGGAGGAGGAAACCCAGCTTCCTGCTGGTCAGAATGCTGCAGAAGCACAGGAAAACGAATCCGTTGAAAATACGAGTCAGACCAGCGGGCAAGGCGCGGCGGCCGGTGGAAGAAACGATGCCGGTGCGGCGGTCCTGCCAGCCGGAAGAAATGAACGCGCGAAGCAGGCGGTCCTGCCGGCCGGAAGAAATGAGCGCGCGGAGCAGGCAGTCCTGCCGGGGAGGGTCTCAGGGAAAGTGGATTTCGACCATGTCCGGTTCGGGTACAATCCGGATCAGATCATCATCCATGATTTCACGGCCCATGTAGAGCCAGGGCAGAAGATCGCCATTGTCGGGCCGACGGGCGCCGGCAAGACGACCATTGTCAAGCTCCTGATGCGTTTCTACGATGTCAACAGCGGTTCCATCAGCCTGGACGGCAGGGATATCCGGCGCTTTGACCGGCATGAGCTGAGGGAGCATTTTGCCATGGTACTGCAGGATACATGGCTGTTCTCCGGAACAATTCGGGAGAACATCCGCTATGGCAGACTGAATGCGACCGACGAGGAGGTCGAAGCGGCTGCAAAGGCTGCCTACGTTGATCACTTTATCCGTACCCTTCCGGGTGGTTACGATCTGGTGCTGAATGAGGACGCGACAAATGTGTCCCAGGGACAGAAACAGCTTCTCACCATTGCGCGGGCGATGCTTGCAGACCGCAGTGTACTGATTCTGGACGAGGCGACCTCCTCCGTCGATACTCGTACAGAGCAGCTGATTCAGAGCGCTATGGATCGTCTGATGAAGGGCAGGACAAGCTTTGTGATCGCGCACAGGCTGTCGACCATCCGCAATGCGGATCTGATCCTTGTCCTGAATCACGGAGACATCGTCGAGCAGGGGACCCATGAAGAGCTCCTCGCAAAACAGGGATTCTATGCGGACCTCTACAACTCCCAGTTTGCGCAGGCTGCGGAGGCGTAACCCGTGGATGACCTTACTCTGCCTGACTGGGAGGCAGTTTGCGCAGGCTGCGGAGGCGTAACAGACGTGGGGCGTGCATAACCAAAACTGACAGCAGGAAAAAGATGGCAGGGCGCAGGCAGGTTCCGGGTGCGGAACTTCTGCTTGACAGCCCTGCCATTTTCGTGTTACCATCACGTCCATGATACTTTAGCATGGTAAAGTAATAAAGCGATTGCGGGATCAATCGTATGGTGTCACACATACCTGCATGCAGGTGGTACCGGGAAGGATTGACACGCAGTCAAATACATGATGCAGGACATCAGGAGGAGTGACGATGATGAAGAAAAGGGTTCTGGCAGGAGTACTGAGTGCAGCGATGGCGGTTTCGATGTCTTTCACAATGACATATGCGGGGGAGACGGAAACAGTCTCAGAAGCAGAGGCTGCTGCGAACGCAGACGGACTGGCGACAGAGGGTAAGTTTGTTGTCGGCTTTGATGCCGAGTATCCGCCGTACGGATATATGGACGACAATGGCGATTACACGGGCTTTGACCTGGAACTGGCACAGGCGGTCTGTGATCTGGAAGGCTGGGAGCTGGTCAAGACACCGATTGACTGGGACTCCAAGGATATGGAACTCAACTCCGGTAACATCGACTGTATCTGGAACGGCTTCACGATGAATGGCCGGGAAGACTCCTATACGTTCTCTGTACCGTATGTCAATAACAGCCAGGTCATTGTGACGGCAGATGATTCCGGCATCAATTCGCTGGCCGACCTCGCTGGCAAGACGGTTGGTGTTCAGGCGGATTCTGCGGCGCTGGCATTGCTCAGCAAGGATGGGGATCAGGCAGATCTGGCGGAGACCTTCGGAGACCTCCAGCAGTTTGCGGATTACAACACAGCCTTCACAGAGCTGATGGCAGGCTCTCTCGATGCGGTCGCCATCGATATCGGGGTCGCACAGTACCAGATCAACGGTCGGGACGGATACAAGATCCTGGATGAGTATCTGAACGCAGAACAGTATGCGGTCGGATTCAAGAAGGGGAACACCGCCCTGTGCGATACGGTCAACAAGGATCTCAAGACGCTGCTGGATAATGGAACCTTCGACAAGATTGCGAAGAAATATGAAGGGCAGGGCGTCGACCCGACGATGCTTTGCCTCAGGGAGAGCTTTGGCGAGGCTTCCACGGAGGCTTCAACCGAGGCTGAGACCGAGGCCTGAAGGGAGCTCGAGAGGACTCGAACGAAGAGACTGAGGCGGAAATATGGACAGCATCTGACGCAGAAAAACGGCTGAAGCCGCTTCTCTGCGTCAGTTCTTGTGTTCAGCAGGAGGATATATGAGTTTTCAGGTCATGATGATGCAGCTCGGGCAGGGGATGTTGAAGTCGATGGGAATCTTTTTCCTGACGCTTCTGTTTTCACTGCCGCTGGGGCTCCTTGTAGCGCTGTGCCGCATGAGCAAAAGCGGCATTCTCCGGACAATCATGCGCGTGTATATTTCGATTATGCGTGGAACGCCTCTGATGCTGCAGCTGCTCGCCGTTTATTTCGGACCTTATTACCTGTTCGGGGCAAAGCTGGGAAAAAACTGGAGATTCTCGGCAATTATCATCGCATTCGCGGTGAACTACGCAGCATACTTTGCAGAAATCTACCGCTCGGGAATCGGCTCCATGCCAGCCGGTCAGTACGAGGCGGCCAGACTGCTCGGGTATTCAAAGTCAGGAACCTTCCTGCGGATCATCTTTCCCCAGGTTATCAAGCGGATCCTTCCGGCGATTACGAACGAAGTGATCACTTTGATTAAGGATACGTCTCTCTCCTTCTCGCTGGCCTATGCAGAGATGTTCACCATCGCGAAGCAGATCGCCGCGAAGGAGACTTCCTTTATGCCGTTCCTCGCGGCAGCACTGTTCTACTATGTGTTCAATGCCCTTGTCGCCTTTGCGATGGAGCGCATTGAGAAAGCGATGAATTACTATTCGGCATAAGGCGGAAAGGAGAAGAGCATGGCACTTCTGGAAATGAAAAACATCCGGAAATCCTTCGGAGATCTCGAGGTGATCAGGGACATCTCCCTTCGCGTGGATGAGGGGGAGGTGCTCTCCATCATCGGGCCCTCCGGATCCGGCAAGTCGACGATGCTGCGCTGCGCGGCCATGCTGGAGACCATCGACTCCGGTGAGATCTGGTACATGGGCGAGCGGGCAGCCTGGGCGGATGGACATGGCGGGCTGCACTATCCGAAGAAGGCGGAGCTGAAGAAGGTACGCTCCTATTTCGGACTTGTATTTCAGAATTTCAATCTGTTCCCGCATTTCTCGGTCATCAAAAATATTACAGATGCGCCGATTCACAATCAGAAGCGCGACAGAGACGAGGTCTATGCAGAGGCGAAGGAGCTCCTCGCGAAAATGGGGCTTTCGGACAAGGCTGACGCCTATCCGTGTCAGCTCTCCGGCGGTCAGTGTCAGCGTGTCGCCATCGCACGCGCGCTGGCGCTGAACCCGAAGATCCTCTACTTTGACGAGCCGACCTCCGCGCTTGACCCGGAGCTGACCGGGGAGGTGCTGAAGGTGATCAAGTCCCTGGCGGATCTGCACATCGCGATGGTGATCGTCACACATGAGATGAACTTTGCGCGCGAAATTTCCGACCATGTCATGTTCATGGACAAGGGGATCGTGGAGGTGGAGGGCAGCGCCGAGTCTGTTTTCAACACAGACAACGCGAGGATGCGGGCCTTCCTTGGAAAACTCAGACACTGATGCAGCCGTGTCAGGATAATCAGACCGCTCATCATCGAGTGCGGAGCGCGAGATGACGACGGAGTCGCCGAATCGGGCAGGGCAGAGTGAATCAGCCCTGCCCGATTGCTGTCCTGTCTGTTCACCACTTGGATGTAACCTCCAGTTCCCCTGCCGCAGCGGCGGCCGTGCCAGTCTGCCCCTTGCAACCTTCGTGAGGATGTACTATAATGCCGTTTGATTGAGCACAATTAGTCTGTATAAACGAGCGCCGTGCCCGAGGCAGGGCGGATGTATCATGGCGCAGGTTGAAGAAAAGAGGAAAAGCATGGCAAAGATTGACATCATTTCAGGGTTTCTCGGCGCAGGCAAGACCACGCTGATCAAGAAGCTGATCAAGGAAGTGTTTGCGGGACAGAAGGTTGTCCTGATCGAAAATGAATTTGGTGAAATTGGCATCGATGGCGGGTTCCTGAAGGACGCCGGCATCGAGATCACGGAGATGAATTCGGGCTGCATCTGCTGCTCGCTGGTCGGTGATTTCGGAAGAGCCCTGAAGAAGGTTGTGGAGGAATACCATCCGGACCATATCCTGATCGAACCGTCCGGTGTCGGCAAGCTTTCAGACGTCCGCCGGGCGATCGAGAAGGAAGCGGAGGCATGCAGTCTCGAGATTGGCTCCCTGGTCACCGTTGCGGATGTAAAGAAGGTCCGTATGTATATGAAGAACTTCGGCGAGTTCTACAACAACCAGATTGAGAGCGCCGGGACGATCATCCTTTCCAGAACTCAGTTTGTCGACCAGAAAAAGCTTGATGAGGCGATCGCGATGATCCGCGGGAAGAACCCGGACGCCACCATCATCACCACACCGTGGGATCAGCTCTCCGGGAAGACCATCCATGACGCGATGGAGAAGTCGGTCTCCCTTGCGGACCAGCTGATGGCGGAGTACAAAGCGGCTCATCCGGAAGAAGACGACGATGACGATGATGACGAGTGCTGCGGCCATGATCATGAGCATCACCATGACCACGACCACGACGACCATGACCATGACGGGGCGTGCTGTGGACATGACCATCATCATCACCACCATCACCATGGTCATGATGCGGACGAGGTCTTCACGAGCTGGGGCAGAGAGACAGCGAAGAAGTATTCGGACGACCAGATCCGCAGTATTCTGAAGACTTTGTCAGAGTCCGATGAGAACAGCTATGGCATCATTCTCCGCGCAAAGGGCATGGTTCCGAGAGCGGATGGTACCTGGATCAACTTCGACATGGTGCCGGAGGAGAGCGAGGTCCGCGACGGGGCCGCAGACTATACAGGCCGTCTGTGCGTCATCGGGTCGAAGCTGAATGAAGAGAAAATTGCGGAGCTGTTCGGTGTCTGAGGGCACCCTGTGAAGGAGCAGCAGAACACAAATCGAAAATTGGAGCAAATGATATGCTGGAAGTACCCGTATATGTGATTACCGGTTTTCTGGAAAGCGGGAAAACGACATTTATTCGAGAAGTGCTTGCCAGTCCGGATTTTGCGGACGGCGAGCGAACTCTTCTCCTTCTCTGTGAGGAAGGGGAGGAGGAGTATGATGAGGCGGATCTGCGCAGGCACAATATCTTCATCGAACGCGTGGAGAACGAGGCGGATCTGACGGCTGCTTTTATGGAGAGTCTTCAGAAGAAACATAAGCCGGAGCGTGTCTTCATCGAGTTCAACGGAACCTGGGACTCGATGAAGTTCTGTTCCTCGGACTGGGCGAAGCGCTGGGAAATGGCGCAGGTGATCACGCTTGTGGACGGATCCACATTCGAGGTGTACCTTCAGAACATGCGCCAGATGATGAGCAACATCTTCATGTACACAGAGCTTGTCATCTTCAACCGCTGCTCGCCTGACCAGGATCTTCAGAAGTTCCGCAGAACCGTGAAGGCAGTCAACACTCAGGCGGTCTGTTCCTTTGAGGATGCTGAAGGAGAGGTGATCGACATCGGGAAAGCGCAGCCTCCGTTCGACCTGTCGCAGGATCCGATTGTCATTCCGGACGAGGAGTTCGGACTCTGGTATCTGGACGCGCTTGACAATCGCGAGCGTTATGACGGAAAGACGGTGGAGTTCAGGGGCAAGGTGATGATTCCGAGAAAATTCCCGGAGAATGCGTTCATTCCGGGCAGAAATTGCATGACCTGCTGTGCCAATGACATCCGGTTCATGGGATTCATCTGTCATTCGAAATATACGGATCGGCTGAAACAGAAGCAGTGGCTGGATGTGACAGCTGAGGTCCGCTACGAGTTTGTTCCCGAATATGAGGGGACCGGCCCGGTTCTGTATGCCCGTCATCTCAAATCTGCGGAGCCACCGGCTGAGGATACCGTTCTATTTAACTGATTCCGAAGGGCGGCTATTTATAAGATAGTATAATTCTGCCAGGCAGGCAGGTGAAATGGAGAAAATCCGACTCACCTGCCTGCTTTTTTGATGGACTGCATGATCATGCAGAAAAACAACATGGCAGGATTATCCTGTTATTATGGGAAAGATGATGGCAGTATTGTACGAAAAAATATGAGAATAATGATAAATTTATGTGAATATCACAAACATCTTGACCATCAAAAACGGGAATGATATATTAAATACAACAAATTACAGGACACCGAAAAACTCATATTTCGGCGAATACACAGGAGGCACAACATTATGAGGAAAAAGGCACTTTCAGCAGTCGCCCTTGCCGCTGTCGGCGCAATGGCAGTCAGCTCCCTTGCAATGGCAGGAGATGTGGCAAACAAGGATAAGCCGCTGGTATGGTTTAACCGCCAGCCGTCCAACAGCTCCACCGGCGAGCTTGACAAGGATGCGCTGAATTTCAACACCAGCACGTACTATGTCGGATTCGATGCAAACCAGGGTGCCGAGCTTCAGGGTGAGATGGTTGCAAAGTATATTGAGGATCACATTGACACGATTGACCAGAATGGTGACGGTACAATCGGTTATGTCCTCGCAATCGGCGACATCGGGCACAACGATTCCATCGCGCGTACCAGAGGTGTCCGCAAGGCACTCGGAACGGCTGTTGAGAAGGATGGCGCAATCGATTCCAATCCGGTCGGAACCAACACCGACGGATCCGCGGCCGATGTTCAGGATGGAAAGATCACTGTCAACGGCAAGGATTATGTCGTCCGTGAGCTGGCTTCCCAGGAGATGAAGAACTCCGCCGGCGCTACGTGGGATGCAGCAACTGCCGGCAACGCAATTTCGACCTGGTCCGCTTCCTTCGGTGATCAGATCGATGTTGTCGTATCGAACAACGATGGCATGGGCATGGCGATGTTCAACGGCTGGGCACAGGCAAACAACCGCCCGACCTTCGGCTATGACGCAAACAGCGACGCAGTCGCGGCAATCGCGGACGGCTACGGCGGAACCATTTCCCAGCACGCGGATGTCCAGGCTTATCTGACACTTCGTGTTCTTCGCAACCTGCTGGATGGTGTGGATGTCAACACGGGTATCACCACAGCCGACGAGAAGGGCAATGTCCTGACCGATCAGGACTGCAAGTATGTCGATGACGAGCGTTCCTACTACGCTCTGAACCTGGCTGTCACGGCTGACAACTACAAGGATTTCCTGGATTCCACGAAGATCAACGATGCAGTCTCCACGCAGCTTGACGAGTCCACCTCTCCGAAGAAGAAGGTATGGCTTGACATCTACAATTCTGCTGACAACTTCCTTGGATCCACCTATGTCCCACTGCTTCAGCAGTATGACAAGCTTCTGAACCTCGATGTCGAGTACATCCAGGGCGACGGACAGACAGAGTCCAACATCACCAACCGTCTGGCAGATCCGAGTGCTTATGATGCATTCGCAATCAACATGGTCAAGACGGACAATGCAGCTTCCTATACGGCTCTGCTTCAGTAAGAACAGGAGAACCTGACCAGACAAACTGAACAGTCAGGCAGAAAACGGTCAGGAGTGAACGAAGAGGGAATTCCTAACGGGATTCCCTCTTTCATGTTATGCAGCAGAAACTGACAAGCACGGGAGGAGTAAAGCAGTGGCAGAAAAGAAAGAGGATATCATTCTGTCGATCCGTGATATGTCCAAGTCTTTCGGGCGAAACAGGGTTCTCGACCACATCAGCATGGATGTGAAAAGAGGCATCGTCATGGGACTGATGGGGGAGAACGGAGCCGGGAAGTCTACCATGATGAAGTGTCTGTTTGGCATATACCATATGGACGAGGGCTCCATCTATCTGGATGGAAAGCCGGTGAGCTTTTCCGGACCGAAGGATGCTCTGGAGAACGGGGTGGCGATGGTCCACCAGGAACTGAATCAGTGCCTGGAGCGCTCCGTGGTCGACAATCTGTTCCTCGGGAGATACCCGGTGAACAACGGCGTGATCGATGAAGCGCGCATGAAAAAGGAAGCTGCGGATCTGTTCCGCAGACTTGGAATGACTGTGAATCTGACACAGCCGATGAGAAGGATGTCTGTCTCCCAGAGACAGATGTGTGAGATTGCGAAGGCAATCTCCTATAATTCGAAAATAATTGTTCTGGACGAACCGACTTCCTCGCTGACAGAGCCGGAAGTCAGGAGGCTGTTCGCAATCATGAGACAGCTTACCGCCCAGGGCATTTCCATCATTTATATCTCCCATAAGATGGATGAGATTTTTGAGATCTGCGATGAAGTCTCGGTCCTGAGAGACGGGAATCTGGTGATGTCGAAACCGGTCGGAGAGACATCGTTCAATGAGCTGATCGCGGCGATGGTCGGCCGCTCACTCGAGAAACGGTTCCCGCCGGTAGACAATGAACCGGGCGAAGTGATCCTCTCGGTGCAGCATCTCTCCACAAAGTTTGCACCGTATCTCCAGGATATCTCCTTTGATGTCAGAGAGGGTGAGATCTTCGGACTGTACGGACTGGTTGGCGCCGGCCGGACAGAGCTTCTCGAGACCATCTTCGGTGTCCGGACAAGAGCTTCCGGAAGAGTTTACTACAATGGGCAGCTGATGAACTTTGACAGTGCAAAGGAAGCGATGGAACATGGGTTTGCGCTGATCACGGAAGAGCGGAAGATGAACGGGATGTTCGCGAAGGGAGACCTGATCTTCAATACAACCATCACAAACCTTTCGAAGTACATTTCGGGGGCTGCGCTCTCGAATCCGAAGATGCGCCGGGCGACGGAGAACGAGATCCGCATCATGCACACCAAGTGCATGGGGCCGGACGATTCCATATCCGGTCTGTCCGGAGGAAACCAGCAGAAGGTCATCTTTGGAAAGTGGCTGGAAAGAGATCCGGTTGTCTTCATGATGGACGATCCGACGAGAGGCATCGATGTCGGTGCAAAGTACGAGATTTACCAGCTGATCATCGAGATGGCAAAGAGAGGCAAGACCATCCTCGTGGTCTCCTCCGAGATGCCTGAGATCCTCGGGATTACGAACAGAATCGGGGTTATGAGCAATGGACGGCTTGCCGGCATTGTGAATACAAAGGAGACGGACCAGGAAGAGCTTCTGAGGCTCAGTGCAAAGTATCTGTAATTGAGGAGAAAGAATATGGCTGAGAATACGAAAATTCTGTCCGCGGAGGATGCGGAGAAGCTGCTGCGGCCGATTGACGAGCATATCGGGGAGATTCAGAAGAAGATTGATGCCCTTCGCGTTGACGGTGCGGATAAGGTAGCGGAGCTGACCGACGAACTGAGAATGGCGAAGGAAAGCAAAACGCTGACGGCAGAGCAGAAGGAGAAGATCCGCAAAAAAGATGAGGCGCTGCTGTCAGAGGCAAAGAAGACGGAAGCGGCGAACAAGGCGCAGGTTGAAAAGCTGATCGCGGAGGGAGAAGCGTACCTGAAGGCACACTATAATACGGAGTATCTTGACAAAATCAAGGCATCCGGTGCAGGAGAGCGGGAGGCTGCCGCAGCAACCTATTCCAGGAAAGTGGAAGCCCTGAAGACGGAGCATGAGAAGAGCCTCGCGGCGCTGAAGGGGAAACTGGCTTCGGCTTCCGGCGAAGAGAAGACAACGCTCCAGAAAGAGATCAAGGACGAGACCTACGTCTTCAAGAACCGGATGTTCGACGCGAAGATGGTCTACAGGAAGGACCTGCAGGCGGTCAAGGATCGCGAGCATGAAGCCTTCACACACGAATACCATCTGATTGACCTGCTCAGAAAGTCGAAGTTTACCTTCGCACAGCAGAGGGCACAGAGCAGAGAGCTTTCCCGATACACCTTCTCCTGGAAGCAGTTCTTCCTCAGAAACGGGCTGTATATTGTCATTGTTGCAGTCTTCATCGCGCTGGGCTTCATTACGCCGGCAGTCAAGCATACGCAGCTGTTCACGGCGACCAACATCCTGAACATTCTGCAGCAGGCATCGCCGCGTATGTTCCTTGCACTTGGCGTTGCCGGACTGATCCTGCTGACAGGAACCGATCTTTCAATCGGCCGCATGATGGGGATGGGCATGGTGACCTGCACGATTATCATGCACAAGGGACCGAATACAGGGACGGTGTTTGGAAAAGCTTTTGATCTGTCCGGCATGCCGCTGGCTGGCCGTGCGGTCCTTGCGCTTGTTCTGACCATCCTTTTCTGCGTGATCTTCACATCGATTGCCGGCTTCTTCACTGCACGGTTCAAGATGCACCCGTTCATCAGTACCATGGCAAACATGCTGATCATCTTCGGCCTGGTTACCTATGCAACGAAGGGTGTATCTTTCGGTGCCATTGAGAATGCCATCCCGAACGCTGTGATCCCGAAGATCAAGGGATTCCCGACCATCATTCTCTGGGCGGTGGCTGCCATCGTCATCGTCTGGTTCATCTGGAACAAGACAAAGTTCGGCAAGTATCTGTATGCGGTCGGCGGAAACCCGGAGGCAGCCGCAGTTTCCGGCATCTCTGTCTTTGCGGTCACGCTCGGCGCGTTTATGCTGGCTGGCGTCCTGTACGGTTTCGGTGCATGGCTGGAGTGCAACAGAATGGTTGGCTCCGGCTCGGCGGCTTACGGGCAGGGCTGGGATATGGACGCCATCGCGGCCTGCGTCGTCGGCGGTGTCTCGTTTACCGGTGGAATCGGTAAGATTTCCGGTGTTGTCGTCGGTGTGCTGATCTTCACGGCGCTGACCTACTCGCTGACCATTCTCGGCATTGATACGAACCTTCAGTTTGTATTTGAGGGCATTATCATTCTGGCAGCTGTCACGCTGGACTGCCTGAAGTATGTGCAGAAAAAGTAACAGTTGTCCGGGAGGGGAAAAAGCACTATACTTTGTTTAAACAGTATGCTTCGGCATACAGGAGAGCGGCGTACAGATTCACGTAGGGAAAGGCAGGGAACGGAATGAAGAGAGTAGGTCTGCTGACTTCCGGAGGCGATTGCCAGGCGCTGAACGCGACAATGCGCGGCATCGTAAAGGCATTGTCCAACAACATTGACGAGCTGGAAGTATATGGGTTCATGAACGGGTATCAGGGCATGATACATGGGGATTACCGGCTTCTGACAAGCAAGGATTTCTCCGGCATCCTGACAAAGGGCGGAACCATCCTCGGCTCCTCCCGGACGCCTTTCAAGACAATCAATGACCCGGATGAGAATGGGCTGAACAAGGTTGAGGCGATGATGCAGAATTACTACAAGCTTCGCCTGGACTGCCTGTATGTTCTAGGGGGAAATGGGAGCCAGAAGACGGCGAACCTTCTGAGCGAGAAAGGACTCAATGTCATCCATTTGCCGAAGACCATTGACAATGACATCTGGGGAACCGACATGACGTTTGGCTTCTACAGCGCTGTCAACATCGCGACGGAGGCGATTGACTGCATCCACACGACGGCGGCATCTCACAACCGTGTCTTTATCGTCGAGATCATGGGGCACAAGGTTGGCTGGCTGACCCTGTACGCCGGAATTGCCGGAGGCGCGGATGTCATCCTGATTCCGGAGATCCCGTATCGGATAGACAAGGTCATCGAGGCCATCAACAAGAGAACAAAGTCAGGAAAGGGTTTCACGGTTCTGGCCGTCGCGGAAGGCGCGGTCTGTGCGGATGACCTGAAGCTTTCCAAGAAAGAATACAAGAAGAAGATGGAAAGCAACCATTATCCGTCTGTTGCCTATGAGCTGGCAGACCAGATCCTTGCGAAGACCGGCAACGAGGTGCGCATCACCGTCCCGGGCCATACACAGCGAGGCGGAGCGCCGTGCCCGTACGACCGTGCACTTTCGACAAGGCTTGGTGTTGCCGGGGCAAAGGCGTTTCTGGATGGAGAGTTCGGCGTGATGATCGGCATTGTCCACGATAAGACGGTCCGCCTGCCGATGAAGGAGAGCGCGGGCAAGCTGAAGGTCGTCGAGAAGGACAACCAGTTTGTCAAAGAGGCGAAGATGCTTGGCATCAGTTTCGGCGACGAGGATGTCTGACAGAAAAGCCGCTGCTGCAGGAAGAGACCGACTGCCGGGCGTGTGATCTTTGGCTGGTCAGGCGTCAGAAGCGGTGTGCGGCCGGAAGAAAAGCCGGAGACTCGTACCGGGCCAGAATGAATAAAGAAAAGAGAAGGTGACAGACTGCCGCTCCGGATTCACCGGGGCGGCAGTCATTTTGTCAGGCAGCTGCTCAGGCAGGAGTGCCCAGGCGGTTTGACAGGAGGAGAATTCGTGGGTTATCAGGCACTTTACAGGAAATACCGCCCTCAGACATTTGAGGATGTAAAAGGGCAGGATGTGATCATCAGAACACTCCGCAACCAGATCCGGACGGGACGGATCGGCCATGCTTATCTGTTCTGCGGCAGCCGCGGAACCGGTAAGACGACTGTGGCGAAGATCTTCGCGAAGGCGATAAACTGTGAGAACCTGCAGGATGGCGATCCTTGTCTGGCTTGCAGAAGCTGCAGGGCGATTGCAGATGGGGCTTCCATGAATGTCATCGAGATGGATGCTGCATCCAGAAACAGCGTCGACGACTTCAGACAGATCATCGATGAGATTGCCTATCCGCCTGCTGACGGCCGGTATAAGGTTTACATCATCGATGAGGTGCACATGCTGTCAGGGGCAGCCTTCAATGCGTTTTTGAAGACGCTCGAGGAACCGCCGGCATATGCGGTATTCATTCTGGCTACCACAGATCCGCAGAAGCTGCCGGATACCATCCTGTCGCGCTGCCAGCGGTACGACTTTCACCGGATTTCGTCAGATGTGATCGAAAAGAGGCTTCAGGAGGTTCTTGCGCAGGAACAGATTGAAGCGGAGGAGAAGGCTGTCCGGTACATTGCCAGGAAGGCAGAGGGCGGAATGCGTGATGCCCTGAGCATCATGGATCAGTGCGTCTCCTTTTATACAGGCGGGAGACTGACCTATGAGCAAGTGCTCGATGTCCTTGGAACGGCGCCGCGGACGCAGTACGCGGTCATGCTGAGCCAGACGCTGCAGTTCGACTGCTCCGGCCTTCTTTCAACATTTGACAGCCTGCTGATGGGCGGACGGGATACGCGGCAGATCATCGGAGATTTTACCTGGTATCTGAGGGACCTGCTGCTGTTCAAGGCATCCGGCGGCACAGCGGAATCGCTGAATCTGACGGATGAGGATGCGGAAGAGCTGCTCAAGGCAGGGAAAAATGTCTCAGAGGACAGGCTGATGTACCTGATCGCGGTCCTGTCAGAGGTTGCAGGCGACCTCCGGACCGCCTCGAATCCCCGGATCACGGCGGAAGTCGGGCTGATCAGACTGTGCCGGCCGGAAACGTCCGGGGCAGATTCCCTTGCCGCTTCAGCCCGTCTTGACGAGGTGTCGCAGCAGACTGCAGAGCTGTCCGAACGACTGAAGCGTGTGGAGGAGGCCATCCGGGATGGCAGGATGATTGCTGCTCCCGGGGCAGAACAGGACGGAGAGAAGGCTTCAGGAAAGGCGGGCGATGCAGACCGCCGGGCGCCGAAGCTGGTGGCGCCGGAGCTGTTTTCACGGATACAGGGACAGTGGAAGAACACCCTTCAGGCAATGAAGGATCCCGGAACGGGAAGCATTATGGCGAATCTTGCAGAGCCGTGGTACAATTCCAGTGATCAGGAGACCTTGTATGTCGCCTTTGATGACGACTGGGTGAAAGCGTACCGGGACAACCAGAAGGTAAAAGAAGAATTTCAGGATATTCTGGAGGCCAAGTATGGTGTGCGCCCGGAGGTCCGGTTTGTCTCAAAGTGCGAGATGCAGCAGCGGACGGATTCCGTGCGGGTTCAGGACGCGGCAAAGATTGAGGGAATTGATTTTCCGATTGAGGAAGAGGACTAAGAAACAACGAAGAGGAGAAGAGAGATGGCAAGAAGAGGCGGTTTTCCAGGCGGTATGGGCAATATGAACAACCTGATGAAGCAGGCGCAGAAGATGCAGAAGGCGATTCAGGAGCAGCAGGCTGCCCTTGAAGAAAAAGAGTATACAGCCAAGGCGGGCGGCGGCGCTGTCAGCATCACAGTCAGCGGGAAGAAGGAAATCACGAAGGTGACAATCGATCCGGATGCGGTCGATCCGGAGGATGTCGAGATGCTGCAGGACATGATTCAGGCTGCCGCAAATGAAGCGCTCCGGGCGGCTGACGAAGATGCCCAGAAAGCGATGGGCGGACTGACCGGCGGACTTGGAACAGGATTCGGGCTGTAAAAGATGGAGTATTATGGAAGTCAGATCAACAATCTGATCCAGCACCTGGCAGCGCTGCCGGGGATTGGCGGAAAGACAGCGCAGAGACTGGCGTTTCACATTGTGAGGATGCCGAAGGACCAGGCGGACGCACTTGCAAAGTCGATTACAGACGCGAGAGAGCATGTCCGCTACTGCAAGGTGTGCGGGACAATGACGGACGCTGAGATCTGTCCGATCTGCGCAGACGGGAAGAGAGACCACAGTACCATCATGGTGGTGGAAAACAGCAGGGACCTCGCAGCCTATGAGAAGACCGGAAAATACAGCGGCGTTTATCATGTGCTCGGCGGAGCCATTTCCCCGATGCTGGGAGTCGGGCCGTCTGATATCCGGCTGAAGGAGCTCATGCAGCGGCTGCAGGGGGATGTGAAGGAAGTGATTATCGCAACCGGATCCAGTCTGGAGGGCGAGACGACGGCGATGTACATCAGCAAGCTGATTAAGCCTACCGGAATCAAGGTTTCCCGCATTGCGAGCGGAGTGCCGGTCGGAGGGGATCTGGAATATATTGACGAGGTGACACTCCTGCGGGCGCTGGAGGGCAGGACAGAGCTCTGAGAAAGCCGGATCAACAATCACATCGACGGAAGACGATCTTAGCGGAAGGATGGGCTGATGAAGGATCAACTGAAAAAGCTCTGGGAGATGATCTCTTTCAGAACCCTCTGGGATCAGGATGAGGAGGACGACTGGGAGGACTTCGATACCAGGGAAGACTATATATCCGGCTCGGAGGGGAGAAAGCATGCCAGCCCGGTGAGGAATCCGCTCTATATCTGGCTCGTCGTGGCGGCACTGTGCGCAGCCGCCATCGTGGGATGGCAGGCAATGAGCAGAAGGCATCTGTATACTTCTTATAAAAAGACAGCTTCCTGGAAGGGAGAGGATATTTCGGGCACATCCTACGTCAGGCTTGGCAGCGATTTTGTGAAATATGGAGCAGATGGCGTAACGCTTGTCAATGCAAGCAACGAGACGCTCTGGAGCAATGCCTACACCATGCAGGCGACGGCGTCTGATCAGTGCGGGAAATCGATCCTGATCTATGAGCTGCAGGGAAACCAGGTCCTTGTAGCGGACAAGAGCGGAGTAATCGGACAATATCAAACCGACCTGCCGATTCTGAAGGGCTCTGTTGCGTCAAATGGTGTGAGCGCATTTCTGCTGAAGAACGATTCGGATGTCCTGATCAGACTCTACTCACCGGATGGTTCTACGCTCGCGGAGGTAAAGCCAACGCTGGAGCAGACAGGGCAGCCGATCGCACTCGACCTATCTGAAAATGCGACCAGGCTTATGGTATCGGCAGCGAAGGTCGGATCCGGAACCGTGGATGCAGAGATTCTGTTCTATGACTTCTCGTCTGCGTCAGAGTCGGAAGAAAAACATGTAACCGGGAATATCAGCTATACGGATGAGCTGTTTGGAGAAGTATTTTTTGCGGATGACCGGACCCCGGTCGCGGTCGCAAACGATCGGTTTATTGTTTTCACCGGAACAAAGGATCCGAAAGAACGGGCCAATGTGGAAATTACCGGTGAGATTTCAAGCGTATTTCATGACGAAGACCACGTGGGTTTCGTGTGCCTGAGCGATGATGCCGCGAACCGGTATGAGCTGTCAGTGTATACGATGAGGGGAAAACAGACAATGGACACCTTGTTTAATGAAGGGTACCAGTCTGTTGTGCTTGACTCGGGTGAGATTCTGCTCTGGTCACAGCGGCACATGATGTCGTACACGCCAGGCGGGGTCAAACGATTTGACAGTGACTTTGACCAAAAAATAGGATTGTTCGCAAAAATACCTGGATTCAGAAGATACTGTATTCTGTCCAACTCTGGAATCACAAGAATCAAAGCGGAGTGAGCAGGATCATCAGAAGGGGAACGCTATGAATATCATGCTGATCATTGTAAGCCTGGTACTGTTTTTGTGTTCTGTAAGCGGTCTGATCGCCGGATTCCTGAAGAAGGCATCCGGCCTTCTTTCATTTATCCTTGCAGGGATGCTTGTGACGGCGCTTCTTCCGACTGTGACAGGCTGGCTTCGAAACGACACACCGCTTTATGGGCTGATCAGGGAACAGTGCGCAGCGGCGGCAGGAGAAATAGCAAAGAACACCATCGCGGGAACATTCTCTTCCTCATCCGGTGAGACAGGGAGCGGGAGCGCCTCTGACCAGCTGCCGTCCTCATCTTCAGGATCTCCCTCATCCGGAAATGAAGCCTTCTACAATGCAGACGGCTCGGTCGACAGAGCGGCGGTGAAGTCCATGCTGAATCAGTACGGCTATGATAGTTCCGCGATTGATAACCTGACAGATGACCAGATCAAAGCGCTGATTGCCCAGTATGCCGGCATATCAGCAGGGGTTCTGGGCGCGGGGGAAGCACCCGGGCTGTATGATCTGTATGATCAAGCCGGTGCAGGGGTTCTGGGCGCGGGGGAAGCACCCCTTCTGATCCTGGATTTTCCGGGGAATGTCCCGGGGATTTTACAGCGATGGAATATTTCCCGGTCAGAAGCGCTTCTGACAACTGCAGATGACGCAGCTGGCAGCACATCGGACGGACAGAATCAGGGCGCGGCTACCGAATCGGAGAAACTGAAGGCGCTCTCTGCTCTGATGGGGAATATGACAGCGGCTGACAAGCGTAAATTCATCGAATCGCTTCCGATCCCGCAGTATCTTCAGGAGCAGATGGAGACCTTCAACAACAGTGAGGGATACAGGAAACTCGGGGCGGATGATTTTGCGTCGTATATTGTCAATTACTTTGCCAGTCTGATTCTGAACGTGGCAGCGTATATCGTAACCTTGCTGATTGCATGGGGGCTCATCAGGCTGGTGATCGGCGCAGCCGGTATTTTCTCGCGGCTCCCGATTATTCGGACAGCGAACCATGCACTGGGGCTTGGAGCGGGCATTCTGCAGGGGCTCCTGATTGTATGGATGCTGATGATGGTTCTCTCGTTCTTTGCAGCAACACCGGCAGGACAAAATCTGATGGCACAGGTCTATAATAACCCATTCCTGGAGCTGCTTTACAACACCAATCCGCTGATGAAAGGGGCTTCTTCTGCGCTGAAGGGAATCATGTAACAGAAAAAGCATGCTGCGGCAGCAGTGACAGGACGGTGATAAAAACATAAAAAAACAAGAAAAAAGGTGTTGACATCCCTATGACCGGGTGTTATTATAGCCGAGTCGCCGATGAAAAGGCAGGCTTCATTAAACAAGTAAGCCTGATCGGTGAACGGAGTACCTTGATAACTGAACAGTGAAACAACCTTGAAAGTTCTAAAAAGTTTTATTTAAGGAACTGACCTTTAAACAGTAAAAGGGATAAGAGATGTCAGCAGCATCTTCGATCCGAATCAAATTTTATTCGAGAGTTTGATCCTGGCTCAGGATGAACGCTGGCGGCGTGCTTAACACATGCAAGTCGAACGAGGTATAAGAACGGAAGTTTTCGGACGGAAGACCTTGTACTGAGTGGCGGACGGGTGAGTAACGCGTGGGAAACCTGCCCTGTTCCGGGGGATACCAGTTGGAAACGACT
>CACWKX010000023.1 GCA_902761585.1 uncultured Lachnospiraceae bacterium
GAGCTCTTTCCAGATGCTGTCAGAGAAGTACAAATGTGACCAGTCAGGAAAAACAAAATTTCTTGTGGCTACCTCTTGACAACGGTCACTTCATAACAGAGGGCATGAATCCTGAGTGGGATTTTGGGAATATGACAGAAACGGGTAGTATGAAAATATTTTCACAGTATAAAGGTTTGGGAAGAGGGAACTTCATCCTTTTCGTTGGAAAGATCGTAACGAATCTTGGTGCAATGATATGGCCAATGATGACATTGATACTAAATAGGAAGCTGGGACTTGATGCAACGCAGACAGCACTGTTTTTTATAATAACCGGATTTATGTTTTTACCTGCAAATATATGGGGTGGACAGCTTGCAGACAGATTCAGCAAAAAGAAGATAATCATATTGTGTGACGTCGTTTCGATTGTATCGTTTGTAATAAGCGGTTTTCTCCCACTCACTTTGTATACGCTATGTGTGACCCTGACAGGTGCTTTTTTTCAGACACTGGAAGGACCTGTATATCAGGCTATTGTGGCAGATATCACTCCATCAGATAAAAGAGAACAAGCATTTTCACTGCTCTACATGGGCGGGAATATTGGACTGATACTGTCGCCAACCATTGCAGGAATACTTTTTAATCATTATCTCTGGCTCTGCTTTGTAATAAGTGGAGTGTCTATATCGGTATCAACAGTCTTGATCGCTTTCTTTATAAAGGATACAACGGAACGAATAAGAAAAGAATCCAGGGAAGAGGTTAAGGGACAGGATGGGAATATTTTAAGGGTTGTAAAAAACAGTGCAACTCTGATTCTTTTTCTGATTGCCATGAGTTTTTATCAGGGGGCTTATTCCCAATTCAGTTATCTGATGCCGCTTGATATCTCAAAGGCATATCCTGAGAATGGATCCATTATTTATGGAACAGTGACCAGCCTGAACTGTATCATTGTAGTGATACTTACACCTGTAATAACAATGGCTATGGAAAAAGTGGCTATGACAAAGAAATATCTGCTCGGAATCATCCTGCAGGCATTGAGCTTTGGAACATTTGCGCTTTCATTTGGAGTGATTGCGGGATATTATGTCTCAATAACGCTTTTTACGCTGGGAGAGATACTGACGACGATCGTAACGGGGGCATTTCTTGCGGACAGGGTTTCAGCAAATTTTAGAGGAAGAATATATGGCCTAACCAGCTTTTCAGCAGCTTTTATGACGGGGATAGTGGAGTGGAACAGCGGATGGCTGTTTGATCATTATGGTTCTGAACCGGCATGGATTTTTTCTGTTGCAATGACGATGATCGCTGTGATTGCTTCGTTTGTTCTGGTGTTTGCTGATAAGAGAGAGTACGGTGAGTTGTACAAGTGATTGCTGCAGGTCCATACACTGGTGAGCCATTTCTGCGGCACCCGTCTTTTCCAAAGGAGAGGCGGGTGCCGATTTTTGAAGATAGGAAACCTGGTCAGGTGTGACAGTGTATGAAATTCGGTCAAGTGCAGTTAGTTCTCTATTTCGATATCACCGGACTGTGTCCGTACTTTCAGAACCTTTTGACCGCTGCCGATGGTGATCTGGTTTTCGGCTCCGTTCGTCGTGCTGTATGAGGTGTCTCCGATGGTGATATCACCGGATGAGGTCGAGGGATATACCGTGTAGTTTTTTATGCTGTCATCCAAATTGACAATAAGGTCTCCGTTTTCACTGCTCAGGTCTGACTGCTCAAAGCTTACGTGTTCCATACCGATATTCCCGTTGTCTGTGGAGGCTTTCAGGACGGAGCCATGACACTTTTCCAGCGAGAGATCTCCGTTTTCACTTGTCAGTGTCAGGTTTTTTACCGTGATCGTATCGTTCGGCTCGATACAAATATCACCATTGCTGGTGTCCAGGGAAACATCCTGCAGCGCTTTCAGATCGGACGGAACAGTAACCGTCAGTATTCCGCCGGTTCTGTCGGATCTGTTTCCGCTGTTACGGACAGTCAGGATGCCGTCTGCCGTTTCGGCGGTGGGAACGGCATCTTTCGGGCCTGTATAGGTCATTTTATATTCTGATCCTGTTTCAATCTGAATGTCATCATTCTGCAGATGGATCTGAAGTCCGGTGAAGGATTCCAGTTTTTTTGTTGTCTCCGTGTTGTTTTTCCCCTGGAAGTAAAAAGAAAAGTTATGATCTGAATGTAAAAAGACGGGTTTTCCCACATGCCACAGCGTTCCCAGGATGATTGCAGCTGTGGTGGCCAGTGACATCAGGATCAGGTAGATGTTTCGTTTCTTCATGATTGATCCTCCTCTTTTCTTGTTCCGAAAATGGCTTTTATCAAGGAGTCGGCGACGGCAGCCAGTGGCCAGATGATCCAGGTGATGTACCAGGCGAAGGAAAGAAAGCTCCAGATCAGATACACACATGTTACCGTCGGCCAGAAAACAGACATGATGATGCGCACGGTTTTGTTTTCATAGTAGTTTTCTCCATTGTTCTGGCTGTAATATTCGGAGGAACAGGAGCTGTTGTTCAGATTCAGAAGAGTTCGGTAACCGTCCTCACGGGAGGAGCTGACGGTCAGAATCAGAACGCCCAGACCGACCATAAAAAGCAGGATGTCAACACCCAGTCCCACAAACACACTCTGATCTGTCAGCATAGACAGAACAATCAGCGGAATGTAGCTGGTGCAGAAAAGCAGAATGGCAATCGTCCGCTGAAGAATGGACGTATCGTGCGTGCTGCGTCTCAGGTCATTGATCATCCCGGCAGTACCGTAATCAATGCTGCAGGGCTCCTTTTTCAGAAAATTCCATTTGTTCATCTGCAGGCTGCTGTAGGTATGTAATGCCACGCAGGTCGCGATGGAGATGAACAGAAAAAGCAGTCCGGATACAATGGTTTTCTGTGAACCGTTTTCCAGTGAGCCGGCCAGAATGATTCCGCAGGAACAGATGATGGCGAAAAAGGTTCCCAGCCCGTGAAACAGGCCATAACGGGCCTTATCATCAAGATAGCTCTGGGCCTCCTGAAGTGTTACCTGACGTCCGGCGGTGAAGTTTCCGGATTCATGATTCAGGATACTGCTGATGCCGAGAACGTCGCCAAGTTCATCCAGATTTCCGAATTCTGATATCACCTGCGCAACAGCTTCATTCTCCGATTTTCCCTCGCTGACCAGCTCAGTATATTTGTCCTCCATCATCTGTCCCAGCTCACACTTTGCCTTGATGACGTCCGGCGTATTCGGCAGCTTTGCAAACATTGATTCCAAATAACTGCGTATGGTGTTCATGGATTCTCCTCCCTGATAAATCTCTCTACAACAGTTTTCGTCAGGCCCCATTCCTCGCATTTTTCACGATAGTAGCGGCGCCCGGATTCAGTGATCCGGTAATAGGTGCGCCGTTTGCCGTTTTCTGCAAATCCCGGAAATGACTCAATGCAGCCTGCTTTTTCAAGACGGGTGAATGCCGAGTAGAGGGTGGTTTCCTTTATGATATAAGCATCTTCTGTCATCAGCCGGATTCTTCTGGATATTTCATATCCGTAAGACGGACCGTCCAGCAGCAGGCACAGTATGATTGTGTCATTGCATCCGCGGATGACATCACTGCTGATTCCCATGGCATCTCCTTTCTGTCAGGTCTTGGAATATTCGCCTGTCGTACTACGACTAACATGCTACGACAGATGAAGTATATCTGACAAACTGAATGTACTACGACAGCCGAAGTATGTCAAGAGAAAGAATCGGCCATCTTTGTCAAAATACGAGCTGCACCAGCAGCATATACACAATGGTTCCGCCCGCGATGGACAGAAGCATATTCTTTTTCCACAGGTGAAGCCCTGCTGTGACGGAAATGGCAAGCAATTCCGGAAGACCATGCGTCCCGGAGAGAATGGAAACATTCTTCAGGCAGTAGACGACAAGCATGCCAAACACAGCGCATGGCAGGGCTTTTCCCAGATACACGATGTACTTCGGGGTCGGTTTCTTTGAAGAAAAAATCAGGAACGGGAGGAACCTTGTAAGCATCGTGCCAAGGACACAGATGGCGATTGTGATGATCTGCTGGGGAATGGTCATCGGACTCATTGTATCTCTGCCTCCTGATAGGATTGTTCGATCGGTTTTCTGAAGATGGTCAGAAGAATCAGGATTGTCACCATTGCCGGAACCATGAAGGATTTGGCACCGAACAGGACAAGGCATGCAGCGGTTGCACCGATGCCGATCAGACCGGTATATTTTTTCTTCTCTTTCATCCACTGGTTCATGAAGATCGTTACAAACATGGCGGTCATCACAAAGTCAAGTCCTTTTGTGTTGAATTTTAGAAAGGATCCGATGAGGCCGCCGATGGTGGCGCCGGAAACCCAGTAGAGCTGATTCAGAAGTGTGACAAAAAACATGAACCAGCCACGGTCAACCCCCTCCGGAATGTCTGCCGAATAGTTGATCGAGAAGGTCTCATCGCACATGCCGAAGATCAGATAGAACTTTTTCCATCCCATGCCACGGAACCGGTCGAGCATGGCAATTCCGTAGAACAGATGTCTCGACTGCACCAGAAGCGTCACAGCGAGGGCTGATAGAGGGGCGAAAGGGGACATCAGCATCGTCACGACAATAAATTCGAGAGAGCCGCCATAGATCAGCAGGCTCATCAACATGGGATAGATGAAAGAAAAGCCGTTGACATTCATCAGGATTCCATAGGCAAGCGCGAGAAACCAGAATCCTGCGAAGATGGGGATGGTGTATGGAAATGCGGCTTTCAGGGCTTTGGTTTTCATAAAAATAATCCTTTCAATCGCAGATCATTGCCTGCAATGAAAGAGTATAGCACCGAAGGCATTCAAAACAACAGGATGAATGATTTTGCACCTCGCTGCGGCGGGGTGCTTTTCTTTGCCAGGACTGCCCGCGTGATGTATCATAGAGGCTGAATGAGTTTGTTTTTTGAGAAATGGAGCAGCGCATGCCAGTTGAGAATCAGACGAAAAGACGGGTGCCGAGGCGGATCGCGCAGGCAGTAATTGGTTCCTTGAAGGGTGGTGTCGTCCCCCGGGTCGGTCTGCCTTATATCACGGTTGGACGGAAGGCGGAGATTGACGCGCTGCTCTCGGATGTGGATGTGATTTCGGAGGGCGGGGCGTCTTTCCGGTTTATTGTCGGGCGCTACGGAAGCGGAAAGAGCTTTCTGCTGCAGACGATCCGGAATTATGTCATGGACAGGAACTTTGTGGTGATGGATGCGGACCTGTCCCCAGAGCGGAAGCTGACCGGGACGAAGGGACAGGGACTGGGTACATACCGTGAGCTGATCGGGAATCTGGCAACCAGGACGAAGCCGGAGGGCGGTGCCCTGTCGCTGGTGCTGGACAGGTGGATTTCAGGGATCCAGATGCAGGTGCAGGAAGAAATGAGAGGGGAGGCTTCGTCTGCCCAGCCGGTGCCGGAGGAGATGAGAGGGGCGGCTTCTTCCATCCAGCCGGTACCGGGGATCATGGAGGGCATGGATTCCTTCAGCTCATCGGCATTTAGCGGGCGCGTGGCGGAGAAGATCAGTCTGGTGGTGAATTCGATCAGCGGGATGGTTCACGGGTTTGATTTTGCAAGGCTGCTGACGCTGTACTTCGAGGCAGAGCAGAACGGAGACGACGCACAGAAGGCGAAGGTTCTCAAGTGGTTCCGAGGGGAGTACCCGACACGGACGGAGGCCAGGCAGGATCTGGGGGTGAATGTCATCATCACAGACGAGGACTGGTACGATTACCTGAAGCTGTTCGCGTTTTTCTTCCGGCAGGCCGGTTACCAAGGACTGATGGTCTTTGTCGATGAACTTGTGAACATCTACAAGATCCCGAATTCGGTCGCGCGCAACAACAACTACGAGAAGATTCTGACGATGTACAATGACGCGCTCCAGGGAAAAGCGCACTATATCGGGATGCTGATGTCCGGTACGCCGCAGTGCATCGAGGATACGCGCCGCGGTGTCTACAGCTATGAGGCACTCCGCTCTCGTCTGCAGGAGGGCAGGTTTTCGGTGGAGGGCGCCCGGGATATGATGGCGCCGGTTATCCGTCTGGAGCCGCTTTCCCCGGAGGAAATGCTTGTCCTGACGGAAAAGCTGACGGATATGCATGCGGGGCTTTACGGGTATGGAAGCCGCATCCGGCAGGAGGAGCGGGTGCAGTTTATTCAGATGGAGTACAGCCGGGTCGGAGCAGATTCGCACATCACGCCCCGCGAGATCATCCGGGATTTCATCGAGCTTCTGGATATTCTGTATCAGCACCCGGAGAAGACCGCTGGAGAGCTGCTGAAGGGCCAGGCTTTCGGAAATATGCCAACAGGCACCGTGGGCAGCTCGTTCGTCAAGCCGGAGAATACCGACAGAGAGGATGCGGACGAGCTGGCGACATTTACGCTGTAAGGACAGGCTATGGATATCTTTGACCGCTATGCACCGTTCATACAGGATTTTATCTACGAGAATCGATGGGAGAATCTGCGGGCAATCCAGGTTGCGGCAGGGGAAGCCATCTTCAACACCGACCAGAACGTTCTGCTCTGTGCCTCAACGGCCTCTGGAAAGACGGAGGCCGCCTTCTTCCCGATTCTGACGCTGTTTTCGGAGGATGAGCCAAGGTCGGTTGGATGCATCTACGTCGCACCGCTTAAGGCGCTGATCAATGATCAGTTTTTGAGACTGAACGATCTGTGCAGGGATGCACAGGTCCCGGTCTGGCACTGGCATGGAGATGTGTCGGCTTCAGAGAAGAAACGACTGATGAAAAAGCCATCCGGGATTCTTCAGATCACACCGGAGTCTCTGGAAGCGCTTCTGATGCACAAGCATGCGGATATACCGAGTCTGTTCGGCGACCTTCGGTTTGTTGTGATCGATGAAATTCATTCCATGCTGCGGGGTGACCGCGGCGGACAGACCTTGTGTCTGATTGAACGGCTGTCACGTCTTGCAGGTGTCCGGCCACGGCGAATCGGTTTGTCAGCGACCATCGGCGATACGAACAAAGCCGGAGCATTTCTGTCCGCCGGTTCCGGCAGGGGCTGTGTGATCCCGAGAATTGAAACGAAAGGGGTGCAGTGGCGGCTGTCGATGGAACACTTTTATAACAGTGCCCCGCAGGCAGACGAGGCATGGTATATCGGGACAGACACCATGATTCCTGGAACTGTACAATCAGCAAGCCCGACCGCCGTCCCGTCAGGCCGTCAGGCGCTGAACAGATCATCTGCCGCACCGGCAGACCGTCAGGAGCTGAGCAGTCCATCCGCCGTACCGTCAGGCCGTCAGGAGCAGGACACAGCTGCATCACACCTGGGTGCTATAAAGAAAGAACCGGCACCGGAGATCCTGGCGCCGCGCTGCGAGGCGACAGACAAAGCACCATATGCGGCGGACCCGGGCTGCGGGTATATCTTCGAGCATACACGGGGCAAAAAGTGCCTGGTCTTCACAAATTCGCGCGAGGAGTGCGAGACTGTCACGACAACGCTCCGTCAGTACTGCGAGAAAAATCACGAGCCGGACCGTTTTCTGATCCACCATGGAAACCTCGCGACCTCCTTCCGCCAGAGTGCGGAGGAGCAGATGAAGGATGACGACAACCGCATGACGATCTGCACAACCTCGACGCTGGAGCTCGGGATCGACATCGGCCGACTGGAGCGCGCCTTTCAGGTAGAGGCGCCCTTCACGGTATCGTCATTTCTGCAGCGGATGGGCCGGACAGGCAGGCGTGGAGAGCCCTGTGAGATGTGGTTTGTCATGTGCGAGGAACATGCGGAGCCCCGTGACCTGTTTCCGGACACGATTCCCTGGTCCCTGATTCAGGGGATTGCGCTGGTGCAGCTGTATCTGGAGGAGCGCTGGGTCGAGCCGCCGAGAGACGGCCGCCTGCCCTACAGCCTGCTCTATCACCAGACGATGTCCACGCTCGCCTCCTGCGGGGAAATGACGCCGCAAGAGCTCGCCTCCCGCGTCCTGACGCTGGCTTATTTCCACAATATCACAGCCGAAGACTACAAAGTGCTGCTGCATCATCTGCTGGAAACGGATCAGATCCAGTGGACAGAAGAGGGCGGACTGATTGTCGGACTGGCCGGAGAACGGATCACAAACTCGTTCAAGTTCTACGCTGTGTTTCAGGAAAACGAGGAGTACAGTGTCCGCTGTGAGTCGGAGGAGATCGGAACCATCGTGAAGCCGCCGCCAGTGGGGGAGCGGATTGCAATCGCCGGTCATGTGTGGGTCTGCGAGGAGGTTGACCGGGTGCATCACCAGGTCTACGTCCACATGATCAAGGGCAATGTGCCGGCCTATTTCGGGGATGAGCCGGGAGACATCCACACAAGGATTCTGGAGCGGATGGCGCAGGTACTGCGCGAGAATACAGATTATCCCTACTTGAGGAAACATGCGAAAGCCCGTCTTCTCACAGCCAGGAGGGCGGCAGCGGCCTCCGGGATGAATGACAGGCCGCTGATCTGTCTCGGTGAGCAGATGTACTGCCTGTTTCCATGGCTTGGAAGCTATGCATTTCTGGCGCTGGAACGGCTGCTGCGGCTTCGGTGTGCCGACAGGCTCGGGCTGAAGGGGTTCAACTCTGTCAGACCGTATTTTATCCAGTTTACCCTCGGGGTCAGCGAAGCGGAGTTTTTCCGGATTCTGGGGGAGGAGGCAGAAAAGCCATTTGACCCGATGGAGCTGCTTTACCCGAAGGAGGTACCGGTGTTTGACAAGTATGACGACCTGATTCCGGAGGAACTTGTCCGGAAGGGCTTTGCGTATGGAGTCCTGGACATCGAAGGCATGAAGAAGCGGGTCCGGGAATGGGCAGATCGATACGGACAGGAAGCTTGAGCAGATGAAGTCCGATTCTGTGAGAGCGTGAGAAATATAAAGGAAACAAGATGGAAAGGAGATACCTGACATGATTGATTATTCAGAAGGATCCGGGAAACTTTATCACATCCAGGTGGCGCCGGGGGAGGTCGGGAGGTATGTCATTCTCCCTGGGGATCCAAAACGGTGCGAGAAGATCGCGCGTCACTTTGACGATGCGAAGCTGATTGCGGACAACCGCGAATTCACCACCTACACAGGGACACTCGACGGGGTGAAGGTTTCTGTCACATCGACCGGAATCGGAGGCCCCTCCGCCGCGATTGCGATGGAAGAGCTGAAGAGGTGCGGCGCAGATACCTTTATCCGTGTCGGCACCTGCGGAGGCATGGCACTGGATGTCAAGGGAGGGGACCTGGTCATCGCGACCGGTGCGATCCGTGCGGAGGGCACCAGCCGGGAGTATGCGCCGATCGAGTTCCCGGCAGTGGCAGACTTCGATGTTGTCTGTGCGCTGACGCAGGCGGCGCAGAAGCTGGGCAGGCATTACCACACAGGTGTCGTTCAGTGCAAGGATTCCTTCTACGGTCAGCACGAGCCAGAGGCAAAGCCAGTGGGCTATGACCTGCTCAACAAGTGGAATGCCTGGCTGAAGCTCGGGACACTGGCCTCGGAAATGGAGTCTGCGGCGCTCTTCATCGTGGCGTCTGCGCTCCATGTCCGGGTTGGGACGGTGCTGCTTGCGATCGCGAATCAGGAGCGCGCAAAGGCAGGACTGGACAATGAGCAGGTCCACGATACGGAAGGAGCGATCGACACTGCCATCGAAGCGATCCGGATTCTGATTGCACGTGACGATGCCTGACGGGAGAGACTGACTTTGCCCGGAAGGGCTGTTTGATCTGTGACGATCGGAATGAGCGGGCATGGCAGGCGTCAAGGCAGTCCGTGGAGGACACCACACCGCAGGACATGTCCGCGTGATGCGACAGGAGGAGAGATTATGACAGAGCAGGAGGTCCGGGATATCTGCAGGCTGGCGGTCCGTATGCGGGAGCGGGCGTATACGCCCTACTCGCATTTCCGGGTCGGAGCGGCGCTGCTTGGAGTGAGCGGGCGGGTTTACACGGGCTGCAACATCGAGAACGCATCCTATCCGGTTTCGGTCTGCGCGGAACGGACGGCGCTGTTCAAGGCCGTCTCAGAAGGAGAGCGCGAATTTCAGGCACTCGCCATCGCCGGCGGACCGGAGGGTGGGGCGCTTCAATACTGCGCGCCCTGCGGTGTCTGCAGGCAGGCGTTTCAGGAATTCTGCCCGCCGCATTTCCCGATCTACCTGGCAAAGTCAGAGACAGACTTTCGACGGTATGAACTTCAGGAGCTGCTGCCGGAAGCGTTTGGAGGCGGCAACCTGCGGGAAAACTGAACCTGTGAATCCGGGCCGGCACCGGGGAAAGGTATGCAGTGCGCGACACTTCAGCACAGCAGAGCTGCCGCGAGGCAGTCTGGAAAGCGTAGTGTGATGCCGTTCGTGCGGCTTCCGGCCTGAGGAGGCTGTGGACACCTTCGGGGATGGCGAGACAATCAGGAAGGGTGAGACATGACATCAGATCTGGGACGATACTATGTCCAGCATTATTTTAACCTGGCAAATTTCGGGAAGTATCTGATTGTGGCAATCATCGGGCTTGCGGCCGTCATGGCCGTCATGCTGACGATTGCCTGGCAGCAGAGACAGGCGACCGAGCGAAGCATCCGGGAACATTTTTCGTATGACCGGGAGGCGTATGCGCATGACGTCCGCTACCGGGAGTCGGTCAACAGCCGCATCTACAGCCGGAGGAGGGCAGCTGCCCACAGGGGGATCAGCATCATTGAGAGTTTTTACGAACTTGTGTTTTCAAGCACATCGATCCTGCTGTTTCTGAGCCTTTACAACATTGTGGACTGGCATATGCCGCAGGTCTGGGCAGTTTGGGACAAGTACAAGGACCTGATACTTGTCATTTTCCTGATGTTTTCGGTGCTTTTCGCAAACATCCTTGACCGTTTCCTTGTGCAGCTGCCGCACCTGTCGGATGAAGACAAGGGAGCCCTGAGACTGGTCAGCAACCTCTATATCATCCTGATTCTGCTGTACATCAAGTTCATCTATGAGGATGCCAACTACGACTCGATGATCATTTACTTCATCAGCCTGTCACTGGGCCGGTTCATCTACTTTGACTTTTCGTGGCAGGATTTTACAAAAACGGTTTCCGGCGTGCTGTCCAAGCTTCCGGTCATGCTGCTCCTTCTGGCCTACTCGGCGTTCATGTGCTGGTACGGATTCAGGGTGGACTTTCTGCTGACTTCAAATGGTGTGCTTGTGAGTACCCTGATTGCGCACCTTTTCATGGATCTCTCGATCTTTATCCTCGAGAAAATGCAGCTGCTGAAGCTGTTTCTCTGAGCTGCAGGGAGCTGTAAAGCGCGGCGCACTGTGCCGCCGTGTGGTTGCCGCAGGTTGTCCTGAATGATAAGATAGAGGCAGGATACACCGATACACCGTGGGATGAGGGGCCTGCGGGGGAAAGCTGTTAAGGGGAAGATGGCATGAGGGGGAAGAGATGGACGCTGCTTTTTGCTGCATGCGCGGCGGGTACGGCGCTTCTGGCATATCCGGCATCGGCAGTGACGGTGAAGTGGGAAGACCTGACGAATGCACAGCAGAAGGCGGCTTATCAAAGTCTTGAATCTGAGAATGAGAGCCTGCGCGCGCAGCTGAAGGAGCTGCAGGCGCAGACTGCTGCAGGAAGCAGTGCAGATAATAACGGCGGAGCATCAGCGGATGGCGAAACATCTGCCGGAAGCGCAGCGGATTCGGATGATGCTGCATCAGCGGACGCATCAGACGGAAATGTAGAACCGGGGGCAGATGCGCAAGGGGCAGCGGATTCCGGCAGTGGAGGCGGTGCAGACAGTGGAAGCACTGCAGCAAGCAGCGGGGAAAGCGCGCAGACGCAGCGAAAGGACACAGCCACATTTCTGAAGGATATCGGGGCTTCATTTGAAAAAAGACAGACCGAAGCCGGAACCTGCAGCGCGGACCAGATCGCCCAGATGTCCGCATCCGATTTGTGGGCATACCGCTTCCGGTGCGCGGAGGCGGAGCGGGATTTTTACGAGGCGTACAAGGGCGCCCAGCTGGAGAGCCTGAATCTTCAGTATCTCTGCGACGAGTACTGTGCGGGACTTGGAAAGCAGTACAAGGCGGAGACAGCCTGGAAAGACACGCAGGATGCGGACAAGACCAGTCAGCTGTACTCGGCAGGCTATTACAACCGTGCTTATGCGCTGGTGGAGCTTCATGACTACTACAGTCTGGAGCTGCCGGATGGCTACCAGGACCTGAAGGAGGCTGTCGACAAGATGAACGCTGCCGCAGGCGCGGAGACAAGGAACGCTTCGGCAGACAGCGCAGCGGTGAAGAAGGTGCAGGAGCTTCTGAATGCACTAGGATTCTTATGCGGGACGCCGGATGGGATCTGCGGGCGCCAGACGGTAAGCTGCATCGAGCGGTTCCAGACCATGTATGGGTTTGAGCCGGCGGACGGTCTGATTGACGACGAGCTGCTGGGTCAGATGCAGGAGATGCTGAACCGGCAGGGTGCGTGAGTGGGATATGAAAGATTGTTTCGGAAGAGAAATTGACTACCTGCGGATCTCGATTACAGACCGCTGCAATCTGAGATGCAGGTACTGTATGCCGGACGGCATGTCCGGCAAGCTGTGTCATGAGGATGTCCTGCGGTACGAGGAGTTTCTCCGGATTGTACGAGCCGCCTCAAGACTTGGAATCCGTCATCTGAAGGTGACCGGCGGAGAACCGCTGGTGCGGCGGGGCTGCCCGGCATTCATCGGCGCGCTGAAGGCGGTCGAGGGCATCCAGACGGTGACGCTGACGACGAATGGGCTCCTTCTGAGAGAGAATCTGGATGCGCTTGTGCAGGCGGGCGTGGACGGCATCAACGTGAGTCTTGACACGACAGACCCGCAGCAGTACCGGCTGATCACCGGGGACAGCGGGGCGGGCGGTGCAGAGGAGGCTTCCGCGGCGCTTCTTGAGGCAGCAAAGCGGGGGATCCGCGTCAAGGTGAATGCCGTGACGATGCCGGGGACAGATGTTCTCAGCCTGATTTCATTTGCAAGGGAGCATCCGGTGGACGTGCGTTTTATAGAAATGATGCCGATCGGGTACGGCCGGCTGTTTCCGGATTCGGATAACCGAAGGCTCATAGCCCGGCTTGCAGAGGTGTTTCCGGATCTGGAACCTGAGAGTGAGGCCGCGCTGGAGCTGCTTTGGGAGGCTGCCGGAAGGGAGAAGGCCTTTTCTTTTGCAGAGCGTCATTCTCTGGAAAGAATAACGAAGAAACATGGGGAAGGGCCGGCGGTGTATTTCCACATCCCGGGGTATCAGGGCAGCATCGGCTTTATCAGCGCGGTGCACGGGAAGTTCTGCTCTTCCTGCAACCGGATCCGGCTGACGTCGACCGGATTTCTGAAGACCTGCCTCTGCTACGACCAGGGCGCGGATCTCCGGGCAGTGCTGAGAGACATAGAGCCAGACGGCAGACCCAGGGCAACGTCAGGCAGCCTCAGGCGTGTGAAACAGACCGCTGGATGCGCGGAGCGGACCGCTGGCTGTACGGAGCGGATCTCTGGCTGTGCGGAGCAGACCGCTGACTGCGCGGAGCCGGACAGGGATCTGCAGCTGGAGGAGGTCATGCGGGCGGCGATTCTGAAAAAACCGGCTGCCCACTGTTTTGAGACGCCTGACCAGATGACGGAGCATCATGAAATGAGCCAGATTGGAGGATAACCAGACATGGAGGGAACAGTGAAGGCGGTCTGCACCAGCAGCGTGAAGGGCGTCCGGAAGGAGCCGGTGAAGGAGGCATGCCTGATTGAGGACTATGGCATCGAGAAGGATGCCCATGCCGGCAAATGGCACAGGCAGGTCAGCCTGCTTTCCTGGGAAAAGGTCCAGGAGTTCAACAAGAGCGGCGCAGGCGTGAGCGACGGGGACTTCGGAGAGAATCTGCTTGTGTCCGGGATCAACTTCAGGAGTCTTCCGGTCGGGACGCGTTTCCTGATCTGCCCGGCTGAGGAGGTTGTCCATGCGGCGGCAGACGGCCTGACTGAGGAGACTGCCCATGCAACCGACCTGAAAAACGAGGAAGCTGTCGGGGGCGCTCTCCTCGAGCTGACGCAGATTGGCAAGGCCTGCCATCATTCCTGCGAGATCAGAAAGCGTGTCGGGGTCTGCATCATGCCGACGGACGGCGTGTTTGCGAAGGTTGTCCGGGGCGGGATGGTGAAGCCGGGAGACCGTGTCCGGGTGCTTCCGCCTGACCCGGACCGGCCGTATACAGCAGCGGTGATCACGCTGAGTGACCGTGCATTTTCGGGCGTCTATGAGGACAGAAGCGGGCCGAAGGCGGCCGAAGTCCTGAAGGCAGCAGGCTATGAGGTGGTCGAGACGATTCTGCTGCCGGACGACCAGAGCAGGCTTGAGCGGGAGCTTGAGCGGCTCGCCGACCAGAGACAGGTCAGCCTGGTGCTGACGACAGGGGGAACCGGGTTCTCGGAGCGGGACCGCACACCGGAGGCAACGATGGCGGTTGCGGACCGGAATGCGCAAGGAATCGCGGAAGCGATCCGGGTAAAGTCGCTGGCGGTAACCGACCATGCGATGCTGTCAAGAGGCGTGTCCGTTATCCGGAAGAAAACACTGATTGTCAACCTGCCGGGATCGGTTAAAGCGGTGCAGGAGAGCCTTGGATTTATCCTTGGGGCGCTGGACCACGGACTCGGGATCCTGCGCGGGACAGCAGATAACTGAGAAGAGAACAGGAGAAGAGAAGATAAGATGAAGCTGATCAGGACAGTTGATGCGGAAGGCGCAGTGCTGTGCCACGATGTGACTCAGATCATTCCGGGATCATTCAAAGGACCCGCATTCCGCAAGGGACATGTCGTTACAAAGGAAGACATCCCGGTGCTTCTGAGCATCGGGAAGGAGAATCTCTATGTCTGGGAGAAGAAGGAAGGCATGCTCCATGAAGATGAGGCGGCTGCCGTCCTGCGGGATCTGGCAATCGGCGCCCATATGAGCGCGAGCGAGCCAAAGGAAGGGAAGATCGAGCTGACGGCTGACTGTGACGGCCTGTTCAAGGTTGATTCGGGAGCGCTGCGGCTGGTCAACCGGACACCCCAGATGATGATCGCCACGCGGCATGGAAACACACCGGTCCGAAAGGGCGACAAGCTTGCCGGGACGAGGATCATCCCGCTCGTGATCGAGGAGCAGAAAATGAACGATCTGTCGGCATGTGTCCGTGAGGCAACAGGCGGCAGACCGATCCTGTCGCTTCATCCATTTGTCCATAAGAGGATCGGGATTGTGACGACAGGCTCGGAGGTATATAAGGGACGGATCAAGGATTCGTTCACGCCGATCCTCGAAAGGAAGCTCCAGGAGTACGACACGGAGGTGGTCGGGCACGAGGTCACGGATGACGATGACCGGATGACGACGGCCGCCATCTGGAAGATGGTCGGTCTCGGGGCGGACGTGGTGCTCTGCACAGGCGGCATGAGCGTCGACCCGGATGACCGGACACCGCTCGCAATCCGGAATACCGGAGCGGAAATCGTGACGTACGGTGCACCGGTTCTGCCCGGCGCAATGTTCCTGCTGTCCTATCTGCAGACAGAAGGGAATAGAACGGTGACCGTCTGCGGGCTTCCAGGCTGCGTGATGTATGCAAAGCGTACCATCTTCGATCTGATGCTGCCGCGGATTCTTGCGAATGACCGGATCACGGCGGACGAGATTGCCGCGCTCGGGGAGGGCGGACTCTGCCTGGGCTGCAGCACCTGCATCTGGCCAAACTGCGGCTTCGGCGTGTGAGCAGAAGGTGTAATGAAGATATGGAGGAGAAGGAGAGCGTGCAGGAGGAATACGGAAATACAGAGCCGGCGTTCACGCACTTTGATGCGCAGGGAAATGCCGTGATGGTGGATGTCTCTGGGAAGGATGTCACGCTCCGGGAGGCGACCGCGGAGGGTGTCATCCGGATGTCACAGCAGTGCTTTGAGCTGGTCAGAAGCGGGGGCATGAAGAAGGGCGACGTGCTGGGCGTGGCGCGGATTGCGGGCATCATGGGTGCGAAGCGGACAGCAGAGCTGATTCCGCTCTGCCACATCCTGAACCTGACGAAGGCTTCGCTGGACTTTAAGCTGATGCCGGCAGACCGTGATGCCCGCCCTGGCATCCGGGCGCTCTGCACAGTCCGGTGCAGCGGGAAAACCGGTGTCGAGATGGAGGCGCTGACCGGCGTGAGCGTTGCACTGCTCACAATCTACGACATGTGCAAGGCAGTCGACCGCAGCATGGAAATGGAACAGGTCCGGCTTGTCAGAAAATCGGGCGGAAAATCCGGACTTTTCGAAAGAGTGCCGCATGTGATAAAATCTATGTAAATCGCACAGCGATCGGTCACAATGTTCAGAATTCTGATATGACGGCTCGGAAATATTCCAGAAGACAGGAAAGTGCCGCGCTGCCGATCACGGCATCCGCGGCACTTTCTGTATGTTTCAGTTGGAGGGAGTGCCGGCCGGAATTTCACCGACCGGCTGAAGTATGAAAAGTATCAAATCAGGTGAAACACTTGATTTGATGGTTCACACTATAGCGGGTCTTTGTGAAAAGCATATGATGTAATTGTGAACAAAATGTGAACACTTGCACTGCTTTCATTTGCTTGTGCGATGAAAAACAGTGTATTAATCGTTCAACAGTACACAAATTGAAAGGAGATGAATGATGGATTCTACAGTTTTGATTGTGCTTGGGGTTTTCCTTGCCGTCATTATCCTGATGCTGGTCTTCTCAAACATCCGGATCGTGCCGCAGGCAAGGGCATTTGTCATTGAACGGCTGGGGGTCTACAAGACAACCTGGAATGCAGGCCTTCATCTCAAGGTTCCGTTCATCGAACGTGTTGTCAAGAGCGTTTCGCTGAAGGAACAGGTGCTGGACTTTCCGCCTCAGCCCGTCATCACGAAGGACAATGTCACGATGCAGATCGATTCTGTCGTATTCTGCAAGGTTTTTGATCCGAAGCTGTTCTGCTATGGGGTGGAGAACCCGATGGCCGGACTTCAGAATCTTTCCGCGACGACGCTCCGGAGTATCATCGGTGACATGGAACTTGACGCGACGCTGACATCCCGTGAAATGATCAATGCCAAGATGCAGAAGGTGCTGGACGAGGCGACGGATGCCTGGGGCATCAAGGTGACCCGTGTCGAGATCAAGAACATTCAGCCGCCGAAGGAGATCGAGGAGGTCATGACGAAGCAGATGCGCGCGGAGCGCGAGCGCCGTCAGACTGTTCTGGAGGCGCAGGCGCACCAGGAGGCAGTCGTCTCTCGGGCGGAGGGTGACAAGCGGGCGAAGATCCTTGCCGCAGAGGCAGAGCGCGATGCACAGATTTCGCTTGCGGAAGGCCGTGCCAGGTCGATTCAGCTGGTCTACCAGGCAGAGGCGGACGGCCTGGAAGCCCTCAAGAATGCGAATGTTTCCGAGACTGTCCTGAAGCTGAAGAGCATTGAGGCACTGAAGAATGTTGCCGACGGACGTGCGACCAAGATCTTCATGCCGTCTGACATCTCAAATCTTGTGTCCGCGCTCGGCGTTGCCGGCGAAGCGCTCGGAATCGGGGATGCGACGAAGATTGACCACAGCGAAAAGCCGAGGCAGGCGCCGAAGGCGGATCCGTGTCTGTCCTCCGAGACCAGCGCGGAAGGCGTGCGGGCAGCGGTCACAACCCAGAAGATCAGCGCTGATCTCGAGCATCAGAGCCGCAGTGAGTCCTGAGACAGCTGCGCCAGCTGCCTGCTCCAGCGTGTGCTTCTCGGTGCTTCAGAGTGTATGGAACCCTCCCCTTGCGGGAGGGTTTTATTTGCGATAAGATGAAACGAATCGCAGACAGACGCATAAGGGAGGTGCCTGACATGAATCTGAAAGGCAGAAATTTTCTGACACTGAAGGACTTTACACCGGAGGAGATTCTTTGTTTCCTCGATCGCGCCGAGGAGCTGAAGCAGCAGAAGAAGGCGGGGATCGCGCATCAGAATCATCCGGGAAAGAACATCGCGCTGATCTTTGAGAAGACCAGCACCAGAACCAGATGCTCCTTTGAGGTTGCGGCACACGACCTTGGCATGCATGTCACCTACCTGGATCCGACAGGTTCCCAGATCGGAAAGAAGGAGTCCATCGCGGACACCGCGAGAGTCCTTGGACGCATGTACGACGGAATTGAATACAGGGGCTATGGACAGAACATCGTTGAGGAGCTTGCGAAGGACGCCGGCGTCCCGGTCTGGAATGGCCTGACAAATGAATACCATCCGACCCAGATGCTGGCGGACATGCTCACAATCCGCGAGCATTTCGGAAAACTGAAGGGGCTGAAGCTGACGTACATGGGCGATGCGCGCTACAACATGGGCAACTCTCTGATGGTTGTCTGCAGCAAGCTGGGACTGGATTTCACCGCGTGCACAAGGAAGGAATACTTCCCGAACTCAAAGCTGGTCGAGGAGTGCCAGGCATACGCGAAGGCAAGCGGGAGCACGATCACGCTGACGGAGGATGTCCAGGAAGGAACGAGCGGGGCGGATGTCATCTACACCGATGTCTGGGTCTCCATGGGCGAGCCGGACAGCGTCTGGGAGGAGAGAATCAATGCCCTTCTTCCGTACCAGGTGAACGCGAAGGCCATGGCGAATGCAAAGCCGGAAGCAGTCTTCATGCACTGCCTGCCGGCGTTCCATGACCTCAATACCGGGATCGGGAGACAGATCCACGACAAGTTCGGACTCGACGCAATGGAGGTCACAGACGAGGTCTTTGAATCGAAGCAGTCGGTCGTGTTCGACGAGGCTGAGAACCGGATGCACACCATCAAGGCTGTGATGGATCTGACGCTGTAAGTCATCGGATCATAGGTGAAGCCGGCTTCGGGGGCATGCAGTGCGGGGCTGGCTCCGTATGAAGAAGGCGAGGCATCCGGCTGAAGCGCAGCACAGAGCAGGGCGTGTGGTGTGGGCTGGCCCCACATGGACAAGGTCAGGCGGATGGCGGCTGCGCCAGTGAAAGATCCGGCCAGGGAACGTTCAGAAAGGACAGGGCGAGAGGATGCAGGAAGACGAGGAAAAACTCAGGGAAGGACAGCTGAAATACCGGCGGGCCGCAGAGCAGACCACGCTCTTTCTGTCTCTTTTCATCCTGACGCTTGGTATCATGTTCCTGACAAGAGACCGGGAGGAGCTGCTGAAGGAGGAGATCGTGACACTCCTGGGCATTGTTCTGAATGTCAGCCTGGCCGTGGAGTTCAGCCTCCGGGAGAAGTGGACATTCGCGGTATTTGCGATGCTGATTGCGGTGGCAGCAGGACTCGTGCTTGGAACGCAGCTGTTTGCCTGATGACAGGGCGGCCTGGGCTTTTTGGGAAGGCGGCACCTGCTGATTCACACAGAACTGCCGGGGTGAGGACAGGGAGATTTTGGCTGAAGGGGGGAGCGCAGGCTCATGAAGGAAAAAGTGCTCCGGGCGCTGAGGGATGAGGATGACTATGTATCCGGTCAGGCGCTCTGTGAAAAACTTGGGGTTTCCAGGACGGCTGTCTGGAAAGCGATCCAGTCTCTCCGGGAGGATGGGTATGTCATAGAAGCGGTTCCGAACAAGGGGTACCGCTTAACAGGCTGCCCGGATACGATCGCGGAGGAGGAGGTTGCGTCCAGGCTCCGGACGAAATGGATGGGAAAGAAGCTCTATTACTTTTCTACGATTGACTCCACCAACCAGTATGCGAAGAAGCTCGGCGAGGAACAGGCTCCGGACGGGACGATTGTAATCGCGGATGAGCAGACCGCCGGGAAGGGAAGGAGCGGACGTCACTGGGTGACGCCGCCGAAAAGCGCGATTGCGTTCACCATCCTGGTGCGGCCTAAGCTGCCGCCGTCCCGCATTTCCATGGTGACACTTGTCAAGGGACTCGCGGTCTGCAATGCCATCCGGCAGCTCTACAGCCTTCCGGTAGGGATCAAATGGCCGAACGATGTCGTGATTCATGGCAGGAAGATCTGCGGCATCCTCACGGAGATGAGTGCGGAAATGGACGGCGTCCACTATGTCGTCATCGGAACCGGCATCAACGCGAACCTGACTTCATTTCCGGAGGAGATCAGGGAAATCGCGACCTCGCTGGAGCTTGAGCTGGGGCATCCCGTCGACCGCGCACAGGTGCTGTGCAGGGTCATCGAGCTGTTTGAGCAGTACTACGGGCTGTTCGAGAAGCGGGGCGATCTGACCGACCTTCAGGAGATGTACAACAAGGAGCTGCTGAATCTGAACCAGAAGGTCCGCGTGCTGGATCCGAAGGGGGCCTACACCGGGACCGCGCTTGGAATCGACCCGGAGGGCGAGCTTCTTGTGAAACGGGATGACGACGGAAAGACGGTGAAGGTCTGGTCGGGCGAGGTCTCCGTGCGGGGCATCTACGGATATGTATGATTACAGTGTCAAAGGAAACATTAGAAATATAAGGGAACAGAATGGCAGAGAATCATAAGGAAACAAAGGATACAAGGGACACTGTCCGGTCGGCGCAGCGTGTCGGAGACGGGACCGTTGTTCTGTGCGCAGCCAGCGCGTATGAAAAGAAATACTTCTTCAACAAGTCGTTTGACGACATTCCGAAGGATATCCAGGATCAGCTTCATATCATCTGTGTACTGTTCACGGAGGATATCGGGGGCATTATCCTGTTTGAGTTCGATAAGGACGGGAAACTAAGCATCCGCACGGAAGCGAAGGCGTCTGATTACAACTACGATGAGATCGGTGCTGCCCTGGAGGTCAAGGAGATTCAGAAACAGCGTCGTGACATGATGAACGGGCTGGAGCTTTACTATAAGGCAGTCGTCCTGCATCAGCCGCTCGACCTGGAGGCATGGCAGCTGGAATGAGGAAGACCCTGCAGATCGGGAGCGTCATGCTCCCCAACAACCTGATCCTTGCACCGATGGCCGGCGTCAGCGATCTGTCCTTCCGCCTTCTGTGCAAGGAGCAGGGCGCCGGACTCGTCTGCATGGAAATGATCTCCGCGAAGGCCATCTACTATGGAAACAGGCACACAGACGAGCTGATGGCCACAACCGAGGTGGAGCGCCCGGTTTCACTTCAGCTGTTTGGAAATGATCCTGAGATTATGGCCTCGATGGCGGAGCGAATCGAGGACCGGCCATTTGACCTCTTCGACATCAACATGGGCTGCCCGGTCCAGAAGGTGGTCAAAAACGGGGAGGGCAGCGCCCTGATGAACAATCCCGGGCTGGTCTACGACATTGTGAGCGCCATGGTGAAGCGCGTGCGCAAGCCGGTGACGGTGAAGATCCGCAAGGGCTGGGATGAAAACCATGTGAATGCGGTTGAGATCGCAAAGATCGCAGAACAGGCCGGAGCTGCGGCCATCGCGGTACATGGCCGGACGCGGGAGCAGCTCTACTCGGGGCAGGCGGACTGGGAGATCATCCGGCAGGTGAAGGAGGCCGTTAAAATTCCGGTCATCGGCAATGGAGATGTGACAGATCCGCAGTCGGCCGAGGCGCTTGTCCGCGAGACAGGCTGTGACGGCATCATGATTGCCAGAGCGGCGCGCGGCAACCCCTGGATCTTTCACCGGATCCTGGCCTATGAGGAGACCGGAGTCGATCCCGGGCAGCCGGATATGGAGACGGTGAAGGCAGAGATCCTGAGGCATGCCAGAATGGCAGTCCGGCAGAAGGGCGAGCGGACAGCCATGAGTGAGATGCGGAAGCACATTGCATGGTACACGGCCGGCATGCCGCACTCCGCCATGCTGAGACGCGCGTCCAGCTCCATTTCCACGCTGGATGAGCTGGAAAACCTGCTTGACGGAGCGGAAAACGGGGCCGCACGGACGGGTGCGGAAGACATTCGTTAAGTTGACTTTACCCTTGCATTACGCTATAATTTTGCACTGACTGTGCGGGTCCCCGGTGCAAAGGGACGGCAGATCAGATGGAAAAACCCGCCAGAGGGGCGGAAAAACATGGGTTCCGGAGAGGTGTAACGCAAGATGGCAGAGATCAAAAAGACGCGTCTGACGCAGGCAGGATTTGATAAGCTGGTGGCAGAGCTTGAAGACCTGAAGGTCAACAAGCGCAAGGAGATCGCCGACAAGATCAAGGAAGCCAGAGCGCAGGGCGATTTGTCGGAGAATGCAGAGTATGATGCGGCGAAGGACGAGCAGAGCGAGATGGAAGGCCGCATCGAAGAGATCGAGCAGATCATGAAGAACCACGAGATCGTCACCAATGTCGGCGACGGCAGGATCGGAATCGGCTGCAAAGTGCTCGTGAAAGATATCGAGATGGACGAGACGATGGAGCTGAATGTGGTCGGCTCATCCGAGGCCAACCCGCTGGAGGGCTTCATCTCGGATGACTCTCCGGTTGGGAAGGCGCTTTCCGGCAAAAAGGCAGGCGACAAGGTTGAAGTTGAGACGCCGGCAGGGGTCATCGAGTATGAGATCCTGAGCGTGGAGAGAAATCAGCAGTAAGGAATTGACGGAGGACAGGCAGAAAGTGGCGAACCAGAGACAGAACAGCGGGGAGCAGGATCTCAATCAGCTTCTGAAGATCAGGAGAGAGAAGCTGAAGACCCTGCAGGAGGAAGGAAAGGATCCGTTCCGGATCACGACCTACGACCAGACAGAGCACTCCACCGACATCAAGAATCACTTTGATGAGATGGAAGGGAAGGAAGTGTCGATTGCCGGCCGTATGATGTCCAAGCGTGTCATGGGCAAGGCCTCTTTCTGCGATGTCCTGGACCGCTATGACAGCATTCAGGTTTACGTGGCGCGCGATCAGGTTGGCGAGGATTCCTACAAGGATTTCAAAAAGTACGATATCGGCGACATCATCGGTGTGAAGGGTACGGTGTTCCGCACGAAGATGGGCGAGATCTCGGTCCACGCAGATCAGGTCACGCTGCTCTCCAAGAACCTGGTTCCGCTGCCGGAGAAGTTCCATGGCCTTCAGGACACTGACATCCGGTACCGTCAGCGGTATCTGGACCTCATCATGAACCGGGACGTCCGGACGACATTTGAGAAGCGGTCGCAGATCATCAGGGAGATCCGCAACTTCCTCGACAAGCGCGATTTCATGGAAGTCGAAACCCCGATGCTGGTCGAGAATGCCGGCGGCGCCGCTGCTCGCCCATTTGTCACGCACTACAACGCCCTTGACGAGGATGTCAAGCTGCGCATTTCACTGGAGCTTTATCTGAAGCGTCTGATTGTCGGCGGATTTGAACGAGTCTATGAGATCGGCCGCGTCTTCCGGAATGAGGGCGTGGACACCCGTCACAACCCGGAGTTTACGCTGATGGAGCTTTATCAGGCGTACACCGATTACAATGGCATGATGGAGCTGACCGAGTCCATGTTCCGCTATCTGGCGGAGAAGGTCTGCGGAAGCGCCGTTATTCAGTACGAAGATACGGTCATCGATATGGCGAAGCCGTTCCGCAGGCTGACCATGATCGATGCGGTGAAGGAATACGCCGGCGTGGACTTCAGCACGATCCGCACCGATGAGGAGGCCAAGGCAGTCGCAAAGGCCCACAATGTGGAGTTCGAGGAGCGCCACAAGAGAGGCGACATTATCAACCTCTTCTTTGAGCAGTTCTGCGAGGAGAAGATGATTCAGCCGACCTTCATCATGGATCATCCGGTTGAGATTTCTCCTCTGACCAAGAGAAAACCGTCGGATCCGTCCCTTGTCGAGCGGTTCGAGCTGTACATCTACGGCCGTGAGATGTGTAATGCATACTCTGAGCTGAATGACCCGATTGACCAGAGAGAACGCTTCAAGGCGCAGGATGCGCTTGCCGCTGCAGGAGATGAGGAAGCCAATCACACCGATGAGGACTTCCTTCATGCCATGGAGATTGGCATGCCGCCGACAGGCGGAATCGGATACGGCATTGACAGACTTGTGATGCTGCTGACGAACAGCTCCGCCATTCGCGATGTGCTCCTGTTCCCGACGATGAAGTCACTCAAGGAATAAATGCCGCAACCATGCGGGTTTCCGGACTTGAGAAAATGTGTTGACAACAAATTGACAACAAATTTGCAATCTTGAGAAAATGTGTTGACAACAAATTGACAACAAATTTGCAATGCATCACGTAGAATAATGAACGGTGATGAATTGTTAGCGATCATGTGACAATAGAAGCACTTATTGCAGAATAGGCACCTTTCAGGAGTTAATCCTGGAAGGTGCTTTTTCTATTCCGGGAAAAACAGAAGTCATTGTTGGTCTGAATTGTAACTGTTGTCAATAATCTGAAAGGAGAAACGCATGGAGACAAGGAAGGAACACACCTATCAGCCAATTGCTTCGGAAAGAGAATACTACGATCTGGAGCACCGCTCGGAAATCCGCGAAGGAGCCAGGAAAAAAGCGGGTGCAATCTTCCGGATGGATGGAACAGTCCTGATCAAACGGGACATCTTTGACAGATATCTGGAACAGTTCAGGGAGGAAAGCACATTGAAGCTCGGACGGAGGTAAGCGATATGAGCGGCTGTATATGGAAGTTTTCAGATCAGATTGATGATGTTGATGTGGAGATGCTCCGCAGAGACTTTATTACGTTCAGGGAGGCAATGGAATACTACGGGCTTAATGAAAAGCCCGTGGTACGGTTAGCCAGAGAAGCCGGATCTGTATACAAGATCGGGAAAATGGTCAGGATCCGCAGATCCATCTTTGAAGAATATCTCAGGCAGACACATCTACGCAGTTGCAAATCAGAAGGGTGGCTGCTCGAAAACATCGGTAACAGTCATTTTAGGAGTTGGTCTGGCCATGGAAGGAAAAAAGGTACTCGTAATTGACGCAGACCCACAGGGAAGCTTGACGATCAGCCTGGGGTTTCCGGATCCTGACGAAATTCCACTGACACTGGCAACGGTTATGACAGATATCATTAATGAGAATGATTTTGATGAAGAATATGGATTGCTGCACCATCAGGAAGGGATTGACCTGTTGCCGGCAAATATGGATTTATCCGGCATTGAGGTCTCTCTTGCCAATGCCATGAGCAGGGAAATGATACTGAAAGAATATATTGAGATGGTTATTAGGCGTTATGACCATCAATGCGCTCGTTGCAGCAGACAGGGTGCTGATACCTGTGCAGTCCTCCTATTTGCCCGTAAAAGGCCTTCAGATGCTTCTTAAAACGATATCTGTTGTGAAGAAGAGACTGAATAAACAGTTGGAAATCGAAGGCATTCTGATCACGATGGTGGATTACCGGACCAATTATGCGAAGGATATCACAGTAATGCTTCGGGAAAGCTACGGAATGAATGACGAGATCGGTGTACTGCAGACCTTTATCCCATTTTCAGTAAAAATTCAGGAAGCAAGTTCGGAAGGAATCAGTATTTTCCGATATGCACCGAAGTGTAAAGCAGCAGAGAGCTTTGCAAGCCTGACAAAGGAGGTACTTGAGCATGAGCACTAAGTTGAGAGCCGGACAGAAGATCAAACTTAAGAGTGTGGAGGAGCTGCTTGGCGTTACCAATGAAGAGTCCGCACTGGACATCGAGATCAGGAAAATACAGCCCTTTAAGGATCATCCGTTCAAGGTCCAGGATGATGTAAAGATGCAAGATCTGATCGAAAGCATCAGGACCAATGGAATACTATCTCCGGTTTTGCTGCGGCCGGTAGGATTTGACCGGTATGAGATGGTGTCAGGGCATAGAAGAATGCATGCAGCTGAAATACTGGGGATGGAACGTGTGCCGGCGATTATCCGTGACATGACGGATGATGAAGCCATTGTTCGCATGGTTGATTCAAATATCCAGCGGGAGGAGCTACTGCCGAGTGAGAAAGCATTCGCTTACAAAATGAAAATGGAGGCCATGAAAAGGCAGGGATACCGGAGTGATTTAGACATCGACGGCACTTCGCGCCAAAATGGCACGAGGTCAAGAGCTGACTGGGAGCTTTCCAATCAGGTCGGGGAAAGTGCCCGCCAGGTCCAACGGTACATCCGCCTCACCGAGCTGATTCCTGAACTCCTCGATTACGTCGACCAGAAACGTATCCAGTTCACGGTCGCTGTAGAAATCTCCTATATCGAACAGGAAATCCAGAGGTGGCTCTATGCGTATATCAAGGATAACGGCATGGTGAAGCTGAACCAGATCAGTATCCTGCGGACCGAGCTGCAGGCCGGCGCTATGACAGAAGCAAAGATGATCACGTTGCTGAACAACAGTCAGCCGGGGAAGCTGCCTTCCTCCAAGCTGACATTCACGGAAAAGAAACTGCGGGAATACTTCCCGCCGGAATATACCACAACACAGATGAGAAACGTCATTGAGAAGCTGCTGGGGGAGTGGAAGCAGACCCAATGACGGCAAAGGGGGTGCAGGCTGTATGAAGTTCAACTACTATTACGGTTCCGAAGCTGATCAGTTCAGCTTCAT
>CACWKX010000024.1 GCA_902761585.1 uncultured Lachnospiraceae bacterium
TGTGGATAACTCAGTCCGTTTTGCTGATGAAATGCCGATTACCAAATTTCGAGAGGTAGATTTCATTCGTAATTAACCCTCATGAATAATTCAGGCTAATATTGACGAGCTTGCTAGGGAAGTTTCGGAATCTTTACATAAACAAATGGATCGGAAAAAGCGTCCGGGGTGGATAAGGGGGGACGCCTTTGATATTGAAGCAAGTCATGCAGAAATTCTTAGTTTGAATAGAAAGATTAGAGAACTTGAGCAGGAAAATGCTGAGTTGAAGTCACAGATTGTAAAGAGGGTTCCTGAATTGGTGGCCGCAGTTGTGCTGGATCAACAGGATGATGAAGAAGTGGACGGAAAAGGTCTTAAAACACATGGAAAATTGCTTATTGATAGCTCAGATAATGCAATCAAAATCCAATTATATCATAATGATGGAGAATGCTACAAAAACAAGTATGAACCACTTGATTTAAGTTGCGTTGAATCACATTTAAAAAAGTATGTAAAAGAAAAGGACTTGCAGGATTACAATGCAGCACTACCGTCTGAAGAAGAAATAAATGATTATGCACACAAGATGAGCGTATATAAGACAATAACAAACGGTGGTGTTGCGCTCAAGCTAAGAGTGCTTAATAAGGGAACAGCGAAAGCAACCGACATTAGAATCTCAATCGTATTTCCAAAAGATATTTTTGTATATGACATTGATGATATCGAAAAAATGAAGGAGCCGAAAGCACCAAAACTTCCACCGAATCCTATTGAAAAGGCAGAGGAACGTTTTATGAGCGACTTAAATCCAGTATATGGCTTGTTTAAAAATAGTATGGACGGAATGCAGCCATTCTATTCAGCTCGAAGCTTGCCGATGATAGACCCGGCAATTTTTAACAACTCCAATTCTTCTGTGTTTGACTCAATATCTATACGAGATAACTCAATATTTGCTGAATGCAATCAGTTGCCACATAAAGATGATACCGAGTTTGATGGGATATATATTGTTCCGGCTAGAAAAGGAAAATTCAAAGTAAGCGTTTCGCTGATGTGTTCGGAATATATTGAACCGAAAGTTCATGATATTGAATTTGAGATTGTCTAATAATTAAAATAAGTTCGAATAAGCCGCATAGGGCTTCCTAATGGTTTTAACCCAATGGGAAACTTTATGCGGCTTATTTTTTGCTTTTTTGAAAAAATTGTTGCCCCTATCTTGACATCAGGGGGCCCGGCAAGTTTTATCATGCCCCCAGTTGAATTTGACCAATCGTGAATTGAAAAAGTAAATTTCCAGAGCGGACCCATTCGTCGACTTCGCTCAGCTTGAATTTATATCGTTTACCAACCTTGTAGGCTGGAAGTTTCCCCTCCCTGCCCCATGTTCTCGCCGTATCCTCCGTGATGCTCAGGTACTCAGCGATGCCTTATGACTAAGATTTCATGTTATTTTTCGAGCAGATCTTCAATCGTACAGCCGAGAACTTTGGATATACGATAGAGCGACTCGACACTTGCCTTATTGATGTCCTTGTTCCGCTGCTCATACATCTGGATGGAGCGTAAGCTGACACCGGAGCGTTTGGCAAGCTCTGCTTGTGTACAGCCGTAGGAGGAACGGATGCGTTTCAGGTTGGTGTCCTTGAAATGTAGCGAACTTTGTGATGTCGGCTTCATGGAGTGTGTAATACATGTTTTGCAGATCTTCAAAGGACAGAACCGCAAAGATCTCATTGAAGCTTCTGGAGGAAGACCACTGATAGTAGCAGACTGCCCAACCGATCCAATATTCCCGTGAGCGTCCGAAGTGTTCCTCCGAAACAGTATCAGGCTGCTTACCGGTTGTTTCAAGAAGGACATCAGCCGCAATCTCAATCCCGCTTTTTCCTGCAAGGAACGACGCTTCACCATTTTCCATGCGCTTACTAACGGAACTGGCGATGAAGAGCTTGATAAAAACCTCTCCAGAAATACCGCAGGTGTTGATGGCATAATCGAAGGCATCTCCGAGAGCGGCTTGTGCCTTACTCAAATAGGTTTCCTGGTATGCGCGGGTCGTCATTGGTGATGCCTCCTCTCAGGATATCCTGCATATACAAGCCGTCGTTTTCTTCCTCCTGAATGTCCGGGTAGGTTTGATTGGCTTCATCGTTTCTGGCTTGCTTTCGATACAGTAAAAGCCGAGACCAAAGTCGTTGTTCTTCCGGCCAAGGCCGAACGTTGGGACCTCAACAATCTGCGGCGAGCCGTGGAATATGGTGATCAGGTTTTCCATCAGAATCCCTCCTAATTACTAAAAGACATATAGTTGACACATACCCCGACTGGGTATATAGTACCAACTGCAGGCAATATACCCGGTAAGGGTATTAAAACGGGAACTGACAGATTAGTCCTGAAGATCGATCGGGAGAAGAGACAACGAGGAGGTACTGCATATGGAACAGGTGCAGGATCAGAAGAAGCCAGAGGATGTTCACGCCTGCTGTGGAAGCGGAAGGCATAAAAAACGGTCACCGGAGGAAATCCGGTCGCTGACCAACCGCCTCTCACGGATAGAGGGACAGATTCGCGGCATCCGCAGCATGGTCGAAGGAGGTGCCTACTGTCCGGACATTCTGGTTCAGTCATCTGCCGTCACAGCGGCTATGAATGCATTTAACAAAGAGCTGCTGGCGTCCCATATCAGAACCTGTGTCGCCGAGGATATCCGGGCAGGAGATGACGCAACGATCGATGAGCTGGTCAGGCTGCTTCAGAAACTGATGAAATGAAGGAGGATATGCGATGATAAAAACACTGAAGATCGAGGGGATGATGTGCGGACACTGCGAGATGACTGTGAAGAAGGCGCTGGAGAAGCTTGAGGGTGTCAGCAGCGCGGAGGTTTCCCATGAGAAAGGGGAGGCAGTGGTCAGGCTTGATGCGGATGTGGACGATGCCATCCTGAGAAAGGCAGTCGAGGAGAAAGACTATAAGGTGACAGGAATCATCGCCTGAGAGCAGAGTGACAATCGACAGATATCTGTGCCTGTGCTATACTTTTTTCGTAAAAGAAAAGAGCCGCACAGGCACTTTCTGTCTTCAGAAAGGGGTGAATCCATATATGAAGAACATCGTCATTACCATTGCGCGTTACTATGGAAGCGGCGGAAGGACGGTCGGACAGATGCTGGCGAAGGACCTCGGGATCGGCTATTATGACAAGGAGATCCTGCGGCTGGCCTCGGAAGATTCAGGCATCAATGAGGCACTGTTTGCGAATGCAGACGAGAAGCTCAGGGGGACGCAGCTGTTCCGGATCATGCGGAGAGAGTACCATGGGGAGCTGATCCCGCCGGAGGGGAAAGATTTTCTTTCCAACCGCAATCTGTTTAACTATCAGGCGAAGGTGATTGAAGGGCTTGCCCAGGAGGAATCCTGTGTGATCATCGGGCGCTGTGCAGACTACATCCTGAAAGACAGGGAGAATGTCATGAGCGTATTCGTCTATGCTTCTCCGGCTTACTGCCTTCAGCAGGCAAAGCTGCGCGGGGCGAACGGCGGACGGACGACGATGAAGTATGTGGATGAGATTAACAAGTATCGGGCGGACTACACGAAGTACTATACCGGGCACGACTGGAATGATGTCCGCAACTATGATCTCTGCATCAACAGCGGAAAGCTCGGCTTCGAGGGAACGGAGCAGGCGATCAAAGACTATATCAGAGTCCGGTTCCCGGATTATGAGAATCCGAATCTGTGAGATAATTTTCAAATGAACAAAAGAGAACGCTTCAAAAAAGCACTGCAGCAGCCGTGGGCAGCGATGACCTTCGCTGCCTGCTCCGCGGTGGTACTGTTTCTGCTCCTCTCCAATCTCAGAGTGATTGGAAGAGGGATCGGCGGGCTGATCGGTTTTGTCAAACCCGTCCTCATCGGGCTGATCATTGCATATGTGACGGATCCACTGGTTGTCTTTTTTGAACAGAAGGTATTCAGAAGGGTCAGGCAGGATACTGTCCGGAGAGGACTGGGTGTCCTGCTTACATTTTTCAGCATCGTCCTGTTTATCGTTCTGATTCTGGTCGCGCTGATCCCCCAGCTGATTTCGAGCGTGCGTCTGTTTATATCCAATCTGGATTCATACAGCTCTGCTTTCAGCGGTCTGATGCAGCAGCTCAACGACTGGGCTTCGTCGCACAACGTTGACATTTCGCAGTACACTTCTGTCGGTACAAATGCAGTTCAGCTGATTACGAGCCGGCTTCCGAAGAGTGTAGACGGGCTCCTGAACACGACCATCACCTACGGAAAGAATGTATTTGACGGTGTGATCGCGGTCATCATCGCAATTTATTTTCTGATGGACAAGGTCAGAATCCGGAAAGGGGCGCACCGGCTGTGGAAGGCAATCGTCAGCGACAGCGGATATCAGAAAAGCAACCATTTTCTGGGAAGATGCAATGAAATCATGATCCGCTTCATCCTCTGCGACCTTCTGGATGGATTTATTATCGGGATTGCGAATGCAGCGTTTATGCTGGTTGTCGGTTATCCATATGTCCCCCTGATCTCCGTTGTCGTCGGCATTACGAATCTGGCGCCGACCTTCGGACCGATTCTGGGCGCCGTGATCGGGGCGGGCATTCTGGTTCTGATTAATCCGTGGTATGCACTGGTGTTTTTGATCTTTACGATTGCGCTGCAGACGGTTGACGGTTATGTGATCAAGCCGAAGCTGTTTGGCAATACGCTCGGCGTTCCTTCGATCGGAATATTGATTTCCATCATCGTGTTCGGAAGAATGTTCGGAGCGGTGGGTGTGCTGCTGTCCATTCCATTTGCAGCAATCATCGACTATATCTATAAAGATGGCATCCTCCCGAAGCTGGAGGCCAGGAAGACGAAGAGGGATCAGGAAAAGCGGGAGAGAAGCGGGATGACCGCCCGGGAGAGGCAGGAAAGCCAGTCAGAACGACCGGGCAGGGAATAAAAAAGGATCCGCCGGAGGGGCGGATCCTTTTTGACACTTCAGATAGTGGATTCAACCGATGAACTTCGGACCGATGTACCCGGTGACACCGCCGATCTCAATTTTTGCCCAGCCTTCGACGATGCCGTAGTATTGGACAGATTCACCGCCGTACAGGGAGCCGATGATGTTGTCGCCGTATTCGGGTTCGCTCCTGATGTAGCAGGCGCTTGTGATCGTTGCCGTTGAGGGAGCGGATGTCTCCTGCTGAACCGGCTGCTCAGGCTGTACTTCGTTCCCACTGTTCTCATCGCTGCCATTCTGAGAAGCAGTGCTTCCCGGAAGAATCACAATCTGATCGGAACTTCCGGATGAAGAACCGGTATCCGCAGACGCGCTGGATGCTGAACGGGAGGAACTGCCCGCCGGAGCCGTATAGTTTCCGATGGAGGAGCCGGTATCCATATTCGTGACGGAGGAGGCATTGCCCTTCACAGAGGAAGAACCGCCGGCAAAATAGCTGGCCTTTGCAGAAGAAGCAGCTGTTTCCTTCGTGGTACTTTTCGATGTGGCACTGTCAAGATCTGCTGTTCCGATGCCGGATACGGTGGAAGTGCCGGACTTTGAACCGGACGAAGTGCTGCCTGCCTTTTCAGTGGCTTTCGTGCCTGTCTCTTCAGTGGCCTTTGTGCCTGTCTTTTCAGTGGTTTTCGTGCCTGTTTTTTCGGTCACTTTTTCAGTGACTTTTTCGGTCGCTTTCTCAGTCTGGCGCTCTGTGGGCTTTTCGGTCACTTTCTGTGTTGATAGTTCAGATTCAGCCTGTGTCGACGCTTCTGTGATGGGCTCAGACATGATGACGATATCGGAGGCCGGATTCTGCCCGGATCCGGAAGGCTTTTTGCTCCGATACTGTCCGACGAGCGTTGTGACCATGACGATGACGACGACAATCAGAAGTGCGGCTATGATCAGAACAAGATACCGGAGATTATCCGACAGCCATTCGCGGAAGGCGCTGTCTCCCTGGGACTTGTTTGTGTGTTTGTTGCTCATGTGGTGAACCCTCCTGATTCATTCTTGCTGCCATAGTTAACCGTCATTTTAGACGATTTAACGTATTCTTTCAAGCTGCGATCTGATCGGCAGAAAGAACCGGATTGTTACAGAATTGAGGCAGAAAGGACCGGGAAGAAATAAGGGATGAATTTGCTCCGCCGGAGATGGATATGTTAAAATAAATCAATACCGGTTTGTCTGATAACGCATTCAATCACACAAACACGCCGGGACATGGACAGATGGGGGAAGAACGGCTGCAAATGCAGTGAAGAGAGACGAGTTTTGGAAGCAGAAGTAGAATGAGCACCAATCGGGAGGAAAGATGTCGGATAAGAGAACAGGACAGCCAGGTGAGCACTTGGTCGATCAGAGTTTTGACGGGTATCTGGATGACGATCTGATCACCGAGGAGGAGGAAAAGTATTACAGCGCGGATGTCGACCCGGAGGAGATGAGAGCGTTCCGGGAAAGTCAGCAGAACCAGAAAGGCCGCGGCGGGAAAGAGGACCAGGCGGGAAAGGCAGAATCGGGGCCTCATTCCGGGGGGACGCAGGGCTGGCAGGCACAGGACAGCGGAATGACCGGAGCCGGGATGCAGCGCGCACACGGAAGACTGATCGATGAGGACGATTCGGAGATCGATGCACGGATTGATGATGCGATGTCGCGCCGTGCGCAGAGAAGAAGAAGAGAGCGCAGGACGCGCAGCCTGTTTCTTGCAGCGGTGATTGTACTGATCGCCCTTCTTGGCTGTTTCACCTATGCAAGGGTGCTTGTCCCGCAGGACAGCGATCTGCCATGGCCATCGTTCCTGGGGAGCAGACCTGACAAGGTGCCGGCGGCGCTTTCATTTTTAGAAAAAAAATCCGGAAGCGGTAAGGGAGAATCAGGCGGCAGCCGTGTGGTTGTGAAGGAAACACAGGCACCGCAGCTGAGCCTGGAAACGGAGACAAAGGAGACGGAGGCTGCACCCGTACAGACGACGGAGACGCCTCAGACAGCGCAGACGGCTGCCTCAGGTGCCAATGCAGACACGATTGCGAAGGCGCAGCTGATGGCGGAGCAGTATGACTACGATGGTGCCATCAGTCTCCTTCAGAGCATTCCCGACTATCAGAATGACCAGACCATCACGGACGCGATTTCGCAGTATCAGGCGACAAAGGCCGGCTGCGTGGCGGCAGACGTGACGACAGTACCGCACATTTTCTATCATTCGCTGGTTAATGATCCGTCCAGGGCGTTCAACGCAGATGTGCTGGGACAGTCTCAGGCGGACGGCTTCAATGCCTGGATGGTGACGACCGACGAGTTTGATCAGGTGACACAGCGTCTGTACGACGCGGGCTATGTCTATGTACGGCTGCGCGATCTGGTTGTGGAGACGACAGACGCGGACGGAACGCCGCACTTTACGCCCAACACCAGCCTGATGCTTCCGCCGGGGAAGAAGCCGATTGTCCTTTCCGTCGATGACTGCAGCTACTACCACTCCTACGAGCCCGCCGGGTTCCCGGACAAGCTTGTTCTGGATGAGAACGGACAGGTCAAGTGCCACTATGTTGACGCAAACGGGCAGGAGTCTGTCGGGGATTATGATGTCGTGCCGAGGCTCAACACATTCCTGGCGCAGCATCCGGACGGCTGCTATAAGGGTGCAAGGGGCATCATGGCGATGACCGGGTATAACGGTGTGTTCGGATACCGGACAGACACCGACTACGTGAAGAAGGAGCACCTCGAGGAAGACCAGGCCAAGTGGCTTCAGGCGCATCCGGAATACAACTATGACAAGGATGTGGCGGATGCGAAGGTGATTGCGCAGGCGCTGAAGGATGAAGGATGGGAGTTTGCGTCCCATACGTGGGGACATCTGTCTGTCACGGACAAGACCGCCGAGCAGCTGAAGACGGACAACGAACGGTGGGTCGCGACTGTGGAACCGATTCTCGGGAAGACCGATACGATCATCTTTGCACATGGCAATGACATCGGTGACTGGACCGGATATTCCGACGACAACGATAAGTACGCATACTACAACAGCGTTGGGTATCACTTCTACTGCAACGTAGACGGGTCAGTTCCGCACTGGGTGCAGATTACAGACAAGTATGTACGCCAGGGCAGAATCGATGTTGACGGATACCGGCTGTGGCTGTGCAAGAACGGGCAGGACACCTCGCTCAGCAAGCTGATTGACACATCCGGGATCTTTAACGACCAGCGCCCAACGCCGGTTGTGGCAAATGGACAGTCCTGAAACGAAGATGAAAAGGGAGAGCCGGTCGTCCGGATTGGGACGGCCGATTCTCCCTTTTTCAGAATTTTTTCAGACTGCGGCAGAGACAATGTCTGGCCCCTGACAGGATCATGTTTTGCCGGAACGCTTCTTAAAATACTGGGCGTTGCGCTTCTCCTCACCCTTTGCGACCCGGATCAGCCCGGGCAGATGCCTGTCAAACATGATGGCGGCAAGCACCAGAGCAAGCACGCCGGCCTCTGTACCCCTGAACAGGAATGTCAGAATCGTAAAGAGTGCGGTGATTACGACAGCGCCCACAGGAAGGTAGCCGGTGGAAAAGACGACGAGCATCCCGACGGCATCGGAGACCAGTCCGAGGAGCGGGGCATACAGGAAGATGCCCATGCATGTTGTGGCGACACCCTTTCCGCCACGGAAGCGGTGCCAGAGCGGCCAGTTGTGACCGACTGTGCATCCGAGGACCGCATACAGCCGGAGGACCGGAGTACCCCTCGGGAACAGGAGCATTGTGACGAGGACAGCGGCAATCGTCTTCAGAAGGTCGCCTGAAAGAACGAGGGCCCCGGCCTTGAAGCCGAACTGCCGCATGACATTGGCCATGCCGGGATTCCCGGAACCAACCTCAAAGACATTTTTTCCGGTTTCTTTACGAACCACCAGATCGGCTGTCAGAATCGTACCGAAAAGATAACCGATCAGGAGACTGATAAGTTTTGCTGCCATATGGAACCTCCGGATTTATATTTGAAACAAGTCAGGGAACAAGTCAGGGGATGGGCAGACCGGGTTATGTGCTTCGGCGGTATCGCAGGAATCACATCAGGAGCGTCACTGTCGAAGCACCAGGACACGGATGAAGAGCAGCGCTGCGATGGCGATGACACTGACAACAACCCACATCAAAGTCTTACCCGCTGTATGGGGGACTGCTCCGGAAGAATCAGGAAGATGTACCTGTGTCTTCAGAAGATCCTGTGCTCTCGGAGCATCCTCCTCGGGAACCAGAATTTCAATGCCAACCGGGCTGCCGATTGCGTAAAGATCCCGGATCCCGCTGCCCTTTTCTGCATGGATGCCCGACTTTTCGAGCAAACTGACCCAGGCGTCGGCATCCTGCTGCGTTGGTGCATATGCCAGGTGTACCTTTTTCATATCTGTTTTAATCTGATCCATCATTGCCATGATTCTGTACCTCTTTAAGGACCTGCCGAACGTGCCGTGTCCTGCCCAGATCGATTCGAATCTGCTTTTTCGGGTATCATTATACCTGAGCGTGACAGAGGGGGCAACCGCAGCCTGCGGCGTCTGACAGATGTTCATTCATCTGCTCAGAAATGCCGGAAAACAGGCCGCATCCCGGATGATTGACAAAAGAGAGACATTGTCGCTTGCCACGGAAAAGACGCAGGATGTACACTTCAAAGCAGGATCAGTCACTGTGCAGATTCTGATACGGAGACTGCAGAGTGAATATGCAATGCAAAAGATATGGGAGGATATAGAAGTGGCTTACAATCCAGATTCATTTGCGCACAAGGCAGAGCGTAAAGGTGTCGAGCTCCTTGTGGATGCTGCGATCAAGCATACGAACAAGGACAGACAGAAGGCGATGATGCAGTTCATTGATCTTGCCCAGAAGTTCATCGGAGACACCTGGGATCCCGCGGCTTATGACAGAATGCGCGATGCCATCGCGACCACCGACACAAAGTGGTACAAGTATATCAGTGGTCTGTTCGATGATATTACACCGAAGCAGATGAAGGCGCTGGCAGTGAATGTCGGCTATGAGGCAGGGATCCGTGGTTATAAGCAGACCCGCCAGATGGCAGAAAAGTACAATTGCAATGTACCGTGGGTCATCCTGATGGATCCGACTTCCGCATGCAACCTCCGCTGCACAGGCTGCTGGGCGGCAGAGTATGGACATACGCTTGCTCTGACGTATGAGGAGCTTGAGAGCATTGTAAAGCAGGGACGTGAGCTGGGCATCCATGCTTATGTCATGACCGGTGGGGAACCGATGATGCGCAAGAAGGATATTATCCGTCTCGCAGAGGAATTCCAGGACTGCTATTTCCTGTTCTATACAAACGGAACACTGATCGATGAGGAGTTCTGCAAAGAGATGGTTCGTGTCGGCAATGTCAGCCCCAACATCTCCATCGAGGGCTTTGAGGAGGCGAATGACAGCCGCCGCGGCAAGGGAACCTTCGACAAGATCATGCATGCGATGGATCTGATGAAGGAGTATAAGTGCCTGTTCGGAGCATCCATCTGCTATACCTCCGTCAACTATAAGGTTGTCACCAGCGACGAGTTCCTTGACATGCTGATCGAGAAGGGCTGCAAGATGCTCTGGTACTTCCATTACATGCCGGTCGGATGCGGAGCAAGCACAGATCTTCTTCTGACACCGGAAGAGCGCGAGTACATGATTCAGAGAGTCCGCTGGATCCGCGGTTACCACACCGGAAAGCCGATCATGGCAATCGACTTCCAGAATGACGGTGAATATATCCATGGCTGCATCGCAGGCGGAAAGTATTATCTGCACATTAACCCGAACGGGGATGTGGAGCCGTGTGTCTTCATCCACTATTCATCAGCGAACATCAAGAACCAGACGCTGCTTGAGGCACTTCAGCAGCCGCTGTTCATGGAGTACAGAAAGAATCAGCCATTCAACCACAACTATCTGCAGCCGTGTCCGATGCTTGAGAATCCGGAAAAGCTGCGCGCCATGGTCAAGGCCAGCGGTGCAAAGTCCACCGATATGGAGGCACCGGAGGATGTCGATGCACTCTGTGATAAGTGTGAGGACTATGCAAAGAAGTGGGCGCCTGTTGCTGAGAAGCAGTGGGAGGAGAAGCACTTCACCAGAAGCGATGGCAAGGAAGAGGGTTCCATGCAGGCGGTGAAGTAATAGACGGTTCAGGAATAAGATGTCTCGAGGATGAGGCAGAAAAGACAAAAAAGAGCTCCGGGGCTGCGGGTGCAGCTCCGAAGCTCTTTTATCTTTTAATCAGGAAGCTCTTTTCACAGACGGAAGACTCATTCTTTTCCGCGGTTTTCGGAATACAGAGAACCGAAATCACTGAATGGCCAGTAGCAGATATAAGCCTTGCCGAGGATTTTATTCTTCGGGACAAAGGCATACTGCATGGCTTCCTTCTCATTGGCGGCAAGCCCTTCACGGATTGCGAGCGAAGGCCAGTAGCGGGCATCGTTGGAATTGTTCCGGTTATCCCCAAGCATCAGATATTCTCCTTCCGGAACCTCGAACGTAAAGCCATCGTTCTCGACAGTCCAGGTACCGTTGATGTAGGATTCCTCCAGCTTTTTCCCGTCGATGTAAACGGCTCCTTCCCTGATCTCAACCTTCTCGCCGGGAAGTCCGATGATTCGCTTGATATAGTGCGTGTTTTTCCCGAGTGCGTCATCGATCGGATAGCGGAAAACGACGATATCTCCCCGCTTCGGACTGCTCTTCCAGTATGCAAAACGCGTACCGAGGACCCGCGAGTGCGTCATGATGGTTTTTTCCATCGAGCCGCTCGGGACAGTCGCATTGATAATGATGACATTGTCGATGAAGAAAGCAAGGGCGACAGCAATGACAATCACCTCGACCCAGCTGAGGACTTCTTTCAGCATCGACTGCTCCTCTTTCCCGCCGGAAGGCTTTCCGGCTGATTTCTGGCTTTTGTCCGTGCTCTTCGGCATGTGGAAACCCCTTCTTTTCATGAAAATGATCTTGCCTTCATAATAAAATACATCGGCGAAATCCTGAACAGAAACAGACCTAGTATATCACCCGCAGCGCGGATCGTCCAACGGCACAGAAAATATCCGGACACGCTCAGCCGTACAATCACGTAGTCATGGCTTAAGGTATTCGCTTAAGGTATTCTTAAGAGGATCGACAGCTTGTTTTTAACCGCTTCAGATGGTATGATAAGATTCACTTGAAGTTCATGACAGATAGATGGACATCGATGGGGTTATAAAGGAAATTGGATGTAAGGGGGATAGACGAATGAAGAACAATGTCAGAAAGATCGTGCTTGCAGCCGCTGCAGCAGTTTTGGCTGCGGCAACCCTGACCGGCTGCGGCCAGGCACGAACAGGGACAGCATCCACAACGAAGGAAACACAGGCTCCGGTCATCCGTGTGACGGAAAAGATCACGGAGGCTCCTCAGACAGAGAGCGAACCGCAGACAGAGGCACCGCAGCCCGAGACGCAGGCACCGCAGACCGAGACACCGGCTCCGCAGTCTGAGACACAGCCGCAGACAACTGCTCCGCTCACAAAGGAACAGGAGATGGCGCAGGAGACAAAGTACACAGAGTCGAAGACCATGTGGGCGAAGGATGATGTGAACGTCCGCGACACGCCGACAACAGAGGAAGAGAACATTTCATACAGCTTCGACCAGGGACAGACCGCAACCGTCGTCGGAGAGACGCCAGGCTGGTATGAGGTGTCCATTCCGTATACGGATAATGACGGAAATCCGCAGGAGTACACAGGCTTTGTCTCGAAGCAGTTTCTGTCTGAGACAGAGGTACAGCCGAAGACAGACGAGGAGCGGGCTGCAGCGGCAGGCGGCGCGGGAGAGACAGCGGCTGCGGCAGGCGGAACGGCACAGAATACGGACACGGGTTCTGCGCAGAATACATCCTCATCTGCTTCCAGTCAGTCTGCCGGGGGCAATACGGTCACCGTGGCATCAGATGCGAATATCCGTGCCGACGCATCCCAGACATCAGATGTGGTCGGGACGGTCAGCGCAGGTGAGAAGGTCACTGTCACCGGGGATGCAGATGGCTGGTATCAGGTTGAGTACAATGGCGTCACAGGTTATGTGAATAAGAACCTGGTTGGCTGAGAAGTGCTGCACACAAGAGGGAAAGCGGCTGTTTATGCCGCTTTCTTTTTTCTTGATGAGGCATATGGCGCGTGTTAAAATACCGAAAGAATGACTTGCGAAAGAGATTCGATATGGAGGAAAACAACTTGAGTAAGAGAAGCAGGGTGGCGTATGCCGGATTATCCTGTGTGCTCTTTGCTGCGGTGATGCTTTCCGGATGTGGCAAAGCCAGGATCGGTGGGAGTACAGGGAGTGCCGACAGTGAGAAGACGGCAGCCTCGAGCGAACAGACGAAGGTTGTTCGTGTAATCATTGAGTCGGAGACAGAGGCAGAAACGACACCGGAGACACAGAAGCTGATCACATCCGTTGACTATACGTCGAAGGACGGGACGGTAAAGATCACACTGCCAGACAATACCTGGAAGGTAACGCAGGATGCGGATGAGATGCGGGTTTTCTCATCCGGGAATGACGCGATGATCAACATCGTTCATGCCAGCACAGAGGCAGCGATGAAGACACTTACGGTGCAGACGACGAAGGAAAACCTCCAGGCGGCGCTTCTGAGCCAGTATTCGGAGACCAGCGCCTTCAATATTGAAAGCTATGAGACAAAGACAGTCGGAAGTGTGAATGTCTACCGCTATGTCGTCCGGTACAACGCGGATGCCAGAATGTGGGCCTATGCTGTCACATATGGGATTGTGGCACCTGATCAGGCCTACGTGATCACAGGAACCATCACAGATAACAACAGTACCCTCCTGAAGGCAGTCGAGGATTCTGTTTACAGTTTCTCTGTGCTGAAGGATGAGGAGCTGAAGGCTGTGACGGATGTGATGACAGGAGAGTCCGAGACAACGAAGACTGATACGAAGCAGACAACGGCGCAGACGGCTTCTCCGACAGCGTCGGGTGAGACTTCAACCCTTTCAAAGTATGCACAGCAGACGACCATGTACTCGGCAGACAGTGATGTGGTAAATATCCGTTCAGGGCCGGGAACTGATACGGACATTGTCGGAACGCTCGCGGCAGGCGGAAAGGTGACAGTCACGGGAGAAACCAGCGGCTGGTACCAGGTAAGCGTGAATGGAGTGACCGGTTACATCAGGAAGGACTTCCTGACCAATACGCAGACGACGACACCTTCCACAACCGCTGCGGCGAATTCCGCTTCTGGTTCGGCTTCAGCTGCGGAGATTGCCACCGCTTCCAATTATGCCAGCGCCTCAACACTGTATACCACGGACGGCGTGAATGTCCGGGCCAACCCGGGGACAGGCTCCAGCGTGCTGGCGACACTCGGGGCGGGGAGCGCCGTGACGGTCATCGGTGAGACAGACAACTGGTATATTGTTTCGACCGGCTCCGGAAAGGGGTACATCTCCAAGTCCTATCTGTCCTCCACGGCACCGGCAGGAAGCGGTGGCTCCGGCGGAAGTTCCACAGGCGGTTCCGGAAGTGCAGGAAACGGAAACAGTACAGGCAGCAATACAGGCAATACGGGCAGTTCAGGCGGTGGCTCCGGAAGCGGGACGCAGACAAGCGGTGTATCCACCATCTCCGGAACGGTGACCGCGTCCTCTGCGAATACTGTGACAGTCGCCGGAGACGATGGCAAAACCTATACGATTTATACAGGGGATGCAGACATTACAACGGCTGACGGACTTTACTCCGGACTGCACATATCGGCATCCGTTGACAATTCTCAGACTGCCTCGGACGGGACGAAGTATGCGACATCCGTGACAGGCGAGTGAAAAAGGAAAGCAGAAGCGCAAAGGTAAGGTGCCTGCGCCGTCGCAGTGAATGTGACAGTGGATGAACGAGCAGCAGGCTGTTGGGACAGCAGAAGGAGACGAGGATTATGAGTAAACCGGTCAGAACGCCGGCAGTGGATGATCTCTGCGATGCCATATTGACATTGAAGACCCGGGAAGAAACGTACAAGTTCCTGGAGGATGTCTGCACAGTCAATGAGCTGCAGGCACTTTCCCAGCGGTTTGAGGTTGCGAAGATGCTGACAGAGGACAAGACATACGCGGAGATCGCAGATGAGACAGGGGCCTCTACGGCGACGGTCAGCCGGGTGAACCGCTCTCTTGTCTATGGAGCAGATGGCTATGAAGTTGTTCTGAGCCGGATGGGGATCACCGGAAAGAAGGAGCAGGAGAAGAAGGAATCTGGCAGGAAAACCGAAGGCAGATGAACGGAGTGCAAGTGAAAAAGGTCAGACCGGCGGTGAAAGCCGCCGGTTTCTTTTGATCTGAATCATATATGGGAGGCGAATACAGCATGCGTCAGATGGAATTCAAGATGGAGCGGGAGAATCTTGTGAAGCCAGGTGACAAAATCCATGTGACGGAAGGTCAGCTTCCGGAAACCTGGTATTACACGATTGAGCCCGCGGTTGCGATGAGCGCCAACTATGGAATGAGAGAGCGGCTCAAGGTGTTTGACGGGACAGTGGTATCCGTCCGGGAAGACGAGAGCGGATACACGGTTACTTGCGAATTTGATGAGTGACATCAGCAGCCGCAGCAGACTGAATATTGGAGGAGAGACATATGGACCAGGAGCAGATAACAGGCAGCCTGAATCCACAGCAGCTTGCAGCTGTGACGGCCGGAGATGGGCCGCTGCTGATTCTTGCAGGAGCAGGTTCTGGCAAGACCAGAGTTGTGACGAGCAGGATTGCCTGGCTGATCGCGGAGAAACAGGTCAAACCCTGGAATATCTGCGCGATCACATTTACGAACAAGGCCGCAGGGGAGATGAGAGAACGGGTCAACAGGATGGTCGGCTTCGGAGCAGAGGCCGTCAACGTTGCGACATTTCATTCTACCTGTGTCCGGATCCTGCGCCGGTTTATTGACCGGATCGGCTATGATAACCACTTCGTGATTTATGACTCGGATGATTCGAAGTCCTTGCTGCGGGATATCTGCCGGGACCAGAACGTCAATACGAAGGTTTTCAAGGAACGTATGATTTTGTCGCGCATCTCGGCGGCAAAGGATGAGCTGATCTATCCGGCAGACTATGCGGCGTGGGCGGGAAATGATCAGGAGTCTGTAACCATAGCCGGGGTCTACGCTGAATACCAGAGACGGCTGAAGAACAGCAATGCGCTCGACTTTGATGATCTGATCGGGCTCACGGTCCGACTGTTTCAGGCGGATCCGGAAGTGCTGCTTTATTACCAGGAAAGGTTCCGGTATCTGCTGGTCGACGAGTACCAGGATACGAACAAGGCACAGTTTGTTTTCGTCTCCCTGATCGCGCAGAAGTATCGAAACCTCTGTGTTGTCGGAGATGACGACCAGTCCATATATCGTTTCCGGGGCGCCGATATCGGAAACATCCTGAATTTTGAGAAGATTTTTAACGATGCGAAGGTCATCCGTCTGGAGCAGAATTACCGGTCAACGCAAACCATCCTGGATGCGGCGAACGCAGTGATCGCGAACAACCAGGGACGGATGCGGAAGACGCTCTGGACGCAGAATGGGCAGGGAGGAAAGGTCACGCTGAAGCGGTTTGACACCGCTCAGCAGGAGGCGTACTACATCGTCGACGATATTGCACGTCTCAAAAGGAAGGGCAGCTTCCAGTATGGGCAGTGTGCCATTCTGTACCGGACAAATGCCCAGTCCCGCGCACTTGAGGAGCAGCTGCTGATGGAAAATGTGCCGTACTCCATCATCGGCGGCGTGAATTTCTACGCACGCAGGGAAATCAAGGATATCCTGGCCTATCTGCGCACAATGGCGAACGGAACAGATGACCTCTCCGTCAGGCGGATCATAAATACGCCGAAGCGGGGGATCGGTGAGACAACTGTCCTGAGGGTTGCCGACTATGCGGCATCCTGCGGGACAAGCTTCATGGAGGCAGCGAGCCACGCCGCTGTTGTCCCGGGACTTGGGAGAAGTGCCTCGAAGATTACGGAATTCGTTCGCTTGATTGAGAAGCTGAGGAGTCAGAGCGCCGGAAAGAATGTTGCCGATATCCTGAAAATGGTGGTCAGTGAGACCGGCTATGTCGAGGAGCTGGAGGCGGAACGTACCGATGAGGCCCTCGACCGGATTGCAAACATCGATGAGTTGATCAGCAAGGCCGCCCAGTTTGACCAGGCGGCGGAAAAGTTTGAAGCGGTCGAAGGCGAAGGCAGTGTTCAGTCCGGAGCGGTCGAAGGCGAAGGCAGTGTTCAGTCCGGAGCGGAGCTGCATGCGGGACAGGTGCGTACTGGTCTCCCGGCTTTGCAGGATTTCCTTGAGCAGGTTGCACTTGTCGCAGATATCGACAGTCTTGCGGATGATGCCGACAGAGTGGTGCTGATGACCCTGCATGCCGCAAAGGGGCTTGAGTTCGATAATGTATATCTTGCCGGAATGGACGACGGTCTGTTCCCCAGCTACCATTCGATCTCCAGTGGTGAGAAGGAAGATCTGGAGGAGGAGAGAAGACTGTGTTATGTCGGCATTACCCGTGCGAAGAAACGGCTGACACTGACTTCGGCCAAGTCGAGGATGCTACGCGGGCAGACAGAGTGGTATCGGGTTTCCCGTTTTATTGATGAGATCCCCGAGGAACTGCTCGATGACAACCGGAACAGACAGACGGCAGGCGGACAGAATGAAATCGGAGGAAATGATTCCTACCACATGCTCTCAAAGGCACAGGCGGAGCGGAAGCGTGAGCACGAGGAATTCCGGGCAAAGCCCTTCTATATGCGCGGAAGCAGTCAGCACACAGGCAGCAAGGGTGCTGGTTCATTTGCCGGAACCGGACTGCGCACTGCTGGCTCATCTGCATCAGGACAGGGAAGCGTGACGTTTGGAAAGGTGGATCTGAGTGCGCTCAAGGGCAGCAACCTTCAGAAGACGGCGGACCTGGACTATCAGGAAGGCGACCGGGTGCGGCACATCAAGTTCGGGGAAGGAACCGTCCAGAAGATTGCGGATGGTGCCCGCGACAAGGAAGTGACCGTCGAGTTTGACCGGTTCGGTGTCAAGAAGATGCTTGCAGGTTTTGCAAAACTGAAGAAGCTGTAAACGAATGGTGGCAAATGGCTGGCGGGTGTGCTATACTCGAAAAAACGAAGGTTGCAGGCGCCAGATGGCCTGTAAGGAATACACGAAAGGACGGGCTCCGAACATGAAAAAAGATGAGTTGATTAAGGCGCTGAAGGATCGTGACAATGAGAATCATAAGAATGCGGTGCTCTGGGTGCTTGCAGTGGTTGGTGCCATCGCGGCAATTGCAGCGGTTGCATATGCAGTATATCGCTATCTGACGCCGGATTATCTGGAAGACTTCGATGATGATTTCGACGATGACTTCGATGATTTCTTCGATGATGAAGAGCAGGCAAAGGATGGAAAGGAAGACGAAAAGAAGGAGTCCGAGGAGAAGAAGGACGAGTAAACCGGGCCGGTTTTGAGTAGATAAGAACCTGGTATAGAAGAGGGACTGCCGCGGGCGGCAGCCCCTCTTGCTTTTCAGGAGGCAGATCGGGAGATCGTTCTGCAGAAGCAGGGCAGAAGGGCAGTCCGTCCGGCATGCGAGGGAGGACATTGTGAAGAAGGGTGAAGTATACGAGGGAGAGGTTCTGCGGACAGAATATCCGGGCAGAGGGATTGTGCTGGAAGGGGAGCACGAAGTACGTGTGAAGGATGCGCTTCCGGGCCAGACAGTCCGCTTCCGAATTACAAAAAAGAATTCACACCGCTGTGAGGGGATGCTGCTGGATGTGATGAAACGTGCGGGGAACGAGATTGCATCGGACTGTCCGCATTTTGGAAGGTGCGGTGGGTGCAGCTACAGAACCCTGTCCTATCAGGATCAGCTCAAACTGAAGGAAGATCAGATGATCAGACTGTTTAAACCGGTCGTGAAGGAAGTGGCGCCCGGTCCTGGGGCGGACTGTCAGAAGGATGAATCCACCGTCTCCGTCCCGGAAGGAGGACAGCCAGTCTGGTTCGAGGGCGTTAAGGCCAGTCCTGATGTTCCGGCATACCGCAACAAGATGGAATTCTCATTCGGAGACATCGAGAAGGGCGGCGAGCTTCAGCTGGGGCTTCATGTGAAGGGAAGTTTCTATGACATTCTGACGACAGATGATTGCCGGATTGTTGATCCGGACTTTCATCTGATTCTGAAGTGTGTTCTGGAGTGGGCGAGAGATACCAGTCTGCCTCATTATCACAGAGTGACGCACCAGGGATATTTCAGACATCTCCTGGTGAGGCGGGCAGCGAATACAGGGGAGATTCTTGTTGATCTTGTCACAACCTCACAGGAAGAGGCGGATTTGAACCAACTCGTGGATCGTCTGCGTGCGCTTCCGGTCAGAGGGAAGATCGTCGGCATTCTGCATACGGTAAACGACAGCGTGGCTGATGCGATCAATAACGGCGGGACAGAGGTACTGTACGGCAGCGCCGTCATCACGGAAAACCTGCTGGGGCTGAACTTCCGGATTACGCCCTTTTCATTCTTTCAGACCAACTCCAGAGGGGCGGAAGTGCTGTATGATACTGTCAGATCGTATATTGGCGATACGACTGGAAAGACTGTTTTTGATCTTTACAGCGGAACCGGAACCATCGCGCAGGTACTGGCACCGGCTGCAAGTCATGTGACCGGAGTGGAGATTGTCCCGGAGGCAGTGGAGAGCGCAAGGGAAAGTGCGAGGCTGAACGGGCTTGACAACTGCGATTTTATCTGCGGCGATGTCCTGAAAGTGGTGGATGAGCTTCCGGAAAAGCCTGACCTGATTGTGCTTGACCCACCCAGAGAAGGAATCAATCCGAAGGCGATGACCAAGATCATAGCGTTTGGCGTCAGACGGATTGTCTACATTTCCTGTAAGGCGACGAGTCTGGCAAGAGACCTGCAGCCACTGCAGATGGCAGGGTACAGAGTTGAAAAGATGTGCGGGGTGGACCTTTTCCCAGGTACGGGGCATGTTGAGACGGTATGTCTTTTGTCCAAACTTTCTGAAACGAAATCTCACATCAGCGTGAAGGTTGAAATGTATGAAATGGATCTGACGGCGGCGGAAAGCAAGGCGACGTACCAGGAGATCCAGGACTGGGTGCAGGAGAAGTACGGGTTTCATGTGACACACCTGAATATCGCCCAGGTGAAGCGGAAATACGGTATTATCGAGCGCGAGAATTATAATAAGCCGAAGTCCGAGGACAGCAGGCAGCCGGGTTGCCCTGCGGAAAAAATCAGAGCAATAGAAGAAGCATTGATGTTTTTTCGGATGATATGAGGCAACAGAGTTTAAACAATACTAAAGCTGAGAGCAAGAGAAAGCGGCATTAGAAATGCCGCTTTCTCTTGACAAAAGTGGTTTATAGGTGTAAACTGCAAATGGTTTATAAGAATAAACCGGGGGTAATAAATGAAAAAGATTGAATTGGCAGCGGTACAGGAGCGATTTGCGGATATCGTCTGGTCGAACGAACCGATTGCATCGGGGGAGTTGGTGAAGATCTGCGAGAAGGAATTGAACTGGAAGAAGCCTACCACATATACAGTTCTTCGCAAACTCTGCGAGAAGGGTCTGCTCCAGAACAAAGATGGAGTTGTTTCTTCTTTGATATGCAGGGAGGATTTCTATTCCGCAAAAAGTGAGCAGATTATAGAGGATTCCTATGAGGGATCACTCCCGGCGTTTATTGCTGCTTTTACGTCAAGGAAAAAGCTCTCCAAAAAAGAGATTGATGAGATACAAAGAATGATCACGGCATTTAAGGAGGAATGAATGCGATGAATGCTTTATTCCTGAGAATTCTTAATCTTGCAATAAATGCGTCCTGGCTTATTATTGCAGTGATTGCGGCCCGGATATTTCTGAATAAATCACCGAAGTGGATATCCTGTCTGCTTTGGGGATTGGTTGCAGTGCGGCTTCTTTGCCCGGTTTCTTTGGAGAGTGCGCTAAGCCTTCTGCCAAGCGGAAAAGTGATTCCGGAAAATATTGAAATGGTTAAGGATCCGCATATAGAATCCGGCGTAAGGATCATTGATAATACGGTGAATCCGGTTTTGTCAAATTCTTTTTCGCCGGATGTCGCGTCGAGTGTGAATCCGATGCAGGTCGCAGTATCTTTGGGCGGCGTTATCTGGCTGATCGGAATGGCGGCGATGCTTGCGTATGCCCTTATCAGTTTCATTTTGTTGAAGCGAAAAGTACGGGCATCGTTTGAGGTGAACAGCAGGATTCGGGAATGCGATGAGGTGGAATCGCCTTTTATCCTGGGAATGCTCCGCCCGATGATCTATATACCTTCAGGCATGCCTGATGAAACGATTCAAATGGTTATCGCACATGAGGAAGCCCATCTGAAAAGGCGCGATCACTGGTGGAAGCCATTAGGTTTTGTTCTTTTGTCAGTGTATTGGTTTCATCCATTGTGCTGGGTGGCATACACTCTTCTGTGCAGGGATATTGAGGCTGCCTGCGATGAAAAAGTGATACGGGATAAAGACAGAAAATACAGGGCTGCATATTCTCAGGCACTGCTTGACTGTAATGTGGGGAGGAGGATTATTTCCGTATGTCCATTGGCTTTTGGTGAGACCGGACCAAAGGAACGTGTAAAGACGGTACTGAAATATAAGAAGCCCGCTTTTTGGGTGATCCTCGTTTCTATCCTTGCATGTGTTGTTGTGGCGTTATGTTTTATGACAAATCCGAAGAACCTCGATTATGATCCTGAGGCAAGTGTCTCTTCCGGATCGGAGGCGGAGGACGCAGCACAAGACCACGCTGCGGAAGGCCAGAACTCTGTGGATATCAAGCGGCCTGAAGTAAACCTCTCGGGCACAGAGGGTGCTGATCTGACAGAGATCCTTTATGCTGATAAAGACAAGATCATATTCAGCGGATATTATGGCTTGTTTGTATACTCAAAGAAGCAGCGAACGATCACAAACGCGATAGATCTGGAGCCGGTTGGATGTAATTACACACAAGGGGACAACGCCTGTGAGAAATTTGTAAGCGCTGATGGGAATCTTGTTTATCTGCATCCGATTAATAATCCGGATATGTTCGTATACAATATTGAAGCTGATAATATGCGTCGGGAACGATACAATCTTGAAGAACATGATCTGCATTCTGTATCAGGTGAAACAGGATCTTACAGCAAGGGAGACTGTGATGCATGGAGAACAGAGGATCATGATTATCTGACGCTGCTCCATCATGGAAGGATGATTGGAGAGTTATGCTATACGGATGTTTTCCGTGATGCTGATCCTGCGAATATTCAGTGGTATCCTTTGTTCTCACCGGAAGGGCTTGCCGGAGCGGTGGATTTTTCCCCGGAAGACATTCATGATATTGTCTCAGCAGATATATGGGTTGCAGGCGAACTGTCACATATGCCCGGAGTGTTTGCGCTTCCTGAAGGCGGAAGCCGCAGATTACATTGTGTGGATCCGGCGGTATTGAAGGAACTGGAAAAAATGCTGTCCGGAGCCACGAAGGAAAAACTGCAGGGCGGCTGTCCCTTCTATACGGCATTGTATTTAACGAGAAAAGACGGGACGATCGGAACGGTATTTCCTGCTACAGACAGCTGTGACACATATAATTCCGGGATGGCGTGCTATAGGATGGCAGACGGAACGAATGAAAAACTGTGGGGATTGATAAATGGATTTCAGGAGACGGATACCGCAGGGAACATGGGCGTAGAATATACTCTTGAGAATGGCAGTTATGTCGTGGATGAGGATATGGCTTTTCAATATAAAGTGGAACTGATCGGCAGGACACCTGTTATGAAGTGACCATTGTCAAGGGGAGCCACAAGGAATTCTGTTTTCCCCGGCTGGTCACATTTGTACTTCTCTGACAGCATCTGGAAAGAG
>CACWKX010000025.1 GCA_902761585.1 uncultured Lachnospiraceae bacterium
CTTGCTTGTGTCTTGGTGGTTGTTTGAGCGCTATTACCTTAACACAACGGGAGTCCCTTTTCATGCCCCTTGCAATCCGTCTGAAATTTTACGCTGGCGGATTCCCTCTCCGGACCTTATACATCACACGACGTCCCTTCTCCGCAGGACGTTTTCGCGTTTATCTTTCATGCATTCATCCTTACTCTCATCAGACGTTATTCATGACAGCTGCTGTCATCTGTACCGTTCCTTGTCGCCTTCATCTCCCTTGTCACCTTCATCTCATGCTCCGCACTCGATGATGAGCGGTCGCCAGGGGCCATGATATGCGGACAGGCTTGCATCATGGCCCCTGGCTCGTCATCTTCGAAAAAAAGGGAGACTTCCCGGATGGAAAGCCTCCCTGCCTTATCAGATATTCAACTCATCAGGCAAAACCGGTCAGTTTGTGATCACCTGCTCGGTCTCCTTGTCAAATACATGAATCTTGGAAGTCTCGATACCGAAGGTCACTTCGCTTCCGGTTCTTGCTTCCGTTCTCGGATTGACGCGTGCGGTCATGTTAGCGCCATTGACGGTGAAGTACAGGAATACCTCTGCGCCGAGCAGCTCATAGACCTCGATCTTTGCCTTGATCGTAGAGTCGCACTTTGCGACAAGCTCCGGATCATCATCCAGGTGCTCCGGACGGATCCCGAGGACGACCGTCTTTCCGACATATCCGCCATCCACAATCTTCTTCGACTTCTCAGCCGGAAGATGAACCTTTCCTGCTGCGCCAAGGTCAAGATCGCCGTTCGGAAGAACTTTTGCATCAAGGAAGTTCATCTGCGGAGATCCGATGAATCCTGCCGTGAACAGGTTCGACGGCTTGTTGTACAGATTCTGCGGCGTATCGACCTGCTGCACAACACCATCCTTCATGACGACGATTCTGGTACCAAGGGTCATAGCCTCCGTCTGGTCATGCGTGACATAGATGATGGTTGCACCCAGTCTCTGATGCAGCTTGGAGATCTCGGTTCTCATCTGGACACGAAGCTTTGCATCCAGGTTGGAGAGCGGCTCATCCATCAGGAAGACCTTCGGGTTACGGACAATTGCACGTCCCATTGCGACACGCTGTCTCTGTCCGCCGGAAAGAGCCTTCGGCTTTCTGTCAAGCAGCTTCTCAAGGTCAAGGATCTTTGCAGCATCTCTGACCTTTCTGTCGATCTCATCCTTCGGCACCTTTCTCAGCTTCAGAGAGAATGCCATGTTGTCATAAACAGTCATATGCGGATACAGAGCATAGCTCTGGAAGACCATTGCGATATCACGATCCTTCGGCTCGACATCGTTCATGACCTTGCCGTCGATCTTCAGCGTACCGGAAGAGATTTCCTCAAGCCCTGCAATCATACGAAGCGTCGTAGACTTTCCGCATCCGGATGGTCCGACGAAGATGATAAATTCCTTGTCGGCGATATCAAGATTAAAATCCTTCACAGCCTGGAACCCGTTCGGATAAACCTTGTTGATATGCTCAAGTGATAAGCTTGCCATAGATAACCTCCCACTTTCTATGAAAAACACTGATCAATGATTACTTTGTAATCCCCCCGCTCAGAATACTCCCCAAGCGATGTACTCAGTATATCGCGCCTCAAATATTTTAGCTATTGACGAGAAACACAATTTTTCAACGAAGCTGTTGTGCTTCCATCCAAAGAAAACAAGTGTCCTTCCTGTCAATGTATGAATTGACGAAACAGAACCTCATTTCATAAACAAAATGACGAATCGCCGCATTTTCATATACATTGCCATCAACTCCACAGTACCGTATACTGTAAAAGTCCGGGCTTCCGATCAGACGGTTTCTGCGGGATGGCCGGCATATAAAAAAGCGATGACCAGGGAGTTTTGCGATGAACTATATTGTCCTTGACCTTGAATGGAATCAGTGTCCTTCCGGGAAGCGCAGAGAAGATCCGAGTCTTCCATTTGAGATCATCGAAATCGGTGCTGTCCGGATGGATGAAGGCTTCTGCAGACAGGATGAATTCCATGAGATCATTCGCCCTGTCCTGTACAAGACCCTTCATCACTGTACACGCAGCGTGATTCATATGACAGAGGCGGATTTTATCGGAAAGCGCTCATTTCCGGAAGTCTTTCCTGATTTTCTTGCCTGGTGCGGAGAGGATCCTGTGTTCTGTACATGGGGCCCCGGGGATCTCACTGAGCTCGAGCGGAATGTCTCCTGGCACATACGGAAGAAAAATCTTCCGGAAAGCTGGCCGTTCCCGTTTCCCTTTTTCTTCCGTGATGTTCAGAAGATTTTTTCCTATGTATATGAAGACCACAAGGAACGGCGATCCCTGAAATGGGCTGTCCAGTATCTGAACCTTCCGCAGGATGAAGCCTTCCACGATGCCTTCTCCGACGCTGTCTATACAGCCGAGGTTCTCCGGAAGCTTCCCCGGCAGACGGTGGAGGAGTATACCTCCATCGACACCTACATCACGCCAAAGTGCCGCAGGGAAGAAATTTATGTCAATTACGGCACCTACCGCAAGTTTATATCAAGATCATTCAAAAACCGGGATGACGTGATGAAGGATCCTGTCGTGATCTCCACCTGCTGTCCTGTCTGCGGCAGGAAGCTCCGAAGAAAGATCCGCTGGTTCTCTGAGAATGGGAAAAATTATCTGTCCGTCGCCATCTGTCCGGAGCATGGACTTGTGAAGGGAAAGATCAGAATCCGTCAGAATACAGACAGTGAATGGTTTGTCATTAAAACCATCCGCCCGATTACAGATGAAGAATATGAAAAAGTCCGCCGCAGAAAGGAATCGGTTCAGCAGAAGCGGCGGACCAGACGTGCAGCACATAACGTTTTCACACTTCCCTGAATTCGTCCAGAAGTGTGTCGATGGATGAAAGGAGACTCTCAACCTTCCCGAACCAGGCATCCGGATTCTTCGGACTCTGCATATCCTCCTCGATTTTATACAGTTCATTCCGGATCCGCTCGATATGGTGCATTCCGGATCCGCCTTCGTACAGGCGGCTGCGGGCACGTGCATTTTCCTGGGGTGATTTCCGCTGAATGCCGATCTCAAGGTCCGGCTGAATCCCAATAAAACGGTATGTCACAGAAGGCGAGCTGTGATTCATCAGATCCTGAATATAGTAGATGTCTCCTGTCCTTCTGTAATACCGCCAGGCAAATGTTTTCCGCATCGTCGCCGCACAGAGCTCCGGCTGGCCTGCCTTGCTTCCAGCCTGTTTCAAGACCCGGTAGGCCTGCTCTCTGGAAAGTGGCTGCGCTGTGCGCTTTCCATACCCGCAGATCAGGTAGCTCTCCTCGTCTTTTCCTTTGGTAAAATCATCGATCACCGTTCTCAGATCAGCGGGAATATAAAACGCACGCTTGACGTCCCGTGTTCCGATCGATGACGTAATGAAGTCTTTTCCTCTGACTTCCCGAACCCTCAGATTCAGGATTTCCTGAAGCTGGAGCCCTGTCCCGATCCCTACAAGAAACAGAACCAGATACTTTTGATCGATCTTTTCCAGTTCACTGCAGATGCGCTGAATTGACATCTCATCCTTGATGGGCGCTACCCATTTCATTTCCGAATCCTTTCAGAACATATTCTGCTTCTTCCGTTTACTGCTTCTTCATCGCCTGGCGCAGCTCCTCCTCAATCTCGGCAGTTGTCTTTTCTTCGATCTCCTGCTCCCTCTTTCTGGCCTCCTCCTGCGCCTGATGCATCTTTTTCCTCAAACGGTAATTCCGTGTGGAGCGAACCAGCAGAATCAGGATGAGGAGAAGGACAGCCAGCAGAATTGTTCCAACCGAGAGAATGATCGCTGTCTTATGCGTTTCCCAGAAACTCAGACGTCTCTGATCCAGATTCTGGACGTAGCTGCTGACATTCTGCCATACCTTTTCATTGGTCAGCTGGGCAGCCTCCTGCTTGTCGCCCGTCTCCCCCTCGTCCGCTTTCAGCGTGACACTGACACTGACCTGCCAGGCACTTGTCAGATTTAGGTTCAGAGGACTCACCGAAACATGGCGGCTCCCGACCGGCCAGCCGCCCAGTGTATAGTAAACGGCTCCTTCCGTCGGCTGGATATCTGCTGGCTGTCCGCAGATTGTTCCATACTCACCAGCGAGTGTATTGGTACCGTCGGCTCCCCTGAACGGTGCTGTCTGCACCGCAGTTTTGTCTGTCCCTGCCGGAACCGTCACCAGCCCGGAGCCTTTGATGTCGGCAATCTTCTGGGAAAGCTCCGGCGATTCCAGATCCGCGCCGGCTCCAAGGTAATGAACACCCATTGCGTCCGCCAGTGTTATTTCCGCCTTCTGAGTATCTGCCTGAATGTGCGCAAACTTTTCAAACCCGTAGTTCAGAAGATCTGCTGTCTCCCGGTAATTCTGCGGGGCGCCGTTGCCATGAAGAAGAACACAGACAAGCCGCTTTCCATCCTTCTCACCGAAGGTGACAAGGGTATTCCAGGCGCTCTCCGTAAAGCCGGTCTTTCCGCCTGTACACACGTCATCGTAATAATCACTGTCCGTCTGAATCATCTTGTGATGATTGGCAAACACTCTGGAATCCGCCGTCATGTTGGTCGGCTTGATCTCGTACTCTTTCGTGGCGATCAGTTTTCGAAAATTTTCATTATCATAAGCCGCCGCCGCAATCAGTGCAAAATCACGCGCACAGGTATAATGATCGTCGTTCGGCAGACCGCTTGGATTTGTAAAATGGCTCACCGTGCAGCCAAGCTCCTGCGCCTTCTGATTCATCAGATCTGCAAATGCACCGACAGACCCTGAGATATGAACTGCAAGTGCATTCGCCGCATCATTCGCAGACTCCAGCATCAGCGCATACAGCGCATCCCGGACGGATATCTGTTCACCCTCCTGAAGCGCAATATTAGACGCATTGTCATCCAGGTCATAGACAGCTGACGTGCAGGTGATCGTATCATCCAGACTCGCATGCTCGAGCGTCAAAAGCGCCGTCAGAATCTTTGTAATAGAAGCAGGATAAAGCTTTCTCTGAATGTTTTTTGCATACAGGAACGCACCCGTGTCCAGATCCATGACGATACCGGCTGAAGCCTGGATGGCCTCACCCTGCGGCCAGCCTGAGATATCATTGGTCTGGACCGGCTCATAGTATTCATCCGGAATAAATTCCTCCTCCGAACTGTCCTGGCTGTCTCCGCTGTCGTCGCTGATGACCGTATCCGAAGACCCATCAGAAACAGCATCCTGAGGTGTCTGATCGTCTGTAACATCCGAAGCTGCATTGTCATCCGTCACAACGGCGGCGTCTTCCGCATAGGCCAGTCCGGCTGTTCCGGATCCAGCGGCCAGTATGGCAGAAAGAACGAAGACTGTAATCTGCTTGATCCACTTTGCTTTCATGAATATCCCCTTACGAATCAGATGAACCCGCAAACCGCCTTACAATATACGCATTTGCCTCTCTCTCCTCATGGTCATCGAGAGGCTGAAGCGTCCCTTCATATCCCCGTCTTCTCAGTGCCCGCAGAAGCAGGTCATCGCAGACATGTGGATTCTTCGGCAGCAGCGGCCCGTGAAGGTAGGTTCCGATCACGTTGCGGTATATGACACCTTCCTCATGATCCATGCCATTGTTGCCATAGCCGAAGATGACCTTTCCGAACGGCTCGACACCCTCCCCCAGATGTGTTCTGCCGCCATGGTTTTCAAACCCGACAACCGGATACGGATAGCGGTCATTCTTCAGAACAATATTGGATATCAGCCTCGGGGATCCCTGCTCTGTATACAGATCTGCCAGATGCAGTCCCTCCATCTTCCCATCCGGTGTGTTGTAATAATGGCCAAGCAGCTGGTACCCGCCGCAGACTGCAATTGTCGTCCCGCCATCCTCGACATAATCTCTGAAATCCTTCTGAATCTGCTGGAGCTTCCTGCAGACAATCATCTGTTCCCGGTCAGATCCTCCTCCGAGCAGAACGATGTCAAGATCCGAGAAATCAACCCTGTCATCGATGCAGAAACGTCGGACTTCCACATCAAAGCCGCGCCAGACAAGGCGCATCTTCAGGCACTGAATATTTCCCCTGTCCCCGTACAGGTTCAGAAGATCCGGATACAGGTGGCCGATTGTAAGCTTCATCTTGCACCCTCCCTTCGGCCTTCCATTTCCCCGAGCATTTTATGCGTACTGTAGAGTGCCGTGTAATTGACCAGTACATACAGATTCCCGCAGCCGTCCTTCAGCCGCTTTTCGATGGCTGTCCGCACGTCCGCCTCAAGATCGGCATGGATTCCGACATACTTCAGACGGAGCCGCATATCCTGACACCTCAGACCGGAGACCGTGATGGAACGTATGCGCTCATCCGCAAACCGGTCGAAATCGACATCCCACAGCCAGGATATATCTGTTCCGTCCTGTGCGTTGTCGTTAATGACAATGATCAGATCCTTCGGACTCTCATCCTCCATAACGGAAGAGATGTTTTGGTTGAAGCCGGCAGGATTCTTCGCCAGGTTCAGCAATACCGTGGACGCTCCAATCCGAAACAGTTCATTCCGTCCGAACTCCGGCCTGTACTTTTTCAGCATCTCATCAAAGTGATCCGTCTTCAAGCCGCAGGTCCGGACCGCCGCATAGCAGGCCAGGATATTGTAAATGTTATAAAATCCTCTGTAGGAAGCCTCGATATGCCGCTGCGGCAGCTGATCTTTCCCCGCCGCAGCGCGCTGCACAACATCAAAGGAAAGACCCCCCTTCAGGCTGATGCGGCAGGCGTCAAAGTCCACATCCGGCCGCCTGAACCCACAGTGCGGGCAATGGTAGATGCCCAGCTGGCTAAAATGATAGAAGTCATAGACCAGACGATGTCCGCATTGCTTGCAGAACTGGCCTTCCCGGATTTCATGGTCATCCTCTCTGTGAAAAACTTGTTCAGAAATGCCATATGTCACAACCTTGTGACCGCTTTCAAGCGCCAGATAGCTGCTCAGCGAGTCATCGGCATTGACAATGATGGTCATGTCCGGTGCCATGTCCATGGCTTCCTTCAGAAGGTTCATCGTGATGTCAATCTCGCCGTAGCGGTCCAGCTGGTCGCGAAACAGATTCGTCAGCACCATATAATCCGGCTTCATATGGGGAAAAACCCGCTTCGCGGAGGCTTCGTCGACTTCAATGACAGCATTGTCGGCATCCAGCTTTCCCGATACCTTCGAAGCCAGCACAAATGCAGCCGCCACGCCCATCAACATATTGGATCCGGTGTGATTGCAGACGACCTTTCTCCCCTCCGCCTCATATGCAGAGCAGATCAGATTATTCGTCGTTGTCTTCCCATTCGTTCCACAGGTGACAATGATCTCACCCCGCACCTGGCCAGACAGTTTCTTCAGTATGCCCGGGTCAATCTTCATGGCCAGCTTCCCGGCCATCGTGACCCCCTGTTTTCCGGCGATCTTGCAGGCAAAGCTCAGAAGCTTTGCGGATGCGATCGCAAGCGATGTGCGAAATCCCATAGCACTCCTCCGGCGCCCGCGCCTGGTTCATTACTGGCCGGAGGATTCATTCTTTTCTCCGGACTGATACCACGAGGCCACCTTCTCAGACAGATCTCTGATCTGTGCCTGCGCCTGTTCATTTTTTCCGCTCAGATGATTGGACAATGCTACGAGGATATAGCCAGACGACGTCTTTTCACTCTCCGTCTCCGGAGCAAAGACAATCGCAGAGTCATTCTCAATGCACCCGAGCCCATATCCGTCCGGCATCTCTCCTGTCTTGTTTCCGGAAGAATACCCCTCCGGAAGACCAGCCGGAATCTTGGATGTAAGCGTCTGTTTCTTCAGGATATCGAGCATCTTTTCGGATGCTTCCCCGTTCACAAGCTTCCCCTTATACAGATCCATGTAAAACTTTCTCACATCTGAAGCAGATGTGTAATTGTCTCCCTCTGAAAGATCTGTGGCCATAAACTTTCTTCCAAGAGAAGTGTTTTTAAAGCCTTCCTCTCTGCAGAACTGGTTTACTCGCTTCTTTCCCGCGTCGAAATCTCCCTGTCCCAGTGCCTCAACCAGCCGGTTTGCAGCATCGTTGTCGCTGACCGTGATCATCTTCTCAATCACATCCCTCAGCTGTCCACTGTAGCTCTCCCCGAAATTGATAACCGGATCGGTCTCCTCCGGGTAGCATATATATCGGTAAACCGCACCCATGATGAAAAGCTTGATGACACTGGCGGACTGCATCTTCTGATTTTCTCTGTATCCGTATGTATCCTTGCCGTTCAGATTCTCATATGCAAGCGCCCATTTTTCACCGGAAGCCTCCCGTTTCTGAATGGCATCCATCACTGACGAGAACGGACCCGACAGATCATCTGTCTGACTGTCTTTTCCAGAAAGCTGATCCTCCTCTGTCTCTGACAGAAGACTTCTCACCGGATTAGGCAGATGACCGTTTACCGTCCCCCGCACCATACCTTCCGTCTGGCTTTCCGTCTCATCTGGAAGCACCCCCTGCCGCTGTCCTGATTCACTTCGATCCGGCATCCTGATCGTGCCGCCATCCTGCATGACCTCACTGACATCGTCTTTCTTTCCGGACTTGCTTTCCTGACTTTCCACCAGATGATCGTCCGGATTATACTCTGTCTCTGTTCCAGACTCGGTCCCTACCTCTGTCTGCCAGGTATCCGCAAACAGATTGTCTTCAGCTGTCTCTGTATCATCATACTGTGGTCCTACAAAGTATTCTTTTACCCTCCCGCAGGATGATAGCATTGCCACACTCAGCAGCAGAAGCCCTGCAGTCACCCATTTTTCTCTCATTGATGCACCTCCCTTGCTCCTGAACATCCGGGAACTTGTCCGGCTATACAGCCGTCACACCGGCAGCTCTGTCCTTTTACAGGATCTGATCCGGCTGTTCCTCAGAATTACCGGAATGATCGGATTCACCGGACTGTGACTCCTCCATGGATTCCGTCTCATCCTTCGAGGTTTCCCGCACTTTTGCAACCGACACAACCTGCTCGTCATCTCCAAGATTCATCAGCTTCACGCCGGATGTGATTCTTCCAAGAATGGATATGTCGCTGCAGCTCATTCTGATGATGACACCATCCGAATTGATCATAATGATCTCATCATCTGTATCCACCGCCATCGCAGCTACGACATCACCGGTTTTCCCGGTAATCTTATAGCACTTGACACCCTTTCCGCCGCGAATCTGCGGGGAGAATTCATTGATGTCCGTCAGTTTGCCCATTCCCTTGCCGGAGACCGTCAGCATGTACGGTGCCTCCGATGCCGTAAGCATCCCGACCACCTCATCTCCATCCTGAAGGGTAATGCCGCGAACGCCCATCGATACCCTCCCGGTCAGGCGCGCATCGCCCTCCTGGAAACGGATGCAGGCTCCATATTTTGTCACCAGAAGAATATCCTGGCGGTTATCAGTCGCCATTACATTGATCAGCTCGTCATCATCTCTCAGAATGATTGCCGTCAGGCCATTCTTCCGGACATTGCTGTACTCGGAGACAGATGTACGCTTGATGATCCCCTTTCTGGTCGCCATCACAAGCGTGGCGTCCGGACCGACCTCTTCATCGGAGCCGACCGGAATCACAGCCGATACCTTCTCCTCCGGCTGAAGCTGGAGCAGATTGATGATCGCGGTTCCTCTTGCAGTTCTCCCCGCCTCCGGAATCTCGTAGGTCTTCAGACGGAAGACACGCCCCTTGTTTGTAAAGAACATCAGATCCGCGTGTGTATCGGTCATCAGAAGCTGATCAATGTAGTCATCCTTCAGCGTCTCGATGCCCTTGATTCCTCTTCCGCCCCTGTTCTGACTGCGGAAGTTGTCATTGCTCATCCGCTTGATATAACCCAGCTTCGTCATCGTGATGACGACATCCCGGCGTTCGATCAAATCCTCGATGCCCATGTCATCCGGGGCGAAGCCAATCTTTGTTCTTCTTTCATCCCCGAATTTCTCGGAGATCTCCAGCAGTTCTCTTCTGATCACACCGAGCAGTTCCTTCTTATCGGCCAGAATCGCCGTCAGCCGCTCAATCAGCTTCATCAGGGAAGCATATTCTTCCTCGATCTTGCTTCTTTCCAGACCTGTCAGCGTCCGCAGGCGCATATCCACAATCGCCTGTGCCTGAACATCATCCAGACCAAACCGCTTCATCAATTCTGCCTTCGCAAGCGCGACGCTCTCACTTCCGCGGATGATCCGGATCACTTCATCGATGTTGTCGAGCGCAATCAGCAGGCCTTTCAGGATATGAGCCCGCTCCTTTGCCTTGTTCAGATCATACCTCGTCCTTCTGGTGACGACATCCTCCTGGTGTTTCAGATAATACTGAAGGATCTCGACAAGGTTCAGCACCTTCGGCTTGCCGTCCACAAGCGCCAGCATGATGACGCCGAATGTATCCTGCAGCTGCGTATGCATATACAGCCTGTTCAGGACAACATTCGGATTGGCATCCTTGCGGATATCAATTGAAATCCGCATTCCCTCCCGGGAAGACTCATCTGTGATACCGGTAATTCCATCGATCCGTTTGTCCCGGACAAGCTCCGCGATCTTCTCGATCAGGCGCGCCTTGTTCACAAGATACGGGAGCTCTGTGACGATGATCTTGCTCTTTCCGCTCGGCATCGTCTCGATATTTGTGATTGCGCGCACAATGATCTTGCCCCGGCCTGTCCGGTAAGCCTCGCTGATTCCTCTTGTCCCGAGGATTTCCGCCCCTGTCGGAAAATCAGGCCCCTTTATGATCTTCATCACTTCATCGATAGAGGTCTCACGGTCCTCCTCTACACGATTATCGATCATCTTTACGCAGGCACCAATCACTTCCTTCAGATTGTGCGGCGGGATATTCGTCGCCATACCGACGGCAATACCGGTAGTGCCATTCACCAGAAGATTCGGAAAACGGGCAGGCAGAATCGTCGGCTCCTTCTCCGTCTCATCGAAGTTCGGCACAAAGTCGACCGTATCCTTGTTGATATCAGCCAGCATCTGCATCGAGATCTTCGAGAGCCTTGCCTCTGTATACCGCATGGCTGCCGCACCGTCTCCGTCCACAGATCCGAAGTTTCCGTGGCCGTCTACCAGCGGATACCGCATGGACCACTCCTGTGCCATGTTGACCAGGGCCCCGTAGATCGAGGAATCCCCATGCGGATGGAACTTACCCATTGTATCTCCGACGATACGCGCGCACTTTCTGTGCGGCTTGTCGGGTCCGTTGTTCAGCTCAATCATCGCATACAGGATACGCCGCTGCACAGGTTTCAGACCGTCCCTCACGTCCGGAAGCGCCCTGGAGGCAATGACCGACATCGAATACATGATGTAGGACTCCTCCATCGTCTTCTGAAGATCCACTTCCCTGATCTGGTCGAATACTTTCTCGTCCATGCTATCTCCCTGCTTCTATCTCTTATACGTCCAGATTACCGACGCGCTTTGCATTTTCCTCGATAAACTCCCGCCTGGGTTCGACCTGGTCGCCCATCAGGGTTGTAAATGTCACATCCACAGAAGACTCATCGTCATCGTCCATTGATACCTGCTTGAGAATGCGCTTTGACGGATCCATTGTGGTCTCCCACAGCTGCTCCGGATCCATCTCTCCCAGCCCCTTGTAACGCTGAATCTTGTTGTTCTGGTCGCGTCCGACCTGACTGATAATGTCCGCCAGCTCCTCGTCCGTGTAGGCATACCAGACCTTCTGGTTTTTCTCGAGCTTGTACAGCGGAGGAGTCGCCAGATAGACATGTCCCTGCTTGATCAGCTCCGGCATGAAGCGATAGAAGAAGGTCAGCAGAAGCGTCGCAATATGGGCTCCGTCGACATCGGCATCGGTCATGATGATAATCCGGTCATATCGAAGCTTCGTGATATCAAAATCCTCATGGATCCCGCAGCCAAATGCCGTAATCATCGCCTTGATCTCGGCATTGCCCAGGACACGGTCCAGCCTTGCCTTTTCAACATTGAGGATCTTTCCTCTGAGCGGAAGGATGGCCTGCGTTGCACGCGCACGCGCCGTCTTTGCGGAGCCTCCTGCAGAATCTCCCTCGACCAGAAAGATCTCACAGTTCTTCGGATCCTTATCTGTACAGTCTGCAAGCTTCCCCGGGAGAGACATCCCGTCAAGCGCAGACTTTCTCCTCGTCAGGTCTCTTGCCTTCCTGGCCGCGTCCCTGGCTCTCTGCGCCATCACAGACTTTTCGACAATCAGCTTTCCGACCTGCGGATGCTGCTCCAGATAGATGGAAAGCTTCTCTGAAAGAAGACTCTCAACCGCCCCTCTTGCCTCGGAATTGCCAAGCTTCTGCTTGAACGTCTTGGTCAGCGCGTTCCGGAAACCTGTCATGTGTGTACCGCCTTCCGGCGTGATGATATTGTTGACAAATGAATAGACCGATTCGTTGTACCCGTCGTTGTGCTGGAAGGCAACCTCGACATAGACGCCATCCTTCATGCCCTCGCAGTCGATGACATCCGGGTAAAGCGGTGTCTTTCCCTTATTCAGGTACTGAACAAACTCCCGGATTCCGCCCTCATAATGGAAAGACCGCTCCTTCGGCGGATTCTCTCGCTCGTCCGTGAGCGTAATGCGAAGCCCCTTTGTCAGGAATGCAACCTCTCGAAGTCTCTGCTTGAGCGTGTCAAAATCAAAGACCGTTGTCTCGAAGACCTCCTTGTCCGGAAGAAAGGTAACCTTCGTCCCTCTCTTGTCTGACTCACACTCGCCCACAACCTTCAGGCCACTGACAGCCCTGCCCCTCTCATATCGCTGAAAATAGATCTTGCCTTCATGGCAGACCTCCACCTCCAGATAAGTAGAAAGTGCATTCACAACAGATGCTCCGACCCCGTGGAGACCGCCAGATACCTTGTATCCGCCTCCACCGAACTTCCCGCCGGCATGAAGCACTGTGAAGACAACCTCCACAGCCGGCTTTCCTGTCTTTGAATTGATCCCGACCGGGATGCCGCGCCCGTCATCCGTCACCGTAACCGAATTGTCCGGATGGATGATGACGCGGATATGCGTGCAGTAGCCGGCAAGCGCCTCATCGACCGAATTGTCCACAATCTCATAGACAAGGTGGTGCAGGCCTCTCGCCGAAGTCGAACCGATGTACATGCCAGGTCTCTTCCTGACTGCCTCAAGTCCTTCCAGAATCTGGATCTGGTCCGCCCCGTACTCACCGGTCACTTCCGTATCTTCTGTTCCCATTCCATCCTCCGTACGTACGAAACCTGTCCGTATGAGACGGACAGACAATTATTCTGATACCAGCCGGCAACACAGCTGAAAAGAACCGTTTTATGCCAGACCTGTGCAGCGGCGTCTAAAGCCTTTTATGAGCTATTATAACACAGGATCGGGAATATTTGACGGTTCCGGCTGCACATGCCCGCCCTGGACGTGGAATCGCCTGTCGATGTGAAAGCCGGAACGAACATACTCCTCGATTCCGGTACATGTGATGAAGGTCTGTATGTCGCCAATCGACTCCAGAAGCGCCTGCTGCCTTCCTGCATCGAGCTCCGACAGAACATCATCCAGAAGAAGGACAGGAGAATCCCCTGCCTTTTTCTTCACCAGCTCAATTTCAGCCAGCTTCAGGGAGAGCGCCGCACTCCTCTGCTGTCCCTGGGATCCGTAATGTCTCAGATCCACCCCGTCAGACGAAAATACAAGATCATCCCTGTGAGGACCTGTCATCGTGCTGCAGAGATAAAGATCCCTCTGTCTGCCGTCCTCAAGCGCCGACGCATATGCATCCGCCTCCACATTCTTCTCATAGCGGACGTTCAGATGCTCCCTTCCTCCGCTGAGCTTTTCGTGAATCGGCCGGATAATCTCATTGAGCATCTGTACGAAGGATTCTCTGATGCGGATGATCATACTGCCGTACCGAACCAGCTGCTCATCCCACACATCCAGTGTCTCCATGTCCCGCCTGTCCGTTGAAAGCGTCTTCAGAAGCTTTCCGCGCTGTTCCAGTACCTTGTTGTAGGACGTGAGGGCAGAGACATATACCTTGTCAAGCTGGCAGAGCTCCATATCCAGAAAACGGCGCCGACCGGCCGGTCCATCCTTGATAATCGACAGATCCTCGGGAGAAAAGAGAATGAAATGTCCGAGCCCGATGAGTTCAGCTGCCCGTCTGACAGGAACCATGTTGACGGCGATTCCCTTCGCCCTGCCAGCCCTGAGGAGCAGATCGATGCGCCAGGAGACATCCCCCTTCCGCATTATCATCTGAAGATGGGATTCATTCTCCCCGAACCGGATCATCTCCCGGTCTTTGGATGTCCGGTGGGACTTCGTCGTTCCGCAGACATAGACCGCCTCCAGGATATTGGTCTTCCCCTGCGCATTCTCACCGTAAAACAAATTCGTCCCTGGAGAAAATTCCAGAGAAAGCTCCTCATAATTTCTGAAATTCTGCAGCTTCAGAGAATCAATCTTCATCAGCGGACCCTGATCTCCTCACCGCCGAAGGCAACAACATCTCCTGCGTGAATCTTCTTTCCTCTCATCGTACAGACTTCCCCATTCACGGAAGCCTTTCCTTCCTCGATGGCATATTTCGCTTCCACGCCGGAATCCACCAGGCCTTCCGCCTTCAGAAGCTGGCCAAGCTTGATGAAATCTTCCTCGCCGTGCAGTTGAAACTCTCTCATATGGCACCTCCTGCGCCGCTTTCAGCACGCTGACTCTATTCCGCCAACTGGCAGATTCTGACAGACCCAGCCGCCGACTTATGCCACAAAGTTGACCGGAAGGATCAGGTAAACATACGACTGCTGCTCATCCCGGATGAAGCAGGGAGACTTCGAGTTGAGGAAATAGATCGTAACCTCATCGTCCCGGATGACATTCAGGGCATCTGCGACAAATTTCGGATTGAAGCCGATCATCAGATCCTTTCCCTCCTTTGTGATCTGGATGTCGTCACTCATCGATCCTCTTGCCGGAGAGTTGATCTTCAGATTCATGTCATTGTCTGTGATGGAGACAACCAGCGGACGCTTCTCTGATTCACTCGTAAACAGCATTGCACGGCTGACGGATGCCGAAAGATCCGCCTTCCGGACTGTGATCTTTGTGTCGAAGTCATTGGACAGCATCTGGTCAATCCGGAAATAAGTTCCTTCGATCAATCTCGATACGACAATGGTACCTTCCAGATCGAACAAGACCTCATTCTTTGTAAAATAAATATGGACCTTGTCCTCCTCCTCGCCGCTCATGATCTTCTGAAGATCGGACAAGGTCTTTCCCGGGATAATGACCTTGAAGGTCGGAACCACCTCATCCAGCTTCATCCGCCTGATCGCGATGCGGTGCCCGTCCAGGCAGACCATACGGATCTCATTCTCGTTGGTCTCAAGCAGAGCGCCGGTCATCAGCTTGTTGGCATCGTTGACCGCAATTGAAAAAATCGTCTGCTCGATCATCTCCCGGAGTGCGAACTGGCTCATGACAACCGGATTTTCCCGGTCAATAGACGGAAGCGAAGCAAACTCGGTCCCGTCCTTTCCGACAATCCGAAGCTCGGTATTCTCGCATGTAATCCGGATCTGAAGATTGCTGTCCGTCGCGATTGTCACCTCGCTGCTTGGAAGCTTGGAGACAATGTCTGAAAACAGCTTCGCATCAATGCAGATCAAACCTCTCTCATCAATCTCCCCGGAAACGACGGTCTCAATGCCTAGCTCCGTATCGGTTGCCGTAAACTTGATCTGATCAACCGTCGCATCGATCAGGATGCAGGTCAGTATGTCCATCGTTGTCTTCCCGGGGATCGCACTCATAACGGTCCGGATTGCTCTTTGAAGCTCTGTCTTCTGTGCTCTGATTATCATATCGGCATCTCCCTTATGATGATATCTGTTGACTGTATCTGCATTATCTCTGTCCTGCACGGTCGGATGCCGGATTCAAAGGAAGCAGTAAAAAGAAAAATCATCAGTACCCTTATTATAGCGCTGTGGATATGTGGAAAACTCCTGAAAATGCTTCATTCTCGCGGATTTCAGGAGACAAATCTGTGTGAAGAACTGTCTTCAGTCATCCACAATGCGTACGGATGATCCTGATTTTATCCACCCGGATTGATTTTACGCTTCAGGACATCGATTGTTCTCTGCATGTCAGGATACTGAGACATCTCGTCCTCGACAGCTGTGATGCCATGCATAACGGTCGAATGGTCCCTTGCCAGCACCTTTCCGATGGATTTATACGGAAGATCCAGCATCTCCCTGCAGAGGTACATCACAATCTGTCGCGGCTGCGCGATCTCGGCATTGCGCTTTTTTGACAGAATATCGGCTCTCGTGATCCCGAAGTGCTCCGAGACGATATCGATGATTGTATCGGCTGTGATCGGCTGCCCCTCCTCCGGGGATATGAGGTCTCGCAGGGCATCCTTTGCCAGCTGGATATCGATCGGCCGCCCGTGGTCAAGTCGACTGAAAGCAATCAGCTTGATCAGCGCCCCTTCCAGCTCACGAATGTTGGACTTGATGTTGGTTGCAATGTACTGCAGGACCTCATTATCCACCTGGTACCCTTCTGTCTCCGCTTTCTTCTGAAGAATGGCCATCCGGGTCTCGTAATCCGGTTTTTTGACATCTGCCTGAAGTCCCCAGGCAAGACGGTTTTTCAGACGGTCATCCAGCGCGTCAAATTCCTTTGGAGGTCTGTCCGAGGAGATGATAATCTGCTTACTCTGGTCGAACAGATCGTTGAACGTATGGAAAAATTCATTCTGTGTTGCGTCCTTTCCGATGATGAACTGAATGTCATCGATCAGAAGAACATCGATGTTGCGGTACTTGTGGCGGAACGCATTGAGCATGCTTACATTGTTGGAATTCTTGAGTGCGGAAATCAGCTCATTGGTAAAGACCTCGGAGGAGACATAGCGCACGATCTTGTCCGGCTGTGTCGTGATGATGTGATGCGCGATTGAGTGCATCAGGTGTGTCTTTCCAAGACCGGAACCTCCATATATAAAGAAAGGATTGTACACCTTCCCCGGAGCTTCGGCGATTGCGACAGCGGCTGCGTAGGCAAAACGGTTGTTTTCGCCTACGACAAAGGTATCGAAGGTATAGCGCGGGTTGAGTCCCGCCTCCTCAAGCGCAAGTCTGGCTTTCGGCGGAATCTCCTCCTCCGTTTCCTTCTTCTTTGCCTGGTTGGCTGTCCGCAGCCGGTTCTCACGCGCCTGCTCGGGCGTGAGAAATTCCAGCTCGTACTCAACACCTGTCATCTCCGCAATCGCGACCTTCAGCTGGATGGTATACTTCTTCTGAATATACTCGATTGCCATCTGTCCGTTCGGGACAAGGATGCTGATCGTGTTTCCCTCAATCTGAAAGATGGTCAGCGGCTTCAGCCATGCCTTGAACGCGACGTCAGAGACTTCATATTCCTGATGGACATTCTCCAGAATGTCCGCCCATTTTTCTTCAACAACTTCCATAAGAAATAACCTGCACTTTTCATACGATGCGGAAAAATGTCAAAATTTGACACGAATAGGTAAAGTTTACTTGAAAGCGGTGTTTTTTTCAACAGCATGAAGGAGGGAGGTGTGGATAACTTCATTTTGGGGATGTGGACACAGAAATACGCATTTTATGGGACTTCTGGTCGGAAATCAAGAAAAATGCACCTGTGAACACACAGTTGTCCACCGTGCTTTTTGAAGATATCCACATAAAAAGGTGGATAAGTTTTTCGCTTGACGGAGCATTCGCTTCTGCATATAATTATAGCGATGTTTTCTCGATTAACTGTGTACGGACTGTTTCCCTATAGCAGAAAAGAATATGAGAGAATAGACTGGCAGCTGTTGAGGCAGCCGGGAATCGGGAGCAAAGGGGGTGTTTGAACCATGGCAAAGATGACATTTCAGCCGCATAAGAAGCAGTATCACAGAGTCCACGGGTTCCGCGCCAGAATGGCGACAAAGGGCGGAAGAAAGGTTCTGGCTGCAAGAAGAGCAAAGGGAAGAAAAGCTCTTACCGTCTGATGCGGATTTTGAACTTAGCAGGGATTTATGATGAGAGAGTTTCGGAGATGCTTCGAAGCTCTTTCTTCATATTATACAGTTATACAGTTTATGCAGTATGAAGTCCTGTCTGAGAGGCGGGCGATTTGGCAGAGATTTATGAAATACTCGAATACATCAGAAAGTCTGAAAGACAATCGGGATTTCCAGAAGGTGTACCAGTATGGAAAGTCTGCTGCAAACCGGACACTCGTTCTGTATGTGTACCCGCGGGCTGAGAAGATGAAACAGCTTGATCAGATGCCTTCTTCCTGGAAGATGGCGGGATATACGAAGAACCGTGTCGGCATATCGGTAAGCAAAAAAGTGGGAAACAGTGTCGTGAGACATCATCTGTGCAGACTTGTGAGAGAAAGCTATCGTTTGAATGAAGACAAATTCGACAGGGGCCTCGATCTTGTCGTGATCGTCAGGCCGGGCGCGAGAGAACTGCCGTTCTCTGATATTGACCGCGCGCTGCTCCATGTATCCCGAAAGCTCGGGGTGCTTCAGAAAAGAGACGGAGCAGAAAAGAAGAATACAATCGGGGAGAGCAGATGAAACATATGATGATCAGAGCAATCCGCTGGTATCAGAAGTATCTGTCTCCACTCAAGACCACCCGTTGCCCGTATATTCCGACCTGCAGCAACTATGCCCTGCAGGCAATCGAAAAGTACGGCGCGCTGAAGGGCGGGATACTTGCAGGCTGGAGAATTCTGAGGTGCAATCCATTTTCGCACGGAGGATATGACCCGGTTCCGTAAGGAGAAAGGATAATCATGAGCTTACTTACTCAGAGCAACAAATTTCTGATCGGTCCTGTTGCAGTTGGACTGGGGTGGATCATGGCTGGTCTGTTCTGGCTGATGTCTCTGATCGGGATCAGCAACATCGGCCTGGCTATCATCCTGTTCACCTTCGTGATTCTCATGGCAATGCTTCCGCTCACATACCGTCAGCAGAAGTTTTCCAGAATGACGCCTCTGATGCAGCCGGAGCTGAATGCAATCCAGAAGAAGTACAAGGGAAAGACAGATCAGGTCTCGATGCAGAAGATGAACGACGAGACAAAGATGGTTTACGCGAAGTACGGCGTCAATCCTGCCGGCTCCTGTGTTCAGATGGCGATCTCGATGCTCGTTCTGTTCCCGCTGTACAATGTCATCATGAACGTTCCGGCGTATGTGCCGGCTGTCAAGAGGGTCTTTGAGCCTCTGGCATCCGCTCTTCTGAAGGCACCGGGCGCTGAGAAGTATCTGACAGGGATTGCTTCCTCGATTTCAGCGACGACCATCACGAAGAATTTTACCGAGAATACAATCATCGACACGCTCTACAAGTTTCATCCGTCGACCTGGGCGGATCTTGCAAAGCAGTTTCCGGATCTTTCCGGTACGATTGATACCTGCAAGAACACGATCAACCGCATGAACTTTTTCCTCGGTCTGAATATCGCGGATACGCCGATGAATATCATTCGTACACATGCATCCATCTGGCTGGTGATCGGTGCGGTGCTGATTCCGGTGCTGGCAGCGGCTTCTCAGTGGATTTCTGCAAAGCTTTCCATGGAGATGTCCCAGGGAGCATCCGGAGGGACGGATCAGACAGCAGCAACGATGAAGACGATGAACACCGTCATGCCGCTGATGTCCGCGTTTTTCACGCTCACGCTTCCGGTTGGTATGGGTATCTACTGGATTGCGTCCGCTGTGATCCGTACCATCCAGCAGATTTTTATCAACCGCAGGCTTGAGAAGGAAGATGTAAACGAGCTCCTTCAGAAGAACCTTGAAAAGCAGAAGGAAAAGATGGAGAAGAAGGGCGGTGTGTCCGGGCAGTCGATCGCGAAGAATGCCACGATCAACACCAGACAGATTGAGACGCCGGAAAATCCGAGGCTGTCCAAAGTCCGTACGATGCAGAGCAAGGCCAAAAATCTGTCAGAGGATCTCGGCAGCGAGAAGAAGAATGTCCGGCATGGATCACTTGCAGAGCGGGCAAACATGGTGTCAGAGTACAACAGAGAGCATCAGAAGAAGTGAGGCAATATCATGAGCAAGTCTATCAGAGTCAGCGGAAAGACAGTCAATGACGCCATCCTGAATGCTGCCATTGAGCTGAATACAACAAGCGACAATATTGAGTACACGGTGATTGAGCACGAATCGAGAGGCTTCCTCGGGATCGGGGCAAAGGATGCCGTGATTGAGGCATCGGTCCGCAGGGAGGGTGAGAAACCTCAGAGCCCTGAAGCGTCTGCATCAGAAGCTCGGCAGTCAGAAAAGGATGCAGTTGAAAGGGCTGAAGAAAAGAGCGTACCGAAGGCAGAACAGTCAGAGCAGATTTCTGGGACTGCCGGCGGAGAAAATGAAGCTCAGATGACGGGTATGGCATCGAAGCCGGACAGCCTTGGCCAGGACGAGAGCACTGGGGCTGCGGCGGCATCCAAAGCAGTATCCATGCCGGAGAACGAGGAAAGCTACGAGTCCAGACGTGAGAGAAGAAACAGTGACATCAAGGTGCTGGACGACCCAAGTGAAGCCATTGAACGGGCTGAGACATTTCTGAAGAATGTGTTCTCCTCGATGGGGATGACAGTGAATCTGAGCTCTTCCTATGACGGAGAGTGCCTGAACGTCTCGATGGAAGGAGACGAGATGGGACTTCTGATCGGGAAGAGAGGACAGACACTGGATTCTCTGCAGTACCTGACTTCTCTGGTTGTCAATAAGGGAAAGCCATACTATGTCCGGGTCAAGCTGGATACCGAGAACTACAGAGAAAGAAGGAAGGCAACGCTTGAGAATCTGGCGAAGAACATTGCCATGAAAGTCAAGAAGACCAGACAGCCCGTCTATCTGGAACCGATGAACCCGTATGAGAGACGGATCATCCATTCAGCTCTGCAGGGAGATCCATTTGTCACCACACACAGCGAGGGTGAAGAGCCGGACAGAAAGGTTGTTGTCACCCTGAAAAAGGATGCGGACCTCGAGCTTCTGGATCGGAAGTATGGAGACAGAGGTCACAGAGGCGGATATCGGAACGGGCATGGCTACGGCCGCGGATCGAAGAGCGGCTACAGCCGGGGCGGACGTTCCACCAGGTACAGCGACCGTGAGGATATGAAGGAAGAGTAAAAGAATTCCAAAGATATTCGGGAGAATTCAACAGAATAACTGTATCGAACGTCCACCGCATAGTTTGAAAGCAAGCTGTGCGGTGGATTTTTTATGCCGCCTTCATCATGGTGGCTTCAGTACAGCGGTTTCAATATGGTGGCTTGTACGGTGGCTTCAGCATGTCGGTTTCAGATCAGGCAGGAGCTTCCGTATGCCTTCTTGTGTTCTGCCTGCCGGTCGTGTAATATGAATAATCGATCAGAAGAAAGTGGAGAGTGAGATGTGGAAGATAGAGGACACAGATACGATTGCAGCCATATCAACTGCTGTGTCGGAGTCTGGAATCGGAGTGATCCGGATCAGCGGACCAGATGCTGTTGAGATAGCAGACCGGGTTTACCGATCACCGGGCGGGAAAAAAAGACTTGCGGAAGTGGACACTCATACCATTCACTATGGGTTTATTGTAGAGCCGGAAGGAGACGGAAACCCCCTGCAGAGTGGGATATCGGGTGCTTCTGGAAAATCTGCCGATGTGATCGATGAGGTCCTGGTGTCTGTCATGCGTGCACCGAGAACCTATACGGCGGAGGACGTGGTGGAGATCAGCTGTCATGGAGGCGTTCTGGCTGTGACCCGTGTTCTGGATGCGGTTCTGAAGGCTGGGGCGAGAGCCGCACAGCCGGGAGAGTTTACGAAGCGTGCATATCTGAACGGAAGAATCGACCTGACGGAGGCGGAAGCCGTTATGGACGTCATTGAGTCGAAGAACCGGTTTGCGCTCCAGAATGCGGTCAGCCAGGTTCAGGGAACTCTGTACCGGAAGATTGAGGAAGTCCGGAAGGAGATGCTCTATCAGTCTGCTCACATCGAAGCCTGTCTGGACGATCCGGAAGCGCTGTCATATGAGGCGTATCTGCCGGAATTTTCCAGTGAAGTGCAGCAATGGACAAAAGAACTATCTGCTTTGCTTGCTACAGCAGATTCCGGGAGACTGATACAGGAAGGAATCAAGGCAGCCATCGTCGGAAAACCCAATGCGGGAAAATCCTCGCTGATGAATCTGCTTCTGGGAGAAGACCGAGCCATTGTCACGCCTGTAGCTGGAACAACAAGAGATGTTCTGACAGAGACGATCACCGTCGGCGGCATGACACTCGTTGTGACGGATACTGCCGGAATCCGGGAAACAGATGATCTGGTTGAGAAGATCGGGGTGCAGCGCGCAAAGGGTGCGATTGAGCGGGCTGATCTTGTTCTCTATCTGATCGACTCATCGACATGCATCGATATTGAAGACCGGGAGATTCTCAACCTGATTCAGGAAAAGAAGATCATCATCCTCCAGAATAAGTCGGACTTGCATACACTGACCGATGAACAGCAGATTCGCAGGATGGCCTCAGAGGCAGGACTTGGAGACGATATACCGGTTATTCCATTTTCCGCAACAGAGAAGACCGGGCTGGATGAGCTGATATCCGCGATTCGTACCCTGTTCTTTGATGGAAAACTGTCATTCAATGACGAGATTGTCATTACGAATGCGCGTCACAAGGAGCTGCTGAAGCGTGCACTGGAGAGTCTGAGGCAGCTTTCAAAAAGCATCGAGAGTCAGATGCCGGAGGATTTCTATACCATAGACCTGATGAGTGCCTATGAAGCACTCGGTGAGATAACCGGACAGGAGGCCGGTGAGGATCTGGTGAATGAGATTTTCAGCAGATTCTGTATGGGAAAGTGAGGAGACATGGCAAGGGTTGAAGAATGGACAGATGTGATTGTCGTCGGTGCAGGACATGCAGGCTGTGAAGCTGCGCTTTCCTGCGCCAGACTCGGACTTTCCACAGTGATCTTTACAGTGTCGGCGGATTCGATTGCCATGATGCCCTGCAATCCACACATCGGCGGAAGTTCCAAGGGACACCTGGTACGAGAAATAGATGCGCTTGGCGGAGAGATGGGAAAGTGTATCGATCATACATTTCTGCAGTCAAAGATGCTGAACCGATCAAAGGGTCCTGCCGTCCACTCACTCAGGGCGCAGGCTGACAAGGATGCCTACAGCATGCGGATGAGACAGACCCTTCAGAATCAGGAACATCTGACAATCAGGCAGATGGAGGTCGATGAAATTCTGACGGATGCGTCAGGAAAACTGACGGGTGTGAAGACCGACTCCGGCGCGATCTGGCACTGCAAGGCTGCGATTCTCTGTACAGGAACGTATCTGAACGCACGGTGCATCTGCGGAGATATGGTGACCTATACCGGTCCGAACGGACTTCAGTCGGCGACACACCTGACAGATTCCCTCATGCGTCACGGCATCGGGATGAAGCGGTTTAAGACAGGAACTCCCTGCAGAATGGATGGGAAAACCATCGACTATTCGAAGATGATTCCACAGACAGGGGATGTACCGGTTGTTCCTTTTTCCTTTGAGACCGATCCGAAGGACGTACAGATTGATCAGGCAGTTGTCTGGCTGACGCATACGACGGAGGAAACACATGACATCATCCGCCGGAATCTGGACAGATCCCCGCTGTATTCCGGGAAAATCAGTGGAGTGGGACCCCGCTATTGTCCTTCGATCGAGGACAAGGTAGTCCGGTTTGCGGAGCGAAAGAGCCATCAGGTGTTCGTCGAGCCGCAGGGACGGAACACGAATGAAATGTACATCGATGGAATGTCCTCCAGTATGCCGGAAGATGTACAGATCGAAATGTATCGATCAGTACCGGGGCTCGAACATGCCAATATTGTCAGAAATGCATATGCAATCGAATATGACTGCATTGATGCCCGGCAGCTGAACCGAACACTTGAATTCAGGGCGATTCCAGGGCTTTATGCCGCCGGACAGATGAATGGAAGTTCCGGGTATGAGGAGGCTGCGGCGCAGGGACTTTATGCCGGCATCAATGCGGCACTGAAGATCATGGGGAAGGCCTCCCTTCTGATCGAACGATCGGAGGGGTATATCGGTGTTCTGGTGGATGATCTCATCACGAAGGAAAGCACCGAGCCATACCGGATGATGACCTCCAGGGCAGAGTACAGACTGCTTCTGCGTCAGGATAATGCAGATCTGAGACTGACAGAAAAGGGTTTTCAGGCAGGGCTGATTTCAGAGGAGAGATACCAGAGTTTTCTAAAAAAGAAAGGACAGATTGAAGAGGAGACGGCGCGAGTCCGCCATGTCATGATCGGAGCATGCGAAAAGGTGCAGGACTGCCTGAAGCGATGCGGAAGTGATCCACTCTCAACGTCCGCATCCCTTGCGGAACTGATTCGACGGCCGGAGCTTGATTACTTCTGCCTGTCAGAGATTGATCCGAACCGCCCGGATCTTCCGGTTCAGGTTCAGGAAGAGGTCAATATCGAAATCAAGTATGAAGGGTATATCAGAAGGCAGGAGAAGCAGGTTGCACAGTTTGAGAAGGCAGAAAGGACGCTGATTCCTGATGAGCTTGATTACGCTCAGGTGCCAAGTCTCAGGACTGAGGCGCGGCAGAAGCTGATGAAGGTCAGGCCATCCTCGATCGGACAGGCGTCCAGAATCATGGGTGTGAATCCGGCAGATCTTTCGGTTCTTTTGATTTATCTGAAGAAAATGCGCGGAGAGAGGAACAGTGAGGGATGACTGATAAAACGATCAATGAATGTTTTTCTGTACTGAGGATGCGCTGTAAGGATCTTGGAATTGTTCTGACAGAGGAGCAGACCAGACAGTTTGAAATCTATTACAACTGCATGGTTGAAAAGAACAAGGTCATGAATCTGACGGCCATTACGCAGCCAATGGAGGTCGTGGAAAAACACTATCTTGACAGTCTGCTGGTGGTACGCCACGTTGACTTGAGTCGTGCGATCAGCGTTCTGGATATGGGAACCGGCGCAGGATTTCCTGGCATTCCACTGAAAATCGTATTCCCCCATCTTCATGTGACACTGGCAGATTCTCTCAACAAGAGAATTCTTTTTCTGGATGAGGTGATCGATGCATGCGGATTAACCGGGATTGATACCGTTCATGGAAGAGCAGAGGATCTTGGCAGAAACAATAATTACCGTGAACAGTACGATCTGGTTGTATCCAGAGCTGTGGCAAATTTATCAACGCTCAGTGAATATTGTCTGCCGCTTGTGAGAGAGGAAGGACTCTTTGTCTCCTATAAATCAGCGGAAATCGAAGAAGAATTGAAAACTGCACAGAAGGCCATTCGTCTGTTGGGCGGTTTACAAAGCAGGGTGGAGAAGGATACCATTCCTGGAACAGCCCTTGAAAGAAGTTTTGTGATCATTCAAAAGAATCAGAAAACCCCGGCAAAATTCCCGCGAAAAGCAGGAATGCCGGGGAAAGAACCAATCTGCTGATGTAGAGAATATCATGATATGAGTGGCAAAAGTACCTTTTGACACAGTAATCAGACAATGCCAGCCTTTTCAGCAGCATGCAGGAATGCCTTTGGAAATTCCATCATAGGAAGATACTTTGTCTTTGAAATCGGGTAAGTCCGAATGCTGTTGTTAAGGGTTGTGTATTCCCTGACAATATCGGAAGAATGCTCAACACCTTCTCCATAGAGAATTGTAAATCCTGCCTGCGTTTTCTTCAATGCTCTCTGAATATTGACTGTCAGATAGATGCCCTTCATGGAGGCCAGCAGATACTTTCCTGAACATTCATGGTAATGAGCACCTTCATAGAATGCATCTATAAACCGATTGTTGCTTCTGAACGGATTGTAGAGATAGTCTTCCGTAAAGCGGTAATCCAGATTCCTGCGGGACATCTCAATATTGTACAGACTCGTTCCAAGCACAGGAAGTGAGAGAAGAAGTTTTCCAATTCTCGAACGTCTGGATTCTGTTCTCCCGAGATTTCCAAGACTCTGGGGATTAATTGCCGTGATCTGATGAATCAGGGAAGCATCCAGAACGGAAACCATCAGTGCAATAGAAGAGGAATATCCGTCTGCAATCACATCTGTTTTTCTCTTAACCACCTTTTTGATAAAGCTGCTCAAAAACAATACGTAAAAATAGTTGGTATAGGTTGTATTCGGTTTCGCAGAACGCCCGCATCCTGGAAGGTCCACAATATAAAGGGTGTGGTTTCTGCTCAGAGATTCAATCACATCAAACCAAACATATCCGCTCTCTGCAGGATTTACATCATGAAGTAGCACGATTGGGGTGCCTTCTCCAATTTTCTGATAGAAAATATCTCCGTACTTCCACTTATAGTATTTCCCAACACCCGGTTTCAGCATATTCTTTGATGTGGAAAATGAAGTGATGACCCGATTTGCTGTATGCATGGTGCAGAGTGCCAGAAAGTCAAGCTTTAACAGAGTCTTGATATGTTCCTTCAAACTAACCATAAATTCACCTCATACATGTATGCCTGGCCTGGGATGCAGGCTGTCAGCCTGATGTGTGCAAATTCATATAAAAGTATTTTTTGCCACTCAATTATGATTACGCGAGGCTTTGCTGCTTCGCAGCTCTCATCGCGCTGTTACATTCGGCATGCTCGTGTCGCCTGCACGCCGCTTCATGTCACAAGTGGGGTGTCTATAAGTACAGCCAGCAATCGCATGCAAGCTTGAGAGATGTCCGACTTTTGACACTGTAATCATTATAGTATGTTTTCAATTGATCCGCTACCGCAATTAAACCCTTATTGGCCCTTATTGGCAAAATATGGTGTTTCACGTGAAACATCAAACTCCGTTGAACGTGGAAGATTATACTTCATTCGTATACTTCGTAAGATATGTAAAGTATGTTTCACGTGAAACATATAGAACGAAAATACAGAACGCGAATATAGAACGAAGAAATAGAACGCGAATACAGAAAGAATATGAAGTGTTGAACGTGGAGGTTGAACGTGGATCGTATGTTTCACGTGAAACATTATAGCCATGAAAATTGATGTGTGTTAAAATAAAACCCGAATGCGAGGTGGAATATGGGGAGAATAATCGTCATCGCAAATCAAAAAGGTGGAGTCGGTAAAACGACGACTGCGATCAATCTGTCAGCTTATATTGCGATTAAAAAGAAGAGAGTCCTTCTGATTGATATGGATCCACAGGGAAATGCTTCAGGTGGATTCGACATTGATCCGTCATCTGTCACGAAGACGGTATATGATGTCATGCTTGGAGAAGCATCAATTGAGGACGCAATCATCAGTAATGTCAGGCCAAAGCTTTCAATTGTTCCCTCTGATGTAAATCTGGCGGCAGCTGAAATCCAGCTATCAGATACTCCGGATAAGAATCATATATTGAAGAAGGAACTTGGAAAAATCAGGGATAAATACGATTACATTATCATGGATTGCCCTCCGTCCCTGAATATTCTGACGATCAATGCAATGTGCGCGGCTGATTCGGTCATTGTGCCGCTTCAGTGTGAATATTACGCGCTGGAGGGACTGGCACAGCTGATGCAGACGGTTTCACTGATACAGGAACGAGAGAATGACCGACTGAGGATCGAAGGAATCGTCTTTACCATGTATGATGGCCGAACAAATCTGGCAACTCAGGTTGTGGAGAATGTGACGCAAAATACGGATAAGAAGATCTATAAGTGTATTATTCCAAGAAATGTCCGGCTGGCGGAGGCTCCAAGCTACGGAATGCCGATCACAGAGTATGATCCGAAGTCTTCCGGAGCAAAGGCCTATGAAAAACTTGCATCCAAAGTGATTCATTACAGGAGGACTTGATGGCTAGAAGAAGTGGATTGGGCCAGAGAGGCCTGGATATTCTGATTCCGGAAAAGAACGCCGGCGGAAAGAAAAAAGACGCTGCTGTAAAAAACAAGAGGGTGAAGAAATCCAGAGCAGTGCCGGTGAGCGAAAAAGATGGGGCAGCAGAGGACACAGAAGCTGAAGAGAATACGAACGATACAGTATCAGCCGAAGCTGCAAAGGATACTGAAGAGTCAGAAGCTGCTGAGATTCTTGAGAATGCCGGGAAAGATGTCATTGCAGCAGATTCCGATATAGACGAAGAAACAGAACGCAATGGTGCCTCTGTATCACAAAATGAAAAGTCAGATACGGCGGAGAAAGGGAATTCAATCAGGAGCGGCCAGCTTGAGGTTGACATCAACCTGGTCGAGCCGAACAGGGATCAGCCACGCAAAAAGTTTGATGAGGATGCCCTCCAGGAACTTTCAGACTCCATCAAAGTGCATGGTGTGATACAGCCTCTCATTGTTCAGATGAGAGACGGATACTATGAAATTATTGCCGGTGAGAGAAGATGGCGGGCGGCAAGACTTGCAGGTCTTAAAACAGTCCCTGTCCTTGTTCGTGATTACTCCGACAGGGATATCATGGAGCTTTCCCTGATTGAAAACATTCAGCGGCAGGATCTGAACCCAATCGAGGAGGCAGCGGCCTACAGGAGGCTGATTGATGAATATCAGCTGACACAGGACGAAGTAGCCGAGCGTGTTTCCAGAAGCAGAGCCTCTGTGACGAACTCCCTGCGTCTTTTGAAGCTGGATGAACGAGTTCAGAATATGCTGATCAGCGAGATGCTGTCAACCGGACATGTTCGGGCACTGCTTGCCATTGAGGACGGAGAACTCCAGTATCAGACTGCCCAGAAGGCGTTCGATGAAAAATGGAGTGTCCGTGAGACAGAAAATTTTGTCCGGAAACTTCAGAAAAAACCGGTTCCGGAGAAAAAACCGGTGATCAGCCAGCAGCTTCAGATCATCTACCAGGATATGGAGGAGAAGATGCGGACTTCTCTTGGGACGAAGGTCAGCATTCAGTCGAAAAATCCGGAGAAGGGCAGAATTGAGATAGAGTATTTTTCAAGTGATGAGCTTGAACGTGTATATCACGCCATATTAAACAGTGATGAAAGCTGAGTGAGGGGATGGGGGTAATTGGATGCAGAGCAGTTTTCTGAACAGCCTGGGGTTTGATCCCGGAATTCTGATGATTGTGCTTCTTCTGATCATGGCACTTGTCTTGTTTTATCTGGCACACGTGTCGATGAAGATGAGCCGTTTCCTGAAACGGTATAAGCTCTTTATGAGAGGAAAAGATGGTGGCTCTCTGGAAAAGGCAATGGAGAGTGAATTCATCGAGGTTGAGCGGATCGGCGAGCAGTGCAAAAATCAGGCAGCTGAGATTCAGCACATCAAGGATATCATGAGAAGGACGCCGATGAAGACCGGAATTGTGAAATATGACGCATTTCCGGATGTCGGCGGAAGGATGAGCTTCGCACTGGCCCTCCTGGATCAGGACAATACAGGTTTTGTTCTGAATGCGATTCACAGCAAGGAAGGGTGTTACACCTACATCAAGGAAATTGTCAAAGGTGAGTCTTATATCGTTCTGGGCGAAGAAGAGAAGGAAGCGCTCAGGCAGGCTGTCACAACTTATTCAAACAACATAAGCCGTGCGTAAGACCGAGATGAGACTGGACGAATCACCTGAATTGGGATACAGTCTTAGGGCAGAGAAGCAGTCAGTAAATAAATAAAAAGAAGATCGCCCTGGTTGACAAGCGTGTGATCAGGACCTTTGAGAGAGACATCGGGAGGAAATTGAGAGATGCTGGATATTAAATTCGTCAGGGAAAATCCGGATATTGTCAAGGAGAACATTCGGAAGAAGTTTGAAGATCAGAAGCTGCCGCTTGTAGATGAAGTGATTGATCTTGACAGACAGAACCGTGAAATCAAGCAGGAGCTGCAGGCACTTCAGGCCGACCGCAACCGCATTTCCAAGGAAATTGGAAAGCTGATGCACGAGGGCAAAAAAGATGAAGCAATGGCTGCAAAGGAAGAGGTAACAAAAAACCAGGCCAGAGTTGCAGAATTGTCCGAGAAGGAGAAAACAGTCGAGGAGGAGCTGAAGAAGAGGATGATGGTCATCCCGAACATCATTGATCCGTCAGTCCCGATCGGCGATTATCCGATTCCGTATCATACAGAGATCATGGAAAAGCTTCATGGAATCGACATGGATGCGGCAGGCCGCGTTGCCGGCAATGGCTTCTACTATCTGCTCGGCGATATCGCAAGACTTCATTCTGCCTGCCTTTCCTACGCAAGAGACTTCATGATCGACAGGGGATTCACCTATGTCATTCCGCCGTACATGATCAGAAGGGCTGTCGTGGATGGTGTGATGTCCTTCGATGAGATGGACGCGATGATGTACAAAATTGAGGGAGAGGATCTGTATCTGATCGGAACCTCAGAGCATTCAATGATCGGCCGGTTCATTGGTGAGACGATCGATGCGGACAAGCTTCCGCTGACACTGACCAGCTACTCTCCGTGCTTCCGCAAGGAGAAGGGCGCACATGGCATCGAGGAGAGAGGTGTCTACAGAATCCACCAGTTTGAGAAACAGGAAATGATCGTCATCTGCGAGCCTGAGGACGCGAACAAGTGGTACGACAGGCTGTGGCAGAACACGGTTGATTACTTCAGAAGCCTTGAGATTCCGGTCCGCACGCTGGAGTGCTGCTCCGGCGATCTGGCTGATCTGAAGGTAAAGTCCCTCGATGTCGAGGCATGGTCTCCGAGACAGAAGAAGTATTTCGAGGTTGGATCCTGCTCGAATCTTGGAGATGCGCAGGCCCGGCGCCTGAACATCAAGATCAAGGGAGCGGACGGAAAGAAGCATCTGGCGAACACACTGAACAACACCTGTGTGGCACCGCCGAGAATGCTGATCGCGTTCCTGGAGAATCATCTGCAGGCAGACGGAAGTGTTACGATTCCGGAGGCGCTGCAGCCATACATGGGCGGAAAGAAGGTTCTCGTTCCATAAGAGTGTCTGATCTATACGGAGCCGGATGTCGGAAGGGCCGGCGGAGGATCTGTAAATATGGAGGAGTGTGGTGAAGAAATCCTATGCATGCATACCTGAGATCGATCGGTCTGACAGATGATCGCATAACTGAAAAGGACATCGAGAAGCTCTGCGACAGGGTCTATGAGAAATATGACCATATGGAATCGGTCAGGGATGAGGATACAAAGGCAACCTTCCTCGAGTTTTCCAAGGAGCTTGGAAAGGGATTCGGCCTGAAGGTGCTGGGCATGCAGGACAGCTTTGGCTTCCACCGTACTTCCTACTATCCATATGTTGTGGGCTCCGATGAGGGCAGTGACGGAAGCGTCGGAATTCAGAAGAAGCTGATGGGAGATGCCTTCATCGGCGTCTGCAATGACGGACATGTCGGTGCCCCGCTGATCTTTACACTTCAGAACCCGGGGTGTTATCTCAGAGGTCTGAAGGAAGACCCGCAGCACGAAAGCCGCGTGACAACCACATTTTCAGCGCTTGCGAAGTGGGGCCGGATTCTTCTGCCGACAAGAAACCTGGAACACCGCCTCATGGAGACTTCCTCCGATTGGGCGGAGGAGCGGGTTGAGACAATTCAGCGGGCGAAGATGGGCGACGATGAGGCCATGAAGGAGCTGACGGTACAGAATCTGGAGCTGTATGGAAAGGCTCAGGACCGGATCAAGGATGGAGAGGATATTCTGTCGGTTGTGGATACGTATTTCATCCCTTACGGGATGGAGTCGGATCAGTATCATATCCTGGCGAACATAGACCGCGTGAGGGAAGAACACAGCAGTGTCACGGGAGAGGTTGTCTGGAAGATGCTTCTGAACTGCGGAGGCCTGCTGTTTGATGCATGCATGACAGATCAGGACCTGGAAGGGCTTCCCCTTCCAGGCATGCGGCTGAAGGCGGATATCTGGATGCAGGGGCGGATCAACTTCCTGCTGCCGTCGGCAGTATCCTGATTATGACAATGCAATTGCGTCCGGTCTTCTGACAGGTCAGTGTGTATCGCTGTCGATCAGATGCGAATCATATTTCGAGTGGAGAATCTGCTGAGCGGAGTACAGACCGTAATAGCCCGAGGAGACATAGGAAAGAGCGACTGCCATCATGTAATAAGGAAGCCCCCCGATCCCGAACATTTCCAGACAGATAAAGAGGGAGGCAACAGGTGAGTTTGTGACACCGCAGAACAGGGCACCCATGCCGATGGCCGCGCAGAAGGAGGAGGGAAGGCCCATCAGTCCTCCCAAAAAGCTGCCGAAGGTAGCACCGATGTAGAGGGCAGGGACGATCTCACCGCCCTTGTAGCCTGCAGCCAGGGAAAGCGCGGTGAAGAGAATCTTCATCAGGAAGGTATACCAGTGGATATCTTCTGCTTTGCCTGAGAGCGCTTCCTCGATGATATGGATGCCCGTGCCGTTGTATGTATGGCCGCCTGTCAGCCAGGTCAGGAGAAACAGAATGGACCCCAGTACCAGTGCCCGCAGATAGCGGTTCTTCATCAGAGACTGGCTGTATCTGGAAAATCTCTGGATTGCCAGACAATACAGGATGCTGACAAAACCGGTGCAGATTGCCAGAAAGGCGAGTTTTGAGACGGTCAGCACGCTGAATGCAGGAGGTGCGCTGATCAGATAGGACTCGCCGGGAACACCGCACCAGTGCGAGGCAGCCGCTCTTGCCGTGAAAGCCGCGAAGGTAACCGGAACAATGGAGCCATAGTTCATCATGCCGACATCGACCATCTCCATGGAGAAAAATATGGCAGTTGCCGGTGTCCCGAATACTGCGGAGAAGGCGGCAGCCATTCCGCAGGTGACCATCGTTCGCCGTTCTTTATGATCAAGATGGAAAAGATGCCCCATCGCATGACCGATGCTTCCGCCAAGCTGCAGAGCAGCGCCTTCCCTTCCGACCGATGCGCCGCACAGGTGTGAGAAGATGCTTGAGACAAAGATGGCGGGTGCCATTCGGAATGGAATCTTTTCTCCGCATCGGATTGAGAGGATGACCATGTTGGTTCCCTTTGCCTTATCGTAGCGCAGCACATGATAAAACAGAAAGATGAGGACACTTCCGATCGGGAGCAGGAGCATCATGGCTGGATGTCGGAAGCGGATGCCGGTGACTGCCGTCACGCCTCTTGCAAACAAGCCGCCGACAACGCCGCAGACAATCCCGCAGGCCATCGCCATGGCCGCCAGCGCCAGGACGTGGAGAGTCCCGAAAAAGATGATCTTGAACTGCTTGTGTAGCTGTGAATCCATTGCATTTTCTCCTGGACTTATGTAGTAAAGGGATCTAAAAAACGATACACCGTATTCTTTATTATAAATGAGCGGTGTCAACCGGACAACAGGCAGGAATGGTATAAGGCGGCGTAAATCTCTGGACGGATTCGAATGGGTAAAGGTACCCTCATTGTGAAGTGTAATAGAACGCAGATGACTTCTGCCTCCTCACTATACGTCTT
>CACWKX010000026.1:0-27869 GCA_902761585.1 uncultured Lachnospiraceae bacterium
TTGTCATGCAGTTTTCAAGGTGCTGACTTATGAAAAACTCGCTTGCGAGTTTTTAGCGATTAGCTTCTTTTTCAACTTGACTATTAATAGTCAGTCTTTTTTAATGATTACCGCATCTGTATACCCAATCGTTACGGTCAGAATCGTAACACCCGCAAAGACTCCCTTTCCACCAAGGTCCCGTAAAGTGTGAAACGCCTTGGAGAAAACAATGTATCAGTTATGTAAAGTCAGGTCCACTTTACAAATCCTTTACATAAATAACCATTGTTATTGACACGGGCATGATATGTTTTTGATGTATTCTTTAAGGAAACGCGGCATTCAGACATTCTTCAGAAACCTGCTGCGCTCAGGATCAGGATTTTGCATCCTCAGAGGACCGAACATGAACATTTTCTCTATTCTCACGCTGATCGGTGGCCTGGCACTGTTCCTCTATGGCATGAAGGCTATGGGAGACGGGCTGACAATGCTTTCCGGCGGCCGCATGGAACAGCTGCTGGAAAAACTGACCTCCACCCGCTTTTCCGGTGTCCTCCTCGGCCTGGCCGTCACGGCCGTCATCCAGTCCTCCTCGGCGACGACCGTCATGGTAGTCGGCTTCGTCAACTCCGGCATCATGAAGCTGGAGCAGGCCGTCGGCGTAATCATGGGTGCCAACATCGGGACCACCGTGACCTCCTGGCTGCTCTCCCTGACCGGGGTCAGCGGGAATGCCGTGTGGATCAAGCTGCTCAAGCCCTCCTCATTTTCTCCGGTTCTGGCACTGATCGGCATCTGCTTCCTCATGTTTTCCAAGAAGGAGAAGAAGCACAATATTGGTATGATCCTGATGGGATTCGCCATCCTGATGTTCGGAATGGAGACGATGTCGGATGCCGTTGCGCCCCTCGCTGATGACAGCCGCTTCACATCCATTCTGCTGATGTTCAGCAATCCGGTGCTCGGCACTCTGATGGGGCTGGCGGTCACCGCCATCATCCAGTCTTCATCTGCTTCTGTTGGTATCCTGCAGGCACTGGCACTGACCGGGGTCGTGCCGTTCAAGACAGCCATCCCGATCATCATGGGACAGAACATCGGAACCTGCGTCACGGCGCTCATTTCCTCCATCGGAACAAGGAAGAACGCACGGCGTGCGGCGATGATTCACCTGTACTTCAACCTGATCGGCACTGTCCTGTTCATGCTGGCCTTTTACACGCTGAATCACTTTGTGCATTTTGCCTTCATGGGAGAAATGGCAACACCGGCCGGCATCGCCGTCATCCACAGCCTGTTCAACATCATCACAACGATCGTGCTCTTCCCGTTCGGCAACCAGCTGATGAAGCTGGCCATCCTGACCGTCCCGGACAAGCACTCGAAATCCGATGTTGCGGAGGATGCTGCCGCTGTTCTCAGAAGGCTTGACGTCCATCTGCTGGATCGTCCTGCGATGGCGCTGGAACAGGCAAGGTATGTGACCAACCGCATGAGCGAGCTCTCCCGCGAGGCCGTCACAGATGCCCTGTCCATGATCGATTCCGGTTTTGACGAGGATCTGGACGTCAAAATCAGGGAGCTTGAGAATACCATCGACACTCTGGAGGACAAGATCGGAAGCTACCTGATCCAGATCCCGGGGCATGACATGTCCCAGAAGGACAGCCGCCTGTATTCACTGATCCAGCACAACATCGGAAACTTCGAGCGGATCTCGGACCATGCGGTCGGCATCTCGGACACCTTCCGGGAAATGGATGAAAAGAAGCTTCATTTTTCGAGCGAGGCCTGCAGCGAGCTGAAGGTCATGCGCCAGGCTGTCACGGACATTCTGGACATGTCCACCGACTCTTTCTGCACGCTGAATACGGAGAAGGCAGAGTACGTCCTGCCGCTCGAGGAAGTCATCGACGCCCTGAACCTGGAGGAAAAGCAGCGCCATATTGAACGCCTGCGCAAGGGAAGGTGTACAATTGAGCTTGGCTTTATCCTGGCAGATTTGACAACCTACATGGAGCGTATCTCCGATCACTGCTCGAATATCGCGGTGTGTACATTATCATTGAAGGAAGACGAAATCGGCGTCCACGAGTATCAGGACATCATCAAGACAAGAAACAGCGAGGCCTATAAGAAAGGGCTGCGGGAGATGGAGGCGCGGTATCTTCTCCCGAAAGCAGAAGCATAAATGGCAGAAAGGACAGAAAGGGAGGGTTTCAATGAAGAAAAAAATCAATGCAAGCCTTCTTCTCATCTCGATCATCGCCATCATCCTGACAGGGCTGCTTGGCACGATCGTGACCTATCAGCTGTTTCAGTCGCAGCTTGAGGCTGACCTTGCCTCCGATGCGGATATTCTCCGTGACAGCGGCTTGTTTGATGACCCTTCCAAATCCTCCGCCGCCCGTTTTTCGTTTGGCTCCGATGAGATCCGGATCACATGGATCGACAAGGATGGGACTGTCCTGTACGATAACCGGACAGACGCCTCAGAGCTGCCCAGCCACGCAAACAGGCCGGAGTTCCGGGAGGCACTCGAAAAAGGAAGCGGGACGACCGTCCGCCGCTCCGACACTCTGAATAAGAGTACCTTCTACTATGCGCTCCTTTTGCCGAATCAGACGGTGATCCGCGTCGCGAAGGTCAAGAGCAACATGCTGTCTCTGTTTGAGGCTTTTCTGCCAGGGCTCCTCGCGATCATCGCGCTTGCCATCCTGTTCAGCATCGCGCTCGCTCATTTTCTGACAAAAAGTCTTGTATCACCGATCGACACCATGGCGGAGAATATCGGATCCTCCATGGAGCCGCCCTATCCGGAGCTGGTTCCCTTCGCGAACAAAATCCGTGCCCAGCATGAGGACATCCTGAAGTCTGCGAAGATGCGGCAGGACTTTACGGCGAATGTCTCCCATGAGCTCAAAACCCCTTTGACAGCCATTTCCGGCTATGCGGAGCTGATTGAAAATGGGATGGCCTCCGGCTCCGATGTGACACGTTTTGCCGGTGAAATTCAGTCGAATGCCAGACGGCTCCTGTCCCTGATCAATGACATCATCAAGTTGTCCCAGCTGGACAACTTTGAAGACCGGCAGCCGTTCGAGAAGGTCGACCTCGACAAGATTGCCCGCTGCTGTGTGGACAATCTGCAGGTCTCCGCCGGAAAGAACAAGGTTCATCTGTATTATGAAGGAAAGCCTGCCATGGTTCTCGGAAGGGAAGAAATGCTGAGTGAGCTTGTCACGAATCTCTGTGACAACGCGATCCGGTACAATTATCCCGGCGGCTATGTGAAGGTCTCTGTCTATACGGAAGAAGGACAGAGCGTCCTTGTGGTGAAGGATAATGGAATCGGGATTCCAAAAGAACAGCAGGACCGTGTTTTCGAGCGCTTCTACCGTGTCGACAAGAGCCGCTCGAAGAAGACCGGCGGAACAGGACTCGGCCTCGCACTGGTCAAGCACATCGTCCTGCTCCACAATGCCAGCCTGACGCTTGATTCCGCCCCCGGTGTCGGGACGACCATCACCGTCAGATTCTGAAATATACGAAATGCTGATCAGTGCCTCTGATCAGCGCTGTCCCTCCCTGAACAATTGCTTCAGGCTCTGGTAGACAGCGCCTGCCGGGAGGCCGACCACATTCGTGTAATCGCCCCGGATGCCTGCGATATAGCGGCCGAAAAATCCCTGAATGCCATATCCGCCTGCCTTGTCCATCGGCTCCGCGCTGTACGCATAGTCGTGGATCTCCTCATTTGTCATCGGTGCAACCTCGACCTCCGTCTTCTCCGCGAATGTCAGGCTTCTGCCGGAGCGCAGCTCGATCAGGGTAACGCCGCTGCAGACCTGATGCGTGCGTCCCTGAAGAAGCCGGATCATCTCTTCCGCCTCCTCATGCGAGTGAGGCTTTCCAAGAATTCTCCCGCCTGTGCAGACCACCGTGTCCGCGCCGAGCACAACCACAGCCGGCTCCTGTCTGCTGTCTGCAGTCTCCAGCCCCGATGTCTCCCTGTCTGACGCTGCTTTTGTGCGTGACTTCCGGCCGGCCAGATCGTTCACCGGCACAAGGGATGCTGCAAGCCTGGCCGCCACGTTTCCCGCCTTCTGACGGGAGAGATCCATGACCACCCGCTCCGGAATCGTTTCTTCTGTATGCTCCTCGATTCCACTCACGATCACTTCCGGCTGGAAGCCGATCTGCCTGAGAATCTCCAGTCTTCTCGGTGACTGAGACGCCAGAATCAGCCGTATCTTCTTCATTACATCAGCCTTTCATCATAAATTGCGCGTTGACCGCCCACATATTTCGGCCTTCTTCTGGCGCAGGTCACCACCGCTTCCCCGATCTTCCGAATCCCAACCCGGACAGGCACGACAACCGGATGGATATGCATCCCGATCAACGTCTGCCCGATATCGATCCCGGCCGATGCCTTCTGCTCCAGGCTTTCCACCAGAACCGGATCCTTCATCTGCTTCCACACTGCTGTCGCAAATGCGCCCCCGGCATGGTTGGGCTGCGGGATTGCATTCACCTGCTCCAGGCTGAAAGCCTTGCAGGTTTCCCGCTCCACCACAAGCGCCCGGTTCAGATGCTCACAGCACTGTGCTGCAAGCCGGATTCCGCGCATCTTCAGCACAGAAACGATCCCTCTGTAGATAGCCTCCGCCACATCCAGACTGGTATGCGTCCCGATTTTCTCCCCCAGCACCTCGCTGCTCGAGCACCCGACTACAAACAAATCGCCTTTCTCCAGGCGGCTCACCTCCAGAAGCTCCGAAACCGCCTGTGCGCTCTGGTCCTCAATCTCCTTCAGATCCACCATATAAATACGCCTCCCTGCTGTCTCTCCATCCATGTCATGCTGGGTTCTACCACATCCAACTTCTCTTTTACCCTTGCTCCGCTGTGTTCTCGTACACATGGTTGTATCTCATCCGCACTGCCTACTCTGTCCGCCATATCTAGGCTGCTTCTCCAAACTCTGCCCAGATCTTACCACACTTCCTGCCTTCGTGAACGGATTGACGGAGGATCTTCTGGCTTACCGAATCCCCCAGGTTATAAAAAGCCGCCGCGGCACTGTGATCGGTTCCCACTGTGTGTCCGCGGCGGCTTTTTTTGTTCTTTTCACGTATGTCTTTTGCTTCAGATACCTGCCCCGTCAACTGACTTCCACGTCATCTCTTCAGAAAACGTGCAAGGAAATCCTTCGTCTTTTCACTCTGCGGATTGCCGAAGATCTGATCCGGCGTCCCGCTCTCACAGATCACCCCATCGTTCATGTAAACAACCTGGGTGGAGACCTGCCTTGCAAATGCCATTTCATGCGTGACTACAATCATGGTCATGCCCTCCTTCGCGAGCGCCGACATGACATCCAACACCTCACCGACCATCTCCGGATCGAGCGCAGATGTCGGCTCATCAAAAAGCAGAACCTCCGGATTCATCGCGAGCGCCCGCGCGATGGCGACGCGCTGCTTCTGTCCGCCAGAGAGCTGTCTCGGCTTCGCCTTCACGTACGGAAGCATCCCGACCTTTCCAAGATACTTGATTGCCTCCTCATAGGCCTGCTGCTTTGACCGCTTCAGAACACGAATCTGCCCTACCATGCAGTTGTCAAGGACGTTTTTATTGTAGAAAAGATTGAAAGACTGGAAGACCATTCCCACATGGGAACGGTATCCGGCTGCGTCCACATGTCTGCCCATGACATCCTGACCATGATAAAGGATCTGTCCGGACGAGGGCGTCTCAAGCAGGTTAATGCAGCGCAGAAGTGTCGATTTTCCGCTGCCGGAAGCCCCGATAACCGTCGTCACATCACCCTTGAACACATTGAAATCGATGTCCTTCAGAACCTCGTGTTTCCCGAAGCTCTTGGACAGGTGGCGGACAGAGATGATGGCGTCTGCTGCCGTTCTGCCGGAAGTCTGCCCATCCATCTGACCCGACGGACTGCCTGCCTGTACATTTTGATCAGCCATCTCAGCGTGCCTCCTTTCCTGACCTGTCCTCGATCCGGCTCTGAGCGTCCTTCTGAAGAGCAGCCCGTTCATCTGGATTCATATCCTTCTCTGACTTTTTCGCATTCACGTGATAAACACCTGCCGGAAGCGTAAGCTGATCAACTGCCACCAGCTCATAGTCGCTCTTTCCATCCATCCGCTTCTCCAGAAATCTCAGCAGCCAGGAAGCCAGAAGCGTCATCGTCAGATAACCGATCATCTCGATCGCCGCCGATGGGAAGTAAGTGAATGTCGCGCCGACGACAGACTTGTGAACAGCGAAGAAATCCGTGAACCCGATGATGAACATCACGGACGTATCCTTCACGTTGATGATGAAGTTGTTTCCGATCTGCGGCATGATGTTGCGGATGGCCTGCGGCAGAACAACAGATGTCATCGTCTGGAAATGCGTCATGCCGATGGCCATGGCCCCCTCGGTCTGCCCCGGGTCGACCGATATGATCCCACCGCGCATCGACTCGGTCATGTAGGCGCCCGTATTGATTGATACGACCAGGATGGAGACCAGCCACTTTCCCTCGAACTGGATCGAGTTGTTGGTAAAGTAGGGAAGGCCGTAGAAAATGAACACGGCCTGCAGAATCATCGGTGTTCCCCGGAACACCTCCACATAGATCCGCAGAATCACCTGCACAATCTTCAGGATCACCTTCTTGACCACTGAATCATTCCGGCTGACCGGGATCGTCTGCACAATGCCGCACAGAAAACCGATCAGGCACCCGATCGCGGTACCGACCGATGCCAGGATCAGCGTCCGCCAGATGCCGCCCATATACGTCCCACCATACTTTGACCAGAGGGACGCCATATCACTTCCCAATTTTACAAACTGTTCCATCTTCCCATCCTGCTCTTGTATCCCACCGCGCGGCGTCTTCCTCTGCTGGAGACTCTGCCCGCGCGGCTGCTGTGATTGTTATGCCCCAACGGCTTCAGTCCGATCTCTCAGTTGTTCGTGATCGGCTGAATCTTGATGGCGTCAGCCATGATATCATCAAAGTCCTTCTTGTCCATGGTATTCAGCACCGCGTCGATCTCGCTCTTGAGTGCTGTGTTGCCCTTCTTGACAGAGATTCCGATGTTGACATCCTCGTCCGAAACCTTGAAATCGTCATCCGAACCGGAGAAGTCAAGAATCGTCAGATCCGGGTAAGCTGCCACTGCGCCCTGCGCCGTCGGCATATCCGTGCAGACATAATCCACCGCGCCTGTCTCCAGCGCCATCAGCATAGCCGGCGCTGACTCCGCCGCCTCCTGAACATCCGCTCCCTCGATCTGCGGGAGGCAGGTGTCATACCAGATCGTCCCCATCTGGGAAGTGCACTTTCCTCCGGAAAGATCGGAGATGCCCTTCGCGCTCGCGAACTTCGAGTCCTTCTTGGTGACAACAACAATCGTCGCATACAGGTACGGCCCCGCAAAATCCACCTGCTTTGCTCGCTCCGCCGTCATCGACTGGCCTGCGATGATTGCGTCGACCTGGCCGGACTGCACCGCCGGAATCAGAGAATCCCAGTCCAGACGGTTGACCTTCAGCTTCCAGCCATATGCATCACAGATCTTCTTTGCGATCATGACATCATAGCCATTTGAATACTCGCTGGTATCCTCGATCGGGACAGAATCATTCGAGTCATCCGGCTGCGACCAGTTGTACGGCGCATAGCCGCACTCGTTTGCAATGGAGAACACCCCATCCTTGATCAGGCCTGAGCCTTCCGGGCTCTCCGTAAATGCCTCTGTACCGGCTTCTGTTCCGGAGGCTGCCTCTGTCTCTCCTCCGAATGCTGTTAAGGCGCCTGCCATAGAAACCATCATCGCTGCCGAAAGTACTACCGAAACAACTTTTCTTCTCATCCTGGTCCTCCTCTGCTTCCGGCTTGAAAAGCCGGCATGACGCTTTTCAGGCAGCTGGCCTGATCAGTGTAAAAAAGTCCCGCAAAACTTTGCCTCCTCGCAAAGTCTCACGAGACCCATCCTTGTCCGTTCTTGACGGAATATGAAAATACTAACACTCGCCTTCCGGAGCGTCAAGCCACAAATTACATGAAATGTGACATTTCATCGAAAATAGTTTTGTTTTCACCCAAGGATCCCAGACTTTTTGACTGACTCCACTGCCTCACGAATCTTATCGGGCGGAAGCACAAGCGCAAAACGCACATACCCCTCCCCCAGCGGTCCAAAACTGGAGCCTGGCGTGCAGATGACGCCGCTTTTCTCAATCAGATCCAGGCAGAATGCCATCGAATTCCTGCTTTGATACTGCTTCGGGATCGGCGCCCAGACAAACATGCTGCCATGGCTGTCAACCATATCCCAGCCGATGGAACGGAACCCGCCGCAGAGCGCATCCCTTCTCTCCTGGTACTTCCGGCACTGCTCCTTCACAGAGTCCAGCGGGCCGGTCAGCGCTGCGATCGCCGCTTCCTGAACCGGCAGAAACATACCAAAGTCAATCTGTGTATGCAGCTTCTTGTAGGCCTGCACGACATCGCTGCGTCCCACAAGAAAACTGATTCTTGCACCCGTCAGATTAAAGCTTTTCGACAGAGAGAAGAACTCGACACCGACATCCATCGCGCCCGGATAGCTGAGAAAGCTTCTCCCCTCTACCCCGTCGAAAATGATATCGCTGTACGCGTTGTCATGGACAATCAGAATATCGTACTTTTTCGCAAAGGCTATGATTTCCTCATAAATCTCCGGTGTTCCGACCGACCCCATCGGATTGGAGGGAAGCGACACGACCATATATTTTGCCCGGCGGGCAACATCCTCCGGAATATCACTCACACGCGGCAGAAACCCATTCTCAGCGGTCATCGGATAGTACCAGGGTTCTGCCCCCGCCATCTTCACGCTGGTAATGAAGACCGGATAGCAAGGCGTCGGAAGCAGGACCGTATCGCCCTCGTTCGCCAGCACCATTCCGATATGGCCCATTCCCTCCTGCGTCCCGTTGCAGCTCTGGATCTGATCCGGACGGAGCGTAACGCCGAAGCGCTTCTGATAGTAGGAGATGACAGCCTCGACAAGCCTGTCTGAATCGCGCAGCGCATATTTCCAGCTGCCCTGGTTCTTCGCTGCCTCAATCAGCGCCCTTTTGATGTGCTCCGGCGTCTCAAAATCCGGTGTTCCGACACTCATGTTGTAGATCGTCTTTCCCTGCTTTTCCAGCGCAATCTTCTTCTCATTGAGCGCCGCGAAGATCTCATCTCCGAACCGCTGCACCGTCCTGCTGAATTCCATATTCATCCTCCTCAAGCCTTGTGCGTACCTGTTTTCTGGTGTTCAGTGCACCTCGTGCGGGTTCTCTATCCCTCTCGCCCAGCAGCTGACACTCTCAAAGATTCCATTTACCATGGACTCCACTGCGTCATCGGTGTAGAACGCGGTGTGCGGGGAGAGGATGACGTTCGGAAATGAGCGAAGTATGCTCATCTCGTCGTTGCGGATAATGTCGCCCTCCCGGTTGTAATAGTACAGGCCGGCTTCATGCTCCAGGACGTCGAGGCCGGCTCCTCCGACCTTTCCGCTCTCCAGCGCATCGATCAGCGCTGCTGTGTCAATCAGGGTGCCGCGTGCTGCATTGACAATCAGGACACCGTCCTTGCATTTACCGAAGGCTTCCCTGTTCAGGATGTGATAGTTGGCCTCGCTGGCCGGCGCATGGAGCGTGATGATATCGGACTGAGCCAGCAGCTCGTCTGCCGAAACATAGGCCGCATACTTTTTAACCTCCTCGTTCTGATAAGGATCATAAGCCAGGATACGGCATCCAAAGCCTGATAATGAACGGATTACCGTACGCCCGATGCGACCAGTCCCGATCACGCCAACCGTACAGTTTGAGATATCTCTCCCCATCTTCCCCTTCAGATGATAATCCTGGATTTCAGCCCGTTTCATGATCGGCATCATCTTCCGCAGGAGCATCAGTATCATCATGATGGCATAATTCGCGACTCCTCCCGGCGCATAGCTCACATTTGAAACCTTCATGCCGAGCTTTCTGGCTTCATTCATGTCGATGTGATCATATCCAATGCTGCGGCAGGGCAGGTATTTCACTCCAAGATCATGGAACGCATCGATATACTTTGCACTCATATCGCAGGGCGTCGAACTGACTGCATCGCATCCCTGGGCAAGCTTAATATTGTCCGGATTCGGGTAATCCGACGTCCAGGCAAAATCAATCCCGTACTGTTTGCTGAACTTCTCCGCATATGAGAGTTCGTCAAACGGCCTCAGCGAATAAAACATGATCTTCATTGTCAAGTCACTCCTTTCTGTCGACCCCTCCATCCGGCAGCATCAGCCCCAACGCTGCACGGTTTTTCAGGCTCCGTCTGCCTCCTCAGGATTCCACGCCTGCCGCACCAGTCTGCCTGCCATACCGCATCGGCTCCGCGACTTTCCTGTTAAAATAAGCGATCAGCGGTCCCATGAAGAATGCCGTGATGATCGTCCCGACACCGACCGTCCCGCCGAGAGACCACAGGAGAATCTGCAGCGCAGATCCGCCCTTCGGAAAGCTGGACAGCCGGGTCAGATCCAGAACCACCCAGCCGGTCGCCACACAGATAAAGTCGGTTGTAATCCGGATATACCGAAACTGAAATCGGGTCCGCTCCGCAATCGTCAGCGCAATGGCATCATAGGTTGAAACCCCGAGATCTGCCGTGAAATAAATGGCGGAGGCCAGGCACATAACCACGATGCCCAGAACCAGGAACAGGAAGCGGACACCAAATGCCTCCGTATGGACAAAGTGACGAATCACCCATTCCGAAAATTCTGCCATATAACCGACACCAAACAGATTGATGACCGTCCCAAGCCCGATCTTGCGCCGGTTCACGAAGAATATGAGTACAAGGAGTACGATGTTAATCAACGCATAGAATGTTCCAAACCCCATGCGGGTCAGATGCCAGGTTCCATGCGCGAAGACCTGAAACGGATCAAGTCCAAGGTTCGAGAAGCTGAACATTCCTATACTCAATCCGCAGATGCAGACCCCCGCAATCGTCATCAAGATTCTTCTCTTCAATTCACTGCTCATCAAATGCTCTCCCGCAGGCTCCCGCACCTGCGATCACCTGTCACATTATTCACCTTTTCAAACATACCGTTTTGCATCATAGCAGTGTTTCTGTCATTCTTCAAGCTGCCTTCACAAAGAATGCCCCTCCGGATGACTCCTGCCAACCGGAAGGGCATTCTCTCAACGTGACTCATGCAGTGTCCGCATAGAATTCAGGATACAGAGAATCGCGACGCCAACGTCCCCGAAGACAGCCGCCCACATAGAAGCCAGGCCAAAGACGGAAAGTGCCAGGATCAACAGCTTGACTGCAATCGCAAATACAACATTCGATCTTACAATTCGCATCGTCTTTCTGGCGATCCGGATCACCTTCGGAATCTTCCGGATATCGTCATCCATGAGGACAATATCCGCAGCCTCAATCGCCGCGTCACTGCCAAGGGCTCCCATTGCGAACCCGACGTCTGCCCGCATCAGAACCGGTGCGTCATTGATCCCGTCGCCGACAAACCCGAGTTTTCCGCCGTTTTTTTCAGCTTCGGCAATCAGCTTCTCAACCTCCGAAACCTTGTCCGCCGGAAGAAGGTCGCTGTGAACCTCGTCGATTCCAAGCGTCTCTGCGACCTGCACAGCTGCGCCTTTCCTGTCTCCGGTCAGCATCACCGTCTTTGACACACCAGCTTCCTTGATCTCCCGGATGGCCTCCTTCGCACCCTCCTTTACCGTGTCGCTGATCACGATATATCCCAGGCAACGACCGTCCAGCGCAACATAGATGATTGTCCCTGCTTCACTTGCCGGTTTTACATCGATATGGTGCGATGTCATAAGCGACAAATTTCCAATCAGAAGCTTCTTCTCATCCAGAAGCGCCTCAATCCCATGCCCTGCTGTCTCCCGCACATCTGTAACTCTCCCGGAGTCGAGATTTGTTTCTTCTCCCAGCGCCTCCCGGATCGAGCGGGCAATCGGATGATTGGAATAGCCCTCTCCCAGCGCCGCAGCCTCGAGAAGCCTGCGCTGCTTCTCCTCAGGGGTACCGAGTGACTTCTGTGCACCGGATTCCCCGGCAGCCGGAACAACCTTCTGCACCCGGAACTCTCCCCTTGTCAGGGTCCCCGTTTTGTCAAAGACAAGCATTGACAGACCGGATGCAGCCTCCAGGTAATTGCTTCCCTTAACTAGCACACCGATCTTCGAAGAGGCGCCGATCCCGCCGAAAAAGCCGAGGGGCACCGAAATGACAAGTGCGCAGGGGCATGAGACAATCAGGAAATTGCAGGCCCTTCTGATTGAGTCCGCGTATGTCAGACCTCCGATGTGAAAAAGCGGAGGAAGCACAGCCAGCAGGACTGCACCGATCGTGACAACCGGCGTATAGACGCGTGCAAACCTTGTGATAAAGTTTTCCAGGCGTGCCTTTCTGGAACTCGCATTCTCCACCAGATCCAGAATCCGCGCAACCGTGGAGTCCTCATACTCCTTTTCCACACGCACCCGGAGCGTCCCCTCTCCGTTCACGCAGCCGGAAATGACCGGATCCCCCGCCTTTACGCGGCGCGGCACCGACTCACCTGTCAGCGCAGCTGTATTCAGGTAGGATTCTCCTTCAATGACAGTTCCATCCAGCGGCACCTTCTCACCCGCCTTAATCAGCAGGATATCCCCGATATGAGCCTCCTCCGGATCCATGACCTCAACCCTGCCGTTCCGCTCAACATTCGCACTCTCCGGGGCGATGCTCATCATGTCGGCAATTGATTTTCTGGACTTCCCAACCGCAACATCCTGGAACAATTCCCCGATCTGATAGAACAGCATGACTGCAAGGGCCTCTGAATAAGCCTCATCCCCCATCAGACCAAGTCCGAAGGCTGCAAAGGTTGCGATCATCATCAGAAAATGCTCGTCAAACACCTGTCCCCGGATGATATTCCGAAGTGCCTTCAGCAATACGTCATAGCCGATCAGCAGATAAGGCAGAAAGTAAAGCAGAAATCTGCCATATGTCCCGGCTCCTCTCAGAAGTCCTGCGCGGTCTGTCCCCAGCAAAGCAGCGAACCAGATCAGCGTCACAATAATCCGGATAAGTGTCCGATGCTCCTTCTTCGTCATGTCCGTCCCCTTTTCTCAGCCGATATGAATCACAGTGTCCGGCTCAACATGCTTTGCCTTTTTCACAACGGCCTGAAGGACCTCATCAAACCGGTCATCCGGAGCCGTTAATGTCAGCTTCTGCGTCAGGAAATTGACGCTGCACGCCTCAACGCCATCCACCTTCCGGATTGCATCCTCAAGCTTTGCCGCACAGTTTGCACAGTCCACTTCGCACCCGAACTTTTTCTTCATCGCTCGTATCCCCCTTTATCTGCCATGTCATGTCACCTGAGGCGTCCTGCGGCCTCCTCGTCAGTCTTCCTCAATATGCTCTCTTCCCTTGTCGATGATCGTCCTGACATGTTCATCTGTCAGGAAATAAATGACCTGCTTTCCTTCCCGTCTGCTGCTCACCAGCCTGGCCTGCCGCAGAATCCGCAGCTGGTGTGACACCGCCGACTGTGTCATTCCAAGCGCCTGCGCGAGGTCACATACGCAGATATCCGCCTCAAACAGGGCAAACAGGATTCTCATCCTCGTCGAGTCCCCGAACACCTTGAACAGTTCCGCCAGGTCGTAAAGCTCATCCTCCTCCGGCATCTTCGCCGTAATCTCTGAAACCTTTTCCTGGTGAACCTCCCGGACCTCACACAGATCCACATCGCACTCCGCCATCTTCATCTCCTCCCTTCCCTCTCTATTTTTCTGCAGACAGCACCACCGGCGTTCCTTTCTGAACGGCATGCCTGCTCTGCTTCTCTGCTCTCCTTTATTGCTCTCCTGTGTATCAGAATGTTTTCACAAACATATGAGCATCTGTTCATATGTTTACTATACGACTACATTCCCGCTGTGTCAATTCTTATTTCTTTCAGGCACTCTCTGACAAAAAAAATCCTGCGGGATGAACAATTCCCGCAGGATTCTATAACGCCGGTCAGCCTGAAGTCTCCAGGCTGAGATGCCTGTTTCTTTATTGCTCCGGATAGTTTACTTCTCGAACTCGATCGGTGTTGCACCGCTCTTCGCATCTTCAGAGATCAGCTTGATGGTCGCAACCTCAAAGCCAAGTGTCTTGTACTCAGCCTTATACCCGCTCTTCGTGGTGAATGTCAGCGTGTAGGAAGTCTTGTCCGTAATGCTGCTGTCCTTGTCGATGGAGACCTTCACAGTCTTGCCGTCTTCCAGTCCGTCCTTCAGATCCTCTACAACCTTCTTGGATGTATTGTCGACCAGCTTGATCTCTGTGACCTTCTCACCGGTCGCATTGTTGAAGGTATACTCTGCCTTGTCCGGAAGTTCCTTCTTCTCTTCCTCTGCCTCCGTTGCAGCCTCAGTCTCTGCCTCGGTCTCAGCTTCAGGGACAAACTCGATCGGCGTTGCGCCGCTCTTTGCATCTTCTGCGATCAGGTTGATTCCTGCAACCTCGAAGCCAAGGGTCTTGTACTCTGCCTTGTACCCGCTCTTTGTGGTGAAGGTCAGCGTATAGGAAGTCTTGTCCGTGATGCTGCTGTCCTTTTTGATGGAAACCTTAACGGACTTGCCGTCTTCCAGTCCGTCCTTCAGGTCCTCTACAACCTTCTTGGACGTATTGTCCACCAGCTTAATCTCAGTAACCTGCTCGCCAGTCTTATTGTTGAAGGTGTACTCTGCCTTATCCGGGAGTACCTTTTTCTCTTCCTCTGCCTCCGTCGCAGCCTCGGTTGTCTTCTCGGTAACCTTCTCCGTCGCCTTTGCCTCAGTTGCCTTCTCGGTAGCCTTCTCTGTCGCCTTTGCCTCAGTTGCCTTCTCGGTAACCTTCTCTGTCGCCTCTGCTTCGGTTGCCTTCTCAGCCTCGGTGGAAGCGCCCTCAGCCGGAGCCTCAAACTTGAACGGGGTTGCGCCGCTCTTTGCATCCTCCGCGATCAGGGTCATCGGAGCAACCTCGAATCCGAGGGTCTTGTACTCTGCCGTATATCCGCCCTCAGTCGTGAAGGAGAAGGTAAAGGACGTCTTGTCTGTGACAGTCGAATCCTTCTTGATCTTCAGAACAGTGGATGCTCCGTCAGCCAGTCCGCTCTTCTCGTCAAGCGCGACCTTTCCGGTATCGTTGCGTGTAAACTTGATCTCTGTAACCTTCTCACCGGTCTGGTTATAGATCGTGTACTGAGCCTCCTCCGGAAGCTTCTTCTCAGCCTCGGTCTCAGCAGCCTCAGTTGTTTTCGCTTCTGCTGCCTTCGCCTCGGTTTCCTTCGCCTCAGTCGTCTTTGCTTCGGTTGCCTTTGCCTCAGTTGTCTTTGCTTCGGTTGCCTTTGCCTCAGTTGTCTTTGCTTCGGTTTCCTTCGCCTCAGTCGTCTTTGCTTCGGTTGTCTTCGCCTCAGTTGTCTTTGCTTCGGTTTCCTTCGCCTCAGTTGTCTTTGCTTCGGTTGTCTTCGCCTCAGTCGTCTTTGCTTCGGTTGCCTTCGCCTCAGTCGTCTTTGCCTCGGTTGCCTTCGCCTCAGTTGTCTTTGCCTGGGTTTCCTTCGCAGCCTGCGTTGTTGCCTGTGCAGTCGTCTGTGTTGTCGACTCTGTCTTGGAACCGCTGCTGCACGCAGTCAGAGCTCCGGCTACCATGACAGCAAGAACAGCTGCTACAATACGATTCTTCATAATGCACAAACCTCCTGTTTTTCTTCTGGTACAGTTCCTATAGAACCTGCATCTATCCTGTATATTATTCCATACATTTCGCCGAAAATCAATTGCCGTTTATCAGCCTCCAAGGACCTCAATCCCGTGAAATGCAATTGCCATCAGTCCTGCCGCTACGAGGAGAATCGGAACCCCTCTGAAGGACTTCGGCACATCACTGTATTTCAGCTCGTCATCGATTGACGACAGCATCGCAATGACAATCAGATAGCCCACGGCTGCCATGAATCCATAAAACGTACCATTCAGGACCCCGTAATCATTCTGGACGATAACCAGCACCGTACCAAGCACCGCCGTATTGACCGCCAGAACAGGGAACGCCTTCCCGCTTTCCAGCTCGCCAGCTCTCTTTCGGAGGAGCAGTGCAAGCAGTCCTGATGCTGCAAGGATGACCACTACGAACACAACGGTCTTTGCCTGCACAGCATTCGCCGGAACCAGAATATAGCGGTATATCACCCCGCAGATGAGGCTGGAAAGTGTCATCACGATGACCATCGCCAGCGCGCCGATACACGTCTGCTTTTTGTCCTTCCCGATCTCCGGAAATGGAGACAACCCCAGGAAATAGCTCAGCGCGATGTTACTGATGAGGGCGGCTTCAACCGCGAACACGACATAATTCATCATTCACCCTCCCTGTCTGTCTCTGAAGCCTTCCTGCGGGCCTTGACATTCATCGCGGCTGCGAGAAACGCAACTGTAAAAAATGCTCCTGGTGCCATGGAGAATGCAGCAACCGGCTGGAATCCTTCCGGCATCACCTGCAGGCCGAACCAGGTTCCCGCTCCAAGGAGCTCTCTCACCGAACTGACAGTAGCAAGTGCCAGTACAAAGCCAATGCCCATTCCGAGCGAGTCTCCCAGTGCCTCTGCCAGTGATCCACTCTTCGATACTGCAGAGACACGGCTGAGAATCACCGAACTGATCGCCATCAGCGGCAGATAGATGCCAAGCTCTTCGTGAAGCTCCGGAAAGTTCTGCGCCATCACATATTCAGCAATCGACGTCAGAACGGCTGTCAGAAGAACGGAAACCACCATGAAGACCTTCTCATGAACCGCATGACTCAGAAGTGTCATCACCAGCTCCACTGCAATCAGAACAATCGCAGTTGCGATTCCCATCGCCAGAGCAGGCTTTACGGCGGTTGTCGTCCCAAGTGCCGGGCACAGCCCAAGCATCAGGACGAGGACCGGGTTTTCCTCAAAAATTCCCTTCCAAAAACGTTTGCTCATGACGATGCCTCCTTCTTTCTGATTCCGAAAGCAACAGGACGCGTCAGCCGGTCGATCAGCGGTGTCAGGCAGTTTGCGAGGATAATCGCGTTGGACACGCCTTCCTTATACATACCAAACATTCTGTAGAGCCAGGTCATGACACCGATGATCAGCGCAAACAGGATCCTTCCGCTCTTTGTATACGGAGAAGAGACATAGTCGGTCGCCATAAAGAAGGCTCCCATCATCAGTCCGCCCGCAAACAGCTCCTGAAGCATGTACTGAAGCGGTGCGTCATACCCTCTCGCCGCTGCGGTGATCAGGACAAGCACGCCGAAGCTTCCAATGTAGAAGACCGGAATTCTCCAGTCGATCACGCCAAGGAGCATCAGGAAGATGCCGCCGATCAGCAGAAGCAGCGCGGAGGTTTCTCCGATGGTTCCAGGTGTGTTGCCGAGAAAGAGTGCTTTCAGATCGAAGCTCTGGCCCTTCTTCAGATACTTCAGCGGTGTCGCTGTCGACACAGCATCCAGCTTGCCGGAATCCTGAGCCTCCGTTTCCGGAGCCGCTGCCTCCGTCTCAGCCGTTGCCCCGGAAGCCGCATCTGCTGTTTCCTCCGTCTCGGCTGTTGCCGCTGAGTCCGCATCGGTCTTCGCAACTGCGGCTGCCTTGCCTTTTTCCTCCGTCTGGGCTGTCGCCGCTGAGTCCGCATCGGTCTTCGCAGCTGCGGCTGCCTTGCCCTTTTCCTCCGTCTCGGCTGTTGCTGCTGAGTCCGCATCGGTCTTCGCAGCTGCGGCTAGCTGCCTCTGTCTGTGCCTCCGTCCAGGCTGTCGCGGTCGAATCCGCATCTGTGCCAGCGTTTTCATTTGCCCCGGCATCCGCCTCTGCACCTGCCTCCGCCATCACAGTCGGTTCTGTCACCTGACTCAGCACACCGGTTCCGGTCGTGAAAGCAGTCATCTGCGCAGAGAACGCCAGCACCAGAAAACAGCGGGCTGCCAGCGCCGGATTCATAAAGTTCCGGCCAAGGCCGCCGAACAGCTGCTTCACCACAACGATTGCAAACACAGAGCCGATCACCGGTATCCACCATGCGATCATCGGCGGCATATTCATGCCGATCAGAAGCCCTGTCACTGCGGCAGATCCGTCTGTCACAGTGATTTTCTTTCTCATCACAAGCTCATAGACAAGCTCCGCCGCAACCGCGGAGCCGGTCGAGAGCACCAGGATCAGCAGGGCGTGCATCCCAAAATTCAGTACTCCGTACACGCAGGACGGGAGAAGCGCAACAATCACCATAAGCATGATCAGCGACGTTTTTCCCTTTGCCCTGACGTGCGGCGAAGGTGACACAAGCAATTTTTCACCCATTTCCGAACTTCCTCACTTCCTGTTCTTCTTTCTCTCCGCCAGCACCTTGCCTCTCATGGCATTGATGTTGACAGCCAGCGGACGCTTTGCCGGACAGTTGTAGCTGCAGCAGCCGCATGCCACACACTCCATTCCGTACTCAGCCTGGAACCGCTGCATGTCCCCATGCAGAACGATATCCAGAAGTCTGCACGGCACCAGCCGCTGTGGGCAGACTTCGATGCACTTTCCGCAGCGGATACAGGGTCCGCTCTCCAGATTTTTCACCGGATCATGCAAAAAGCAGGTCAGTGCACCGGAGGTCTTTGTCACCGGAACGTCCAGATCCGCCAGTGCAAATCCCATCATCGGGCCGCCGGATATCACCTTCTCAGGATTTCCCAGAAATCCGCCATCCGCCTCGATAATTCTTGTATATGGCGTCCCGACCGGAACCCGGAAGTTCTTCGGGTCCTTCGGCGCGTCCCCGGAGATCGTAAAGACACGCTCCATGAGCGGCTTACCTTCGGTGACAGCCTCATAGACGGCGATGACCGTCTGCACATTGTCGACCACGCAGCCTGCATCCGCCGGCAGCATGGAAGAGTTCACCTCACGCCCTGTAACTGCCTTGATCAGAGAGCGCTCTGCACCTTCCGGATATTTGGTCTTTGTAACAGCAACCCTCATCTGGCTCTTCCCGGATATAGCGTTCCGCATGACCTCCGCCGCATCCAGCTTGTTATCCTCGATACAGATCACGCCCTCGCAGGAGGGACCAAAAAGCTTCAGGATCACCTCAAGACCGGCTGCAATCTTCTCCGGCTCCTCCATCAGGCACCGGTAATCGGATGTCAGATACGGCTCACATTCTGATGCGTTGACCAGGATGTGGTCAATCACAGACGGGTCCTTTGGCGCCAGCTTGACAGCCGTCGGGAATCCTGCCCCGCCCATTCCGACAACGCCGGCTTTCCTGATTCTCTCCAGAATCTCCTCCCGGCTCAGGTTCTCCAGCTTCGCCCCCTCAAATGAAACAGACTCGTACTTCTGATCATTTTCGATAATGACAGCTGTTGCAGGCGCCCCTGTTGCGGTCTTTCGGGTGCCGATTTCCTTCACGGTCCCGGATACTGACGCATAGACCGGCGCAGAGACAAAGCCCCCTGCCTCCCCGATCATCTGCCCTCTCAGAACCCGGTCACCGACTGCAACCACTGGCTTTGCCGGTGCGCCGATATGCTGGGACATCAGGTAGACCAGCTCCGGTCCGGGATCCAGTTTTTCGATGGGCTTTTTCGATGAGAGCTCCTTGCCCTCATAAGGGTGAACGCCCCCTCTGAACGTCAACACACCCATGAATACCTCCTCCAATCATGTCAATAGTCTTGACTTGCACAATTGGAATATTATACAAATAGTAATTAGCATTTTCAATTACTATACCAGAATCTTTTTCCGGCAGACACTCGGTATTCACATCGTCATATTAAACTGACCAGGTGACTGCGATCTGATAACAGGAGGAACCGATGCCTTTCAAATACCTGAAGAGAACCATCACACCAGCCGCGATCGGTGCCATGATGGCTTTTAGCATGCTTTTATCTGCTACCCTTACTCCGGCTGCATATGCCGGCCAGAACGAGGAGCCGCAGACCCGCCAGCTTTTCGCGATGACAACCGTCATGAACCTGAAGGCCTACGGCAAGGATGCCGGGGCGGCACTCGATGAAGCAGAGGAAAAAATCCGCTCGCTCGACAGCCTGCTCTCGACCGGCACAAAAGGCAGCGAGGTGTGGCAGATCAACCACGATGGCGGCGGAACACTCTCGGACGACACTGCCACGCTGACAGACTTGTCCCTTCAGTTATATCAGGAAACGAACGGCGCTTTTGACTTCACCATCTACCCCATCATGAAGCTCTGGGGATTTACGGAATTCTTCGGCGAATCCGGAGATGAGACGGAAAGCAGCACAGAGAACGCCCCAGGACACGAGGCTTCTGCGCAGACCGAAGCCGAGACACAGACCGAGGCTGCGGCGGATGCCCTTTCCTCAAGTGAGCATCTGATCAGCCATGTCCCGACAAAAGCGGAAATTGAGGCGCTTCTTCCGCTGGTCGACTCCTCCAAGGTCATCTATGATCCAGAGACGAAGAAGCTCACTCTCCCCTCCGGTGTCCAGATTGACTTCGGTGGAATCGCCAAGGGCTACACCTCCCAGGCGGTCATGGATATCTATCAGAAGCATCATCTGACAGGCGGGCTTGCCGATCTGGGTGGTAACATTCAGGTGACAGGAAACAAGCCCGATGGAAGCCCCTGGCGCGTCGGCATCGAAGATCCGGCGGACACCAGCGCGCTTCTCGGCATCCTCACACTTTCAGAAGACAGTACTGTCATCACCTCGGGCGGCTACGAGCGCTACCTGGTCGATCAGGACGGCAAGCGGTATCCGCATATCATCGATCCTTCGACCGGGTACCCGGTCAAAAATGACCTTTCCTCTGTCTCCATCATCTGCAAGGATGGTGCTCTGGCGGACGGCCTGTCGACCTCCCTCTGCGTGATGGGAAAAGAGAAGGCCATTTCCTTCTGGAAGGCTCATAGCGACCAGTTTGAGATGGTACTCTTTGACACCGACCAGACCATCACCATCAGCGACGGACTGAAGGACTCCTTTATATCTGATCGGTATGAGATTGAAACCGTCTCAGCCGACTGAGCAGTGTACCTCACAATTTCGAAGGTCTTGGGAACAAGCATGATGCAGAACGATAAAGACGAGAAAACTGCATATCGTCGATCTGACCGACAGATCCGGCGCAATGACCTGCTCCTGATTGGCGGTCTTGCGCTGTTGTCCGTCATTCTGCTGATCATTCCGATTGTCACAGCTGTGAAGCCAAAGTCACCGGCTCTTCTGATCCAGGTGGATGGCAAAGAGTATGGCACGTATCCTCTGACAACAGACCGGGAAATCGAGATCAATGACTCAAACGTATGCAGAATTCAAAACGGGAAAGTAAAGATGGTATCAGCTGACTGCCCGGACCAGATCTGTATCCAAGAAAGTGCCATCGACGAGAATGGAGGCACGATTGTCTGCCTGCCTAATAAGATTGTTCTATCGATTGTCGATGCAAAGGAATCAGAAGGAGGGGATCTCGATGGGGTCGCACGGTGATACAATCGCCCGAAAAGTCGCCTCTTCCGGCCTTCTGCTGGCACTTGCGGTGCTTTTCGGCTATGTAGAGGCTATTATCCCGGTCCCCATGCCTGTCCCAGGCATGAAGCTCGGACTTGCGAACATCGTGATTGTGACCATCCTGTACCTGGCAGGATGGAAGGAAGCCATTGTGATCTCCGCCCTGCGCGTACTCATCATCGGCTTTCTGTTCGGAAACCTGTTCAGTATCTCGTATGGTCTTGCCGGGACTGCGCTCAGCATTCTCGGCATGGCGCTGATCAGGAAAACAGGAAGGTTCAGTGTCGTATCCGTCAGCGCACTCGGCGGCGTTCTGCACAACTGCGGACAGATTCTTGTCGCCACGCTGGTTGTAATCGGCTTCCCCTGGAAATGGTACCTTCCCGTCCTGATGCTCGCCGGGCTTGGTGCCGGTATCGTGACCGGCTTCCTGAACAGGCTGATCATCCCGCGCGTCAAAAGGTTGTGGTGATGAATCTGTCCTGACACCGCCTTGTCAACCGACAGCGCCGCAGACCAGGGCACCGAGGATCATCCCGGCCGTCTCATGCCGAAGCAGCGGCAGCGCCGGTCTGTAGAGCAGTTCCCGGATAGAACTGTACTTGTCCGCAACCGTGATCAGGTATCCTTCCGCCGACGTCGGCATCCAGCCGTTGAGCGGCCACATATGGCACCGGATAATCTCCTCCGTCTTATGGTCGATCTCCGGCACAAGTTTCCTTGAAATTCTGACAGAGTCAATCGGATGAAGCCTGCAGCAGATGCGATTGTTCTCAAACTTCTCATAGCGGCCGATGATGCCAAGATCATGGCACAGTGCGCCAATTGTCACCGCTCTTTTATCCAGTCTCAGCCCCGTCTTCTCAAGCGCATAGCACATGCGAAGTGCAGCGGCCGTCACATTCAGCGTGTGCTCACCCACCGTCGTGTTTGTATGATGTTTCTGCGCAAATGCCTTGCGAAACAGCTCTGAATCAATGACCTCTTTTCCATAAGCCGAAATATCCGCGGCAATTCTCCTGTTCGACTCTTTATCCATCTGCTTTTTGAAATAAGCTGTCATGAGGATCACGCTCCTAAAAAGGTTATTCAGCACCCTTCGCGGCCTAATCTATAAGGTTTCATACCGTCTGTCAAGGAGCCTTCCGAAATCTTCACAATCTCTTCAAAACGCTGCCTTCCTGTGCTTTCAGCCCCGCTTCAGGCCGGCCAGCTGAACCCGATGTTGATTGTCACCTGCGCCTTTAGTATAATGAGTCTGTGGCAAATTTATTGATAAATCGTGACTTATTCCTTACGTATTCCTTCATATAATTTACCTGCTTTACATTATATTGATATACTTTATATAGATTACATACAGAAAAGAGAGTACTGTGCTATGAGTATTGCCGATTTCTTTGCCCTCCTGGGCGGTGTCGGACTGTTCCTTCTTGGAATGACGCTGATGTCGTCCGGCCTTCAGAGCGCCGCCGGAGACAAGGTCCGAACAATTCTGGAGCATGCAACGTCCAATAAAATCCTTGGCATCCTGCTGGGAATGGGCGTAACCGTTCTGATCCAGAGCTCTTCTGCTACAGATATGATGGTGATCGGCTTTGTAAACTCAGGCCTGATGAATCTGAAGGAAGCCATCGCCGTCATCATGGGCGCCAATATCGGTACAACCATTACGGCACAGATCACTGCGTTCGACCTGACAGCGTTCGCCCCGCTTCTGCTGTTCATCGGCTGCGTGATGTACCTCTTTATGTCCAGAAAAAAGGTGAAATCCGTCGGAATGATCATTCTTGGCTTCGGAATGCTGTTTGTCGGCGTCGGACTGATCAAAGACGCAATCAAACCGCTTTCGCAGAGCGTTCAGTTTGAGCAGTTTCTTGCTGGCTTGTCGAACCCTGTCCTGGCTGTTCTGTTTGGAATTGCCTTCACAGCTCTTCTGCAAAGCTCTTCTTCGTCCACTGTCATCTTTCAGACCTTCGCCGTACAAGGCATTCTGAATTATCGCACGACCGTATACCTGCTGATCGGAGCCGCGATCGGTTCTGTCACCCCAAACCTGCTGGCCGGACTGACCACGAATCGGAACGGAAAGCGGTCCGCTGTGCTGAATCTCGTATTCAACCTGCTGCGGGCAGCGCTTCTTCTGACCATCATCAGCATCTTCCCGCAGGTTCTGAATCTGATCTGCAGACTGTCCCCGAATAACATCGGCCGCCAGATCGCAAACACGCACACGATCTTTGCAATCTTTTCCGTTCTGGTCCTGGCTCCATTTTCAGGGTTGATCGTAAGGTTGGCAGAGTTGATGATTCCCCGGCTTCCGGAAGAGACAAGGATGCTGGAAGGCAAGAAACTACTGTACCTGAATTCCGCGAAATCAACCCTGCCTTCCGTCCAGATTCGACAGGCAGTCCTGGAATGCAGGAGAATGGGGGAGATGACCCTCGACAATCTGAAGCTGTCGCTCCAGTGCTTCTTTGAAGACGGAAATACACAGAAGCTGATGAATCAGGTGGAAGACACCGAGTCCATCATCGATTATCTCTGTCAGGCGATCTCAGACCGGCTCATGGAGACCCGATCGCTCGACCTGACAGACGCAGATGCCTTCCGTGCCTCAAAGCTGATGGTGATCGCCATGAACTTTGAGCGCATCGGGGACCAGGCTGAAAACATCATCGAATTCCGCCAGAAACTGGATGAGCAAAATGACAAGCTGTCACCCGCCGGAAAGTCCGATCTTCAAAAGCTCTCGGAGAAGGTTGTCCGCAGCGTCGAGCTGTGCATTGACATCTTCTCCGAAGAAAACTTCAGAAAGCTTCCGGAAGCCTCTGAGAACGAAAACCAGGTGGATCAGCTTCATGACCAGATCACAAACAACCATGTACAGCGTCTGATGAACGGCAACTGCAACCCGATGGCCGGAATCGTCTTCACCGATATGACAACAGATCTGGAGCGCTGCGCTGACAACGCCTTCAATATCTCGACCGCGCTGTTCAAAAAAACATCATAAAACAGGAAAACCACACGCCTTCCGAAGCGCTCTGTACGCCTCCTCCAGGCGGTCAAGATCCATACTTGAATAATTGATGATGAACTGGTGTCCGTATCTGCTTTCGTGGCGCATGTCATAGTCTGCCACACTGCTGATCCGGATGCCTTTTTTTAACAGTTCCCTCCGAATCTCTTCCTCCGTCCTGTCGGTTCGAAGCTCCAGAATCAGATGAAGGCCGGAATCATTTTCAATGATCCGACATTCCTCAGGTTTGAAAAGCGCCCTCGTGATCACAAGCACCTTCTCCCGCCTCCTGCGATAGGACAGACGCATCCGATTGATATGCTTCTCAAAATACCCCTGGCTGATGAAGTCTGCCAGAGCATACTGGTCGAAGGTCGAGACGGTGCAGGAATAAAAGCCCAGCTTCTGATAAAACGCTCCGACCAGCCGGGGTGGAAGCACCATGTAGCTGATTCGGATGGTGGAGGTCAAAGACTTTGAGAAGGTATTCATATAAATCACCTTTCCAGCCGGGTCAATGCTCTGGAGTGACGGCATCGGATGGCCCTTGATTCTGAATTCACTGTCATAGTCATCCTCGATAATATATCGTTCTTCCGATTCGCTTGCCCAGGCGAGTATCTCATAGCGTCTGCTGACCGGCATCGTGACCCCTGTCGGGAAATGATGCGTCGGGCTGATGTGCGCAATATCGGCGCCGCTCTCCCTCAGCTGACCGACAATCATGCCCTGGCTGTCGACATCCGCAAACCGACACGCTGCGCCGCTGCTCCTGTAAATTGCCAGAAGCTTCCGATATCCCGGATTTTCAATGCAGTACACCTTGTCCTGCCCCAGCAGACGAATCAGAAGTGTGTACAGATACTCTGTCCCCGCTCCGATGATGATCTGTGCCGGATCGACCGACATGCCCCGGAAGGATGCCAGATGATCTGCGATGGCAAGGCGGAGCGCTTCCACACCGCCGCTCGGGGATACCTCCATCAGCTCCTGTTCGCGCATCGAGATCGTCTCCCGCATGCATTTCGCCCAGATGGAAAACGGAAAATCCGCCGCTGCCGTCCGGTTGGATGAAAAGTCAAACCAAATCTTGCCAGCTTTCATGCCGGCGTCCTTGCATTCCGCCGGTTCAGCCTCTTCTGAAGCAATTCTCCGTTCAAACATACTGGCATTTTTTTCATGTGCACGGCTTGCAAATGCAGTCTTCGTTCGGTCAGCATCCGTTTCTGCAGACTGGCCAGTCTTCATACCGCTCCGAAACCTGTGCATGCCCGCCAGATCTGAGACGTAATATCCCCTCTTCGGAAGCGTATACAGATAACCCTCCCCGATCAGCTGACTATAGGCAGTCTCCACCGTAATCGTACTAATCCCCAGGTTCCGTGCCAGCGTCCGCTTTGATGGCACCTTTTCCCCGGAGGAAAGCCTTCCATTCTCAATATCCTGTTTCATACAGTCATAAAGCTGCTTATAGAGCGGTCCAGCCCCTGTATCCAGATGATATGTCAGCATACCCTTCCTCCCAGTTTACCTGATGTCTCTTCCCCGCGGCATGCCCATTCATCTGGCATGTCTATTTATCCTGAATAAATCATATTTCAGATGCCAAATAACTTCAACTAGTCTCCTCAGCACAAAGCAGGAATCGAAGGGCTGCGCGAAAGAAATTCTTTATCAGTCAGGATCTGTGATACAATGCTTCCCGGACACTTTCAGAAATATGCATTTATAAAGGAAAGACCGGGTCTTCATGAAAGAAAAACATTTTGATATCAACGAAAATGGCGCTTCCGTCCGCTGCCGTATGCTGGTGGAAGAGGACAGCCGTACACATGATCGCGTCATCATCTGTACACACGGATACGGCAGCAGCAAGGACGTTGCAAATATCACCCGTTTCGCGGAAAAGTATCTGTCAAAGCATAAGGCGGACGCCGTGATCGCCTTCGACTGGCCCTGCCATGGGCAGGACGCAAGAAAAAAGCTCGAGCTGAAAGACTGCATGCTGTACCTGACGCTTGTCACAGACTATGCAAAAAATACGCTGCAGGCCAAAACGCTCTTCAATTATTCCGTCAGCTTCGGCGGCTACCTGACTCTGAAATACATCGCAGAAGTCGGGAACCCATTTGAAAAAACTGCACTCCGCGCACCCGGCATCCGGATGCACGACCTGATGCTGAAGAATGTGAAAGACACTGATCTCGAGAAGCTGGAGAAAGGCAAGGAAGTGATGATCGGCCTTGACCGGAAGTTCAAGGTCGACAAGTCCCTCTTTGATGAGCTGGCAGCGAGCGATGTCCGCAAATATGAATATTTTGACTGGGCGGACAGCATGATCGTCATCCACGGAACAGCCGATGAGATGGTTCCGATCAGTGATTCAGAGAAGTTCTGCGAGGACAACGTGATCGAGCTGGTTCCGGTCGAGGGCGCAGATCACCCCTTCCGCAATCCAAAGCTTATGGACACAGCCATTCACACGATTGTCGAATTCTTCTCTGAGTAACTCTCCAGAAAATACAGAGGGCCATGCATCGATATTGAGGATGCATGACTCTCTTGATTGAGTACGACGATTGATGATTTCTGTCATACATATCTGTTGATCAGTATTCCGCGAATAACTTCTGCAGCTCTTGCTCCATCTCCCCTGGCAACTTCCGCTCAGAGGCAAAGGCTTCGCGGTCTGCAAGCCTCCGCACCATTGCTTCGATCAGGTCTGTTTCTCTCCCAAGTTCCCACGCGGACAGAAATCGCTGTTCATCGTGGCAGGTGTGCATACCAAACCCATCTCTGTCATATGTAAGGGCTGGAACGCCCTTCCAGGCAAATGTGTTGGCGTCACCAGACCAGATGCTCTGCCTGACCTCCGCGTCACTTCCATATTCTTCAAGAAATTCCCTGATCTCTGATGCAAATGAATCGCTTCCTGTCACGCCGATGACATCTGATCCGATTGCCTGCCCGGAAGCCTGTCCTGCCCGGCGTCAATGGACGTCCCCGTGATTGTGAGATACGCCACAGCGCCTGCCTCCGATAGTTTTCTATACAAGTAATTGACACCGTCGCCCGGCATGATATCCAGCCTTCCGTCCGCATGATTCTGATTTGACACTCCCACAGCTAAAGCAATGGGATTCTTGTTTCTAAGACCGTTACATTGTCGCAAGGACTTTAGTTTTACATAGTCTCCACAAGCGTAGATTA
>CACWKX010000026.1:27942-29124 GCA_902761585.1 uncultured Lachnospiraceae bacterium
TTACATCATTACCATACCAGGTAGCCTTATATTCAAGCATTGTAAAAAACTTTGACCATGAAGCACTTGCTATTGATTTAGCAAGCTTATGATTACGAATCATACCTTTTACATTCAAGTCCTCGATGCAGATTGTTTGGTTTTCACGCACTAGCATAGTGGACTGTTTCTGAAGGAAATCATTACGCTGATTTGTAATCTTTTCATGTACCAAAGCTACTTTAATACGCTGTTTATTTCGATTAATAGAGCCTTTTTGTTTGCGGGATAGCTTTCGCTGTTCTCTAGCGAGCTTACGCATAGACTTTTCAAGGTATTTCGGATTGTGTACTACGTTTCCATTAGAATCAGAATAGAAATCTTTAATGCCTACATCAATACCAATAGAACCACCTTTATTAGCCTGTAATTCTGGCTCAAAATCTACATTAAGAACCACAAAATACTTACCAGAAGGTGTACGCTCTATGGTTACATTATTGATTTTACCTACTTCCATAGACTGTTTAATTTTGACATAGCCAAGTTTAGGGAGCTTTATGTATTTATCTACAATACGGATATTGTCTCCCTGATTAACAGTTCTGTAGGATTGATGGTTATTATGTTTACTTTTAAAAGTAGGATGTGATGCACGTTTCTGAAAGAAATTTACAAAACCTCTGTCAAGGTCACGCAGGGATTGTTGTAGTGCAATAGAATCTACTTCTTTTAGAAATGCAAAATCTGAGGTTTTCTTTAACTCAGTTAGCATAGCAGAAGTCTGTGAGTATCCTACTTTAGAGCCATTCTCATAGGCAGCGTTTCGCATAGCAAGACCTTTGTTGTAGATGAGTCTACAACAACCAAGTGTCTGATTTATTAAGTTTTGTTGTTCCTTGTTAGGATATGCCCTAAACTTAATACCTTTTTGCATACTTACTCCTATGGTCTGGTTTTTTGTGTATCAACATACCATTTGATTGTTTCAGAACTTACATTGCCAGCTGTGCTTACAAAATAGCTTCTAGTCCAAAGACTAGGCATTGCTTTAAGCTGTGGGAACTCTTTCCTAAGTTCTACAGAAGTAGCGCCTTTGATTTTTTGCATTATTGTAGGAATACTTATTGTTGGAAGTACACTAACAAATATATGTACATGGTCTATATGACACTCCAACGCAAGTATTTCAATACCGCTTTT
>CACWKX010000027.1 GCA_902761585.1 uncultured Lachnospiraceae bacterium
ATTCCAGCCATTTCATCGAATTTGAAGCAGCGTAACCTCTCTCCGCGGGTATCCAAAGCTGTTCGTGATTTTTGGAGAGGCTTTGTTGAGCAGACACTAAATAATCGTTTTTCAGTCAGAAAAGACGGTTGTCTGACAGAACTGACGCGGAGGAGACATCTGAAGAGGGGAGATCCAGAGATGGAAGTTCATCGATGATTTTCGATGCCAGAAGGGCACGCTTGATCATATATGCGGTTTCCGGATAACGGATCTCGACATCGGACAGCCTGGAACTGTCGTAGGGCTGGCCGCTGACGAAGGCATTCACAAGCTTCCAAATTTCCTCCGCTTCCCAATTGTGCTCGGCATGTGCCTCTACCTGCTCGATCTGACCCTGGTCCCGCATCAGATGCAGACGGAAATCACGCTCAATCAGCGTCGCGTTCAGGGTTTCAAGCATCATGGAAAAGTGTTCCGTGTCCCAGGCAGAGAGGTACATACACTTGCAAAGCCCCTTGGTGAAAAACGGCTTGTCGAAATAGCAGTCCAGAAGATCGTAGAAGCGGTGTCTGTGCCCGTCATTCTCAAACAGATTATGATGTGCCAGATTCAGGATACACTTTTCTGTCCACTTCATGACGGCCGCTCCCCCTCGAAGATCCTTCCTTTGATATTGATCACTATAGCGACTTTTCAGCCGACAGACAAGCCCTTGACACGCAGAATCCCCTCGCTCATAATCGGGAATAAATGAAGGCGTCGAGCGGCTGGAAGATGCATCGGGCAGCCGGAATTGAAGTGGAAAAGCTGGAAGTGAGGTGTCAGTATGAGTTGGAGCAATCTGGGACAGAAACTGGCCAGGATCGGGCGCGATACAAAGAATGGTGTTCAGAAGATGAGCGACAGCGTCTCCATCAAGGGACGGATCTCCGCGGAGAAGCGTTCTCTTGAGAGGCTTTTTGCGGTCATTGGGGAAAGTGTCTACAAGGAGAATCCGGACAGTCCGAGGAAAGGGCTGGAGGATGAGTATGCGGCTGTAAAGGTTGCATATGCGAATATCGAAAAGTATTCGAAACAGCTTGACGAGGTCAACGGAATTGTCTACTGTCCAAACTGTGGCAAGCCGGCTGATCCGGGTGATAAATTCTGTGCGAAGTGCGGGGCAAGACTGTCGCCGGAGGAAAGGGCTGGCGCAAAGGTTGCCCAGGATTTTCGGGAAGTCGGTCAGGAAGTCGGGAAGCTCGCGGGAAGTGCAGCAGACAAAACAGGGGAGTTCTTCGGGAGTGCAGCGGCAAAGACGAAGAATGGGTTCACAAGTCTGAAGGAGCGCAGTGCGAAGTTTGTGAAGGATACGTCCAGGAAGCTGACCCGAAGGATGGAGGATGTTCCGCAGGATCCGGAGCTGACCGGAAGTCTCCAGGAAGAACAGGCGGAGACAGGCACGGACGCGGAAGCGCGGCCGGCAGATGCAGCGCCGGCGCAGCAGGCAGCAGATACTGAAGCGCCTGCAGAGCAGGCAGCAGCTGCTGAAGCGCCCGCAGAGCAGGCAGCAGATGCCGGGATACCCGCGCAGATGGCAGACGCCGGGCCATTCGGTCAGGAAGTGAAGCAGCAGACAGAGGCAGAAACTGTGGAGGCATCTCCTGCAGAACAGGAGCAGGCAGCAGATGCGTCTGCAATGAATGTGAAACAGGCAGATGAGGCTGTGGAGGATGGAAAGGACAGGAAAACAGAGTCATGACGCGTACATATCGGATCTTCATCATCAACCCCGGATCGACATCCACCAAGTTGTCGCTATTTGAGAACGATAAGAACATCTATACGACAGACGTCTTCCATGACTCAAAGATTCTTCTTTCATTTCCAACCATCAATGATCAGCTGGATTACCGCATGAAGGTTATCTACGATTTCCTGAAGGAGGATCACATCGACCTGACCGGCATCGATGCGGTTGTCGGCCGAGGCGGAGGCTGCTACGCGGTGCCGGGAGGCATATACCAGATCGATGAGCGGCTGATTGCGGACACAAGAGCGGCCAAGGGCGGGCTGTACCACGCGTCCATGCTGGGCGTCCAGATGGCGAACGAGGTGCATCAGAAATACGGCGGAATCATGATCATGATGGATCCTCCGGTTGTCGACGAGCTCTGCGATGATGCGCGTATTACAGGACTGAAGGGGGTCTACAGGCGGGCGGTTTCCCATGCTCTGAACCTGAAGGCGACAGCCAGGACCCACGCAAAACGGATGGGAAAGCGGTACGAGGACTGCAACTTCATCGTCTGCCATATCGACGGCGGCATATCGGTGACGGCGCATGAACATGGAAGGATGATTGATGGAAATGACGCCGGCGGCGGTGAGGGACCGTTTACGCCGACCAGGATGGGGAGCCTTGCGGTGACGGATGGAAGGCGGGTTCTGCTTGGCCGCTCTGACCGCGAGATCCGGGATCTCTGCTCGCAGGCAGGCGGCCTGTCCTCCTGGTTCGGAACATCCAATTCTGACAAGGTGCATCGGATGGTCGAGGATGGCAATGAGACAGCCGTCCGGGTCTGGAATGCGATGATCTATCAGATCATCAAGTGGATTGGGATGATGAGCACGCCGCTGAAGGGACAGGTTGATGCCATCCTTCTGACCGGCGGGCTGCTTCGGTTCCCGGAGATCGGAAAACGGATTGAAGAAAGCTGCAGTTTCATAGCTCCGGTCTACCAGTATCCGGGTGAGTTCGAGCAGGAGGCAATGGCAGCCGGCGCCATGCGGATTCTGACCGGCGAGGAGCAGGTGAAGACTTATCCGGGCAAACCTGTCTGGAGTGGTTTTGACAGCTGACACAGCTGACAAAAAAATTTCGGGAGCCTTCCGATTTCCGAAAGAAATGCTTTGACATTCTATATGATTGGTGGTATTGTCTTCCATAACAGCGAAGGCGCTGACAGGTGGGTTCATCTGTCAGCGCCTTTTTTGTTAAGGCAGCCACTCATCATCGAGTGCGGAATCGCCGATTCGAGTAGGGCAGAGTGAATCTCCTTACTCAATATTCCATAACCAAAATGCAGGTCGTTTTGCAGGCATCGGGAGGGTTCACTATGTGTTCGATCATGTGTTTCACAGATAAGGCACTGAAGCCGGATGAGTTCCGGGAGGCGTTTGACCGCACGATTCCGCGCGGTCCGGACAAAAGCGCGATCACAGAGACTGCGTCAGGCTATCTGTGCTATCACCGGCTGGCGATCATGGATATGTCAGACAGAGGGATGCAGCCATTTGTGAAGGATGGCAATATGGTGATCTGCAACGGTGAGATTTACGGATTCCGCATCCTGATGGGGCAGCTGAAAAACCTGGGATACAAGTTTTCCTCCGTTTCAGACTGCGAAGTCCTTCTTCCAATGTATGAACAGTATGGAACCAGAATGTTCCGCAAGCTGGATGCCGAGTACGCTCTCGTGATTTATGACGGAGCACATGACCGTTATATCGCAGCACGCGATCCGATCGGGATTCGCCCGCTGTTCTATGGCTTTTCAAAGAAAACCGGATCGATCATATTTGCCTCGGAAGCCTGCAACCTTGTTGGCCTGTGCGACCGTATCAAGCCATTTCCGCCCGGATACTACTACATCGGAAAGGCCGGGGCAAAAGAGGGCGAAGGCATCTTCACCCGCTATATGGACATCACGACAGTCGAGGATTACAACCAGGACAGCCTTGAAATCGCATGCCGGACGATCCGCGAAAAGCTGATCAAGGGGGTCGACAAGCGGCTGGATGCCGATGCACCGCTGGGCTTTCTGCTCTCAGGCGGACTTGACTCATCGCTGGTCTGCGCCATATCCGCAAAGATTCTCGGGAAGAAGATCCGGACCTTCGCAATCGGGATGGACAAGGATGCCATAGACCTGAAATATGCGAGGGAGGTTGCGGACTTCATCGGCGCTGAGCACACGGAGGTCTATATGACTGCGCAGGAGGTGATTGACAATCTGCCGACGGTCATCAAGACACTTGGAACCTGGGATATCACGACGATCCGCGCAAGCATGGGCATGTATCTGTGCTGCAAGGCAATTCATGAGCAGACAGATGTGCGTGTTCTGCTGACCGGAGAGATTTCCGACGAACTGTTCGGCTACAAGTACACAGACTTTGCGCCGACGGCGGAGGCTTTCCAGGCGGAGTCAAAGAAACGCGTCGATGAGCTATATATGTATGATGTCCTGCGTGCGGACCGGTGTATCGCGGACAACAGCATCGAGGCGCGCGTCCCATTCGGAGACCTTGAGTTTGTTCATTACGTAATGAGCATCAACCCAAAGATGAAGATGAACACCTATGACATGGGAAAGTATTTGCTCAGACATGCTTTCGAAAAGGACCATATTCTTCCGGAGAATATTCTGTGGAGGCAGAAGGCAGCCTTCTCTGATGCGGTCGGGCATTCGATGGTCGATGATCTGAAGGCCTACGCCGAGACGAAGTATACGGATGAGGAGTTTCAGAAACGCGCGGCGAGGTACGATTACTGCAGGCCGTTTACAAAGGAAAGCCTGCTGTACCGCGAGATTTTCGAGGAATACTATCCGGGACAGGCAGAGATGATCAAGGATTTCTGGATGCCGAATAAAAGCTGGAAGGGCTGCGACGTCAATGATCCGTCTGCCCGCGTCCTCTCCAACTACGGGGACAGCGGTATCTGAAAACAGTACAACAGAAAGTGGAAGAGCAGTCCATTGGGACTGCTCTTTTTTGGATACCGGGAAACGAGACATGAGCGCATATCACCTGGTTCACAAATTGTACAAAATTAAATTTATTACATATTTATTAGCACTCATATATTGACACTGCTAACAAGCGGTGCTATTGTACTGTATGAGTCCAGCCGTACTGTCTTTGCCGAAGACAACGAAGCGGTACGGAACTCATACAGCGTGGCAGGACCAAAGTGATGAAAGCTGCTATGAGCATGGAACGCCGCGAAAGCAGCGCGGGGACTCATACAGTATGGCTGGTCCGAATGGAATTGAGAGAAGATAAGGGGGAATCGCGAATGATTACAGTACCTGTTTATAACATGATTATACTCCCGAATATTTCGCTGACCTTTAAGAAGGACTTTTTTGACGATGCGTCCACGACAGACATCCATGAGGGAGACGATGTTCTGTTCGTTTTTCAGAAGGAATCCAAGAAGAAGGAAAACCTGACGAAGGACGATTTCTATCCGATCGGAGTCTCAGGCAGAGTTCAGTCGGTTGATTCGGATGGAGATGTGACGATCGAAACACTGGGACGGATGGATCTCGGAGAGGTCGAGATCAGCGGCGAGGAGATCTATGTGCCTTCCGTCCTGCGCGAGGATGTCCAGGATGTTCCGGAAGAGGAGATGAACAAGCGCCTCAACGCCATGAAGGGAAGATTGTTTGAATTTCTGAAGAAGTTCCCGTGGGGGTTGATGGCGCGGCAGTACGTCAACCGCTGGAAGAGCCTCGAGGAGGCTGCTACAGCGCTGTCCTCCTATCTGAGTCTGGATCCGGAGGAACGCTTCCATTTTCTCGAGGTGAACAAGGAATCGGAGCGCCTCGACATGATTGAGAAGGCCATCTACGGCTTTATCGCGGAGTCCGATGTCACCAGCGAGGCGGAGGACGCAGCGAAGAAGACAAATGAGAAGCTCTACCGGGAGGATGCGCTGAAGAAGCAGATCGATTTCCTGCAGAAGCAGCTCGATGAAATGCATCCGGAGAATGTCTCCGATGTGCGTCGCTTCCAGGAAAAGATCGAGAAGTCCGGCATGAACGAGACAGCCCGCAAGGAGGCGGACAAGGTTCTGCAGCGGATGAAGCAGGAGGGAAAGGAAGGCCATGAGTATGGAATGCTCTATGACTACCTGGACTTCGTGACCTCACTTGACTGGAAGAAAGCAAGATCGAAGAAAATCGACCTGAAAAAGGCACAGGAGATTCTGGACGAGGATCACTACGGATTGAAGAAGGTCAAGAACCGTGTGATTCAGCAGCTTGCGGTCATGAGCCTGAACAGGAAACAGTCCGGCTCGATTCTTCTGTTCGTTGGAGCGCCTGGAACCGGCAAGACAAGCATCGGGCAGAGCATTGCAAAGGCACTTGGAAGAAAGTATGTCCGCATTTCTCTTGGAGGCGTACGCGACGAGGCGGAAATCAGGGGCCACCGCAGAACCTATATCGGTGCAATGCCCGGACGCATTATGAATGCGATGAAGACAGCCGGTACTTCTAATCCGGTCATCGTGCTGGACGAGGTCGACAAGCTGAGCCGGGACTACAACGGCGATCCGGCTTCTGCTCTCCTCGAGGTGCTCGACCCGGAGCAGAATTTCAGCTTCACGGATCATTATATGAATGTTCCGTATGATCTGTCGGATGTACTGTTTGTCTGCACGGCGAACACGACGGATACAATCCCGGAACCGCTGCTCAACCGTATGGAGGTCATTCAGTTCCCGGGATACACAGCGGTCGAGAAATTCCAGATTGCAAGGCGCCATCTGCTCCCGAGAGCGATGAAAGCAGCCGGAATCACGACGGACCAGCTTGAGGTAACCGACGATGCGATCCGGACCGTCATATCGGGATACACGATGGAGTCCGGTGTCCGCGGGCTGAAGAAACAGATGGATACACTCTGCAGATATGCGGCCGTCCGGATTGTGGAGCAGTCCCAGGAGAGTACGGGCAAGAAGTCTACCGCACTGAGTCTGCCGCAGGGTGAGGCAGGCAGCGCAGATGCCGGTAAAAGTGATCACACGGCACTTCGAATTGTAGTCGGAAAGGATGATGTGCGGCAGTATCTGGATCAGCATCCGATCCACCACGACTCTATTCTGGAGGAAAAGAAGCCTGGCATCGTGACAGGGCTTGCATGGACCGCAGCAGGCGGGGAGATTCTTTTCATCGAGACCTTGTTCACCAAGGGAAACGGGAAGGTGATCATCACCGGACAGCTTGGCGATGTGATGAAGGAATCGGTGCAGATTGCGATCTCCCTCGTCAAGGCCATGTATCCTGAGAAGGAAGAGCTGTTTGAGAAAAATGATCTTCACATCCATGTTCCGGAGGGCGCGATCCCGAAGGACGGTCCTTCCGCGGGTATCACACTGACGACGGCGCTGGCATCCCTGGTTACAGGTCGGGAGGTCAGCCCGGAGTGGGCGATGACCGGAGAGGTGTCGCTTCGTGGAGGAGTCATGCCGATCGGAGGCCTTCCGGAGAAGCTGATGGCTGCGCAGCGGGCAGGAATCAAGCGGGTCTTCGTTCCATATGAGAATGTGGAGGACCTCGACGAGGTCGCAGATGAGGTGAAGGAGGCACTGGAGATCTTCCCGGTCAGGAAAGTACGGGACGTGCTGGAGAAGCTGAATCTGGAACCCGACCAGTCTGACAGCACCGGAAAGGGCGGGACTTCGGGTAAGAAGGGCGGCTCCGCGAAGAAAAAGGCGGAGAAAGCTTCCATACCGGCAGATCCATTTGGCAACCTGAAGGCATTCTGGGGCGAGAAGGGTGTGACGGAGGTGCCGGTCAGACCACTTGACACAGGAAGAGCACCGCAGGTACATGAGGAGACCGGACGCTGATGAAGCGTAAATTCGGGCCGCAGGCAGCAATCTGCCTGCGGCTTTTTTGAAGGAGACCGTTCATCATCGAGTGTGGAGCACGGGATGACGGTGGAGTCACTGGATAGCGGCATCCTTGCCCGAGGGGCGTTTCTCTGATAAAATGTTCAGCGGTGTCGCAAACCGTCATCCGGCTTTGCACGTAAAACGCAGTATAACGGGCCTATCAGGCTGATTGAGGATGCGGGATGTGCGGCATCAAGGGGATGAAAATGAAGACAGGGGATTATGAATCATGAACAAGAAGGAAATATCGGAGATCAAGAAACAGCTGACGGTACAGAAGAATACCTTCACCCGCATTGCAGGCTGTTATGTCAGCGCCGAGAAAGAGAAGATTACAACATTCTCGCAGGTGTTTCAGCGGCTGGAGGAAGAGGAGATGTTCAAGTACTTTGAAATCTTCCGCAAGACCCTTTCCGGGACGCTGGGGAAAAATCTGATCAACATGGACTTTCCGATGGAAAGCGAGGAGGAGGACGGAACGCAGGCATTTCTGTACCGCCTGGCGAAAAGTGAGCTGGAGGATGAGGAGCTTCTGGATGCTTTCTACGATAAGGTCATCGAAAGCTATACGACCGGTGAAAACTACCTGATCCTTCTTCTGTACAACAACTACGACGTTCCGGGGAAGACGACGGATGAGATCGAGATGCTGGATGCGTCCAGCTCCGTGTTCAGCTATTTTCAGTGCGCGATCTGCCCGGTCGATCTTTCGAAGCCGGCGCTCTCCTATTCCCCGGCAGAGCAGGTGTTCAAAAACCGGGAGCGGGACTGGGTGGTGACGATGCCGGAGGTCGGTTTCATGTTCCCGGCTTTCAATGACAGAGCAGCGGATATCCACCATACGCTTTATTACTCGAAGGATTCGGAGGATCTCCACTTTGATCTGACGGACAAACTGCTGGGCTGCCAGGCGCCGCTTTCCGCAGGGCTTCAGAAGGAAGCGTTTCAGACGGTCGTCGAGGAGACCCTTGGACGGGACTGCAGCTTTGAGACGGTGCGGAACCTGCATGACAGTCTCCAGGAAATTCAGCAGCAGGCAAAGGACGCGGACAGTCCGGATCCGGTTTCACTCGACAAGGTTACGATGCGGAACCTGCTGGAGAAGAGTGGCGCCAGCCCGGAGGATATGCACGCATTTGACCAGAGCTTCGAGGAAAATGCAGGCGAAAAGGGAACGCTGATGCTTTCCAATGTCTGCAGCAGTCGGAAGTTTGAGGTCCATACGCCGGATGTCACCGTGACGGTCAGTCCGGACCGGACAGACCTGGTCCGCACGCAGATCATCGACGGGCGGGAATGCCTTGTTATCCCGATCTCGGATGATGTACAGGTCAACGGCATCACAGTGAAGCACCTGATGCCCGGTGCGGACGGCCAGAAAGGGGAATGAGCATGAGAGTTGGAACCGGTTATGATGTGCACAGGCTTGTCGAGGGAAGAAAACTGATCCTTGGCGGGGTAGAGATCCCGTATGAGAAGGGACTTCTTGGACACTCCGATGCGGATGTGATCCTCCATGCGATCATGGACGCTCTGCTCGGCGCGGCAGCGCTTGGGGACATCGGACAGCATTTTCCGGACAAGGATCCGGCCTATGAAGGCATTTCCAGTCTGAAGCTGCTGGGGAAGGTCGCAGAGCTTCTGGATGAGCACAATTATGTGATCGAGAACATTGACTCTACAATCATCGCACAGAGGCCCAAACTGATGTCCTACCTGCCTCAGATGCGTCAGAATGTTGCAGATACGCTTCATCTGGACCTTTCCCAGGTCAGCATCAAGGCAACGACGGAGGAGGGGCTTGGATTCACAGGAAATGGAGATGGCATCGCCGCACAGGCAGTCTGCTGTCTCTCCAGCCTTCGGGACGCTGTCACAGATGACAGAATGCAGCCGGCGGGGGGCTGCGCAGTCTGCCCGCGGACACGCCTGGCACAGAACGGCGTCTGAGGACGGCAAGGCTCAACCGGCAGTCAGGCAGGCTGGATGCATGGAAGCGGCATGACGCAGAACGTCGGTTTAATTTGTCAGATGGGTAGATGAAGTCGGGTGCAGGGCAGCAGTTTGACAAGCCAGGCAGTTTCGGCGTACAGAAGACCAGATAATGGTCGGAAAGGACTGTATGGAATTTCTGAGACTTCCTAGAGAACAGAATATTCTGACGAAACCGCTGTATGAGGAGGTTTTTCAGGAAGATAAAGGGGCGTTCTCTGACTATTATTACCAGGAGGTTGCCCCAGGGAGCACAATCTATGCAGCCCGCCAGGCACCGGAGGATATCTGCTCGATGGTGCATCTGAATCCGACGAGACTTCTCTGGAACGGTGAACAGATCACAATTCCTTACATTGTTGCGGTGGCAACGAGAAAGGAGCTTCGCCACAGAGGGCTTATGCGAAACCTTCTGGACATGATCTTCCAGGACCTGAAGGCAGAAGGGGTTCCATTTGCCTTCCTGATGCCGATTAACGAAGCCATCTACAGGCCGTTTGGGTTTGAGAGAACCTGGACCTGGCAGTGGGAGGAGAATGTGCTCGGCAGGGAGACAGGAGGAGACAGGAAATATGTGGCGGCTGCCTCGCTGAGTGACGAAGAGCTGGCTTCTTTTGCGGATCGTGTCAATTGCGCACTGAGCAGGCGGTTTGAACTGTTCACGGAACGTTCCCTTCCCTATTACAGACGTCTCGAGAAGGAACAGAAGGCTTCCGGCGGAGAGCTGCAGATTCTGATGGAAGACGGAAGGCCGGCTGCGGCGGTTCAGACTGCAAGGGAAGCCTATCCGCCGATGATGTGCCGGATCATGAACCGCGAAGCGTATGAGAGACATTTGCGCTCCGCTTCTGACACGCCCTTCAGGCACGCGTATGTCTGCGAAGTTGTCTGAAAGACAGGATGAGCAGAACACGGAAAATCGGATGACCGCCTTGCCGGCAGTCTCTCCGGGTCTGTCTGGGAGATGTGATGACCGCCTCTGGCTGATATTGACAAGCGAAAGCGGGACAGATACACTGAAAAGTGCTGAAATATGCACGTTTATCAAACATTCTGTGAGGAGATTGACCATGCTTCTTTACAACACACTGACAAAAAAACGAGAGGAATTTGTCCCGATCACGCCGGGAAAGGTCTCGATGTATGTCTGCGGACCGACCGTCTACGACTTCATTCACATCGGAAATGCCCGGCCGATGATCGTCTTCGATACACTGAGACGCTATTTTGAACACAAGGGTTACGAAGTCAACTACGTTTCTAACTTTACCGACGTGGATGACAAGATTATCAAAAAGGCGAACCAGGAAGGCGTCACGGCAGCGGAGATTTCCGAGCGCTATATCAAAGAATGCAAGAAGGACATGGAAGGGATGAACGTCCGGCCGGCGACAACCCATCCGCGTGCGACGCAGGAGATCGGCGGCATGATCAGCATGATTGAGGAGCTGATTGAGAAGGGATATGCCTACGTGGTGGATGGAACCGTCTACTTCAGCACGCGCAAGGATCCGGGCTACGGGAAGCTTTCCCACAAGAACCTGGACGACCTTCGCTCCGGAGGTCGCGATCTCAAGGTCACGGGTGAGGACGAGAAGCATGATCCGCTCGACTTTGTGCTCTGGAAGCCGAAGAAGGAAGGAGAGCCGTTCTGGAATTCGCCGTGGGGCGAAGGCAGACCGGGCTGGCACATTGAGTGCTCCGTCATGGCAAAGCATTACCTGGGAGATACGATCGATATTCATGCCGGCGGGGAAGATCTGGTGTTCCCGCACCATGAGAATGAAATTGCACAGTCTGAGTGTGCAAATGGTGCTCCATTTGCACACTACTGGCTCCACAATGCGTTTCTGAACATTGACAACCGCAAGATGTCCAAGTCGCTCGGAAACTTCTTCACAGTCAGGCAGATCGGGGAGAAGTACGACCTGATGGTCCTTCGTCTGTTCATGCTCAGCGCGCACTATCGTTCCCCGCTGAACTTCTCGAAGGAGCTGATGGATTCCGCAAAGGCAGCCTACGAGCGCATCACGAACGCTGTCGACAATCTGGATTATCTCCTGTCTGTCGTAAAGACCGAGGCTGCATCCGACGAGGAGAAGAAGAAAATCGCCGAGGCTGAGGGGTTCACGGAGAAGTTTGACACGGCGATGGACGATGATGTGAATACAGCAGACGCGCTTTCCGCTGTCTTTGATCTTGTCCGTTTTGCGAATGCCGAGGCGTCGGCAGAAAGCTCGAGGGAATTTCTTGAGTCGATCAGAGAGGAGCTTCTGCAGCTGTGCGATATTCTTGGCCTGAAGGTCGAGAAAAAGAAGGAGGTCCTTGATTCTGAGATCGAGGAGCTGATTGCACAGCGCCAGGCAGCCAGAAAGGCAAAGGACTTCGCAAAGGCAGACGCGATCCGCGACCAGCTCCAGGGAATGGGAATCACCCTCCTCGATACCCGGGAAGGGGTCAAATGGAAGAAAGCGTGACGGTTCTGAAGACGGCGGAGGAGCCCGCAGCAGCGGACCTGCAGACAATTGTTGATCATTACTGCGGGCTGCCGCAGAAGGACTGGATGCAGTATTCTCCCCTGACGCTTGCCTGGATCGGCGATACCGTGTTTGATCTGATTGTGCGGACAGCGCTCGTGAAGCAGGCCAATATGCAGACAGAGAAGCTTCACAGGCAGGCGGCTGCCCTTGTAAACGCCAGAATGCAGGCGGAGGGAGCGCTTCGGATCCGTGCGTCTTTCAGTGCGGAGGAAGAAGCTGTCTACAGAAGGGGCAGGAATTCAAACCCGCATCACAACGCGAAGAATGCAGACAGGGAGCAATACCTCGAGGCAACCGGCTTCGAGGCACTGCTTGGCTATTTATATCTGAGGAGACGTTACAGCCGGATCATGGAGTTGGTAAAGGCGGCATATCCGGCTCTGTAAGCGTGAAAAGCGTCAGAACATACAGCGGATTGCGCCCCGGCCCTGCGGGTGGAGCACAGGATCAGGCCTGAATGCAGATTTGCAGGAGAAGCTGCAGATCAGCCGCTGGGCAAAGATGCATACAAAATAGGATAGATATGGAAAACAGCCAGAATACAGAAGAAGAACAGCTGATCATTGAGGGCAGAAATCCTGTGCGGGAGGCATTTCGCGCAGGACGCACGATCGACAGGCTGTATGTGCAGGACGGACTGAAGGATGGACCTGTTCTTGCGCTTGTCGCAAAGGCAAGAAAATCGGATGCCATTGTAACCTTTGTTTCAAAAGAACGTCTTGACGAGATGTCAGAGACCGGAAAGCATCAGGGCGTGATCGCTCAGTGTGCTGCCTACTCCTATGCGGACGTGGGGGATCTGTTTGAACGGGCGAGAGAAAAGGGAGAGGCTCCATTTTTCTTCCTGCTCGATGATATCGAAGATCCGCACAATCTCGGCGCGATTATCCGTTCTGCCAATCTGATGGGCGCGCATGGCGTCATCATTCCGAAGAGAAGGGCGGTCGGGCTGACAGCGACCGTTGCCAAGGCTTCGGCAGGTGCACTCAACTACACACCCGTCGCACGGGTTGCGAATCTTTCACAGACCATTGAGCAGCTGAAGAAAGAAGGCATGTGGTTTGTCTGTGCGGACATGGACGGGGAACTGATGTATGATCTGAATCTGACCGGCCCGATTGGGGTTGTGATCGGCAATGAAGGAAATGGTGTCAGCCGTCTGGTGAAGGAGAAGTGTGATTTTATCGCGCGGATCCCGATGAACGGGGAGATCGACTCGCTGAATGCGTCAGTTGCAGCCGGCGTGCTTGGCTATGAGATTGTCAGGCAGAGAATGAAGAAGGGCTGAGGCATTTGGCGATGAAGAAGAAGTACGTTGTGTTCGGTGTCGACCGGTTTGGAGCAGCCGTAGCCAGAACGCTTGAGAAGGGCGGCAGTCAGGTGATTGCCGTGGATATTGATCCGGTGAAGATTCAGCAGATTGCGGAGGATGTCAGCTACGCGATGACGGCAGATGTTCTGGACCCGGAGGCTATCGAGGGTCTCGGGCTGAAAAACATCGACGGGGCGGTCATCACGATGGTGGACCATATGGAAGCTTCCATCGTCTCCGCGATGACTTGTGTGGACAGACATTTTCCGTATATCCTTGCAAGGGCAAAGAATGAAGTTCACGGGCGGATTCTGGAGAAAATCGGAGTGGATCGAATTGTCTACCCGGAACAGGAGATGGGAACCCGTGTCGGAAAGTTCATGGATGACCGGGACTTTATGGACTGGATCGAGCTTTCACCGGAATACAGCCTGGTGGAGGTCCGCGTTCCGGAGGAATGGGTCGGGAAGACGCTCACGCAGCTCAATCTCAGAAGAACATGCTCCTTTAATGTGGTCGGGCTGAAGGATGAGGATGGCATCATCGTCACTCCGGATCCGGACATGCCGCTCACCGCGAACCTGATGATGTACATCATCGGACACAATGCGGATCTGGAGAAGATCAAGCAGTAAAATTTATACTGGGCAGCGCATGGATGCTGTGCTATAATATTTTTCTATCTGGGCACACCAGAATCAAACAATCAGTGAGGAAGCAGGGAGATTGCAATCATGAAAGTCTTTGTTACAATCATTTTTATTCTGATCAGTGTCGCGCTGACCGCGATTATCCTGATGCAGGAAGGCAAGGATGCCGGACTTGGAACCATCGGCGGAATCGGTGAAACCTACTGGGCAAAGAACAAGTCCAGGTCGGTAGAGGGCAATATGGTCCGGTTCACGAAGCTGCTGGCTGCAATCTTCCTTGTACTTGCCGTTCTTTTGAATATGATGCCGGACAAGAACACAACGGCAGCCACAACGACAGCGCAGACGGAAGCAGCTGTTTCCTCCACTGAGAGCGAGACTGCGGCCGTAGCTTCCACTGAGGCAGAGGCAGGCACAGAGAAGAGCGGGACAGAAGCGGAGACCGCCGTTCAGAAGGAAACCCTCCTTGCAAACACCGAGCAGGGAACGGAGACCAAGTAAAAAAGGTGTCAGCCGAAAAAGTGTTTGACACGTATCTGGCTTTATGGTAGAGTATAGAAGTTGACGGCAAACGCCGTCAATCAGCTGCTGTGGCTCAGTCGGTAGAGCGTCACATTGGTAATGTGGAGGTCACCAGTTCGATTCTGGTCAGCAGCTCATCCCGAAAAGCTTGAAAAATCAAGCTTTTCGGGACTTTTTTTATGCGCGGAAAAGTGGCCATTTAGTCTCCCCAGGGAGACCTTGCCTAACATTTGCCTAACAATTTTTTCATTTCTTCCGCCGGGACGTGTTCTGAGACGATGTGAAACGTTCCGATCGAGCCCATTCGGGTCTTTTTATCTTGAAAAATCCCTATTCGTAAGATGAAAATATTGGCTGAAATGGCGAGTCTAGCATATTCAACAATTGACCTTTTGCGCCTTTGTGCAGGATTACTGGACTGCGAGGGATTTGGAGAAATCACACTCGAAAAGTTTGTTTGCTATGCACAGAATGAACTTTGAAAGTTTGTGAGATATAGCCAACAGAAAAGCGCCCCATGACGGGGCGCCAATGCTTTGGGTGTGAAGTTGGGAGTGGTATTGCATAAATCACACCCGAACCCATCATAGAACAGGAATCGGGTGGAGACAATAGGAAAGTCCATCTGATTTTCTCCCGCATTGCTCATGTTTCCGCAGTGTTCGCTGCTTCTTCTTTCGCTTCCTTCTCCTTCCGGCTTGTCTTCAATCTGTTCAGCAGAGAGTGCTTCTCTTCCAGAGACAGCTGGGATACTTCCTCCATAATCTCGTGGTCCAGGGCTGTACTGAGATACTGCTTATCCGTCAGGCCTACAATCTCATCAAGAGATACATGCATCAGTCTGGCGTAGTAGACCATCAGCCGCATGGACATATTGACGCGGCCATTCTCCACGTTGCTGATGAAGCCTCTGGTGACATGCAAAGCCTTGGCGACATCCGTTTGGGACAGACCAAGCTGTGACCGGATCTCCCGGGAACGGTCTGCCAGGCTCGGCATTGCCTGCTTCTCATTTTTCTGAACTGCATTCTGCTTTTCATCTCTTTCAGACATATCTAATCTACCCCTTCCTTATAATATGCTACGCCTTCCTTGCTATTTCTCTCTCCATGCCGCCTGGTACCTGATGCCTTCAACTGATTCATGAGAATCCGGCAGATAACGATGCAGAAAATTTATAATTGTATATTTACATGTGAACTTCCACTAAATTTTACACCTAAATGAAGGCTGATGCCAAGAAAAGCCCGTATTTATGCGGTTTCTATTGCATAGATACGGGTTTTGTGTTAC
>CACWKX010000028.1 GCA_902761585.1 uncultured Lachnospiraceae bacterium
AAGACGTATAGTGAGGAGGCAGAAGTCATCTGCGTTCTATTACACTTCACAATGAGGGTACCTTTACCCATTCGAATCCGTCCAGAGATTTACGCCGCCATCATTTTCTGTCAAATATTGTCACGTCTGCCTCCCATATGTTAGAATAAAACAGATTAGGTTCATTGAATATGTAAATGGAAGCAGCCGGGGAGCAATTGCGGGGCCGGCGGTCAAAGGAGCAGACAATATATGGGATTCGCAGATAAGATTTTCGGTACACATTCTGACCGGGAATTAAAAAGGATCATGCCGCTTGTAAACAAGGTCGAAGCACTTCGGCCGGCGATGCAGGCTCTGTCAGATGCTGAGCTGAAGGCCAAGACGGATGAGTACAGGAAACGTTATCAGAATGGGGAGACACTTGATCAGCTTCTGCCTGAAGCATTTGCAACTGTCAGGGAAGCTGCAAAAAGAGTGATTGGTCTTGAACCATACCGCGTACAGATCATCGGTGGAATTATTCTCCATCAGGGACGTATTGCGGAGATGAAGACGGGTGAAGGAAAGACCCTCGTCTCCACGCTTCCGGCTTACTTGAATTCCCTGACTGGTCAGGGCGTTCATATCGTGACGGTGAACGACTATCTGGCAAAGCGTGACCATGACTGGATGGCGCCGGTTCATGAGTTTCTTGGAGTGTCCTGTGGCGTAATTCAGAATTCGATGGAATCACAGGAGAGACGCGCAGAGTATGCGAAGGACATCACATATGTAACGAATAACGAGGATGGATTTGACTATCTTCGTGACAACATGGTTATTTATAAGGACAGACTGGTTCAGAGAGAGCTGAATTATGCCATCATCGACGAGGTCGACTCTGTCCTTATTGATGAAGCAAGAACGCCTCTGATTATTTCCGGTCAGAGTGGAAAGTCGACAAAGCTGTACGAGGTTTGTGATGTGCTGGCTGGCCAGCTTCAGAAGGGGGAGGCAAGCGGCGAAGTCACGAAGATGACCGCTATTATGGGCGAGGAAATCACTGAGACAGGTGATTTCATTGTGAATGAGAAGGACAAGATCGTCACTCTGACTCAGCAGGGAATTGAGAAGTGTGAGAAGTTCTTCCATATTAACAACCTGTCTGACCCGGAAAATATTGAGATTCAGAACAATATCATTCTTGCGCTCCGTGCACATAATCTGATGTTCCGTGATCGTGATTATATCGTGAAGGATGACGAAGTCCTGATTGTCGATGAGTTCACAGGACGTGTACTTCCGGGAAGACGGTATTCTGACGGCCTTCACCAGGCAATAGAGGCGAAGGAGCATGTCAAGATCAAGAGAGAGTCGAAGACACTCGCAACCATCACATTCCAGAACTTCTTCAACAAATACGCAAAGAAGGCCGGTATGACCGGTACAGCGCTCACAGAGGAAGAGGAGTTCAGAGACATCTACGGAATGGATGTCATTGTCATTCCGACAAATAAGCCGGTTATTCGAAAAGACCTGGACGATGCTGTCTATATGACAAAGAAGGAAAAGTACAAGGCAGTCGTTGAGCGGATCAAGGCAGCTCATGAGAAGCATCAGCCTGTCCTGGTCGGCACGATCACGATTGAGGTTTCCGAACTTCTCTCAGACATGCTGCGCAGGGAGGGGATCCCGCATAACGTGCTGAATGCGAAGTTCCATGAACAGGAGGCAGCCATCATCAAGGATGCCGGTATTCATGATGCGGTCACCATTGCAACCAATATGGCAGGCCGTGGTACCGATATCAAACTGGATGAGGAGGCGAAGAATGCCGGCGGCCTTCTTGTAATCGGGACGGAGCGGCATGAGTCCCGACGGATCGATAACCAGCTGCGTGGCCGTTCCGGCCGACAGGGTGACCCTGGTGAGTCCCAGTTCTACATTTCCCTGGAGGATGACCTGATGCGGCTGTTTGGCTCTGATAAGATGATGAGCACATTCAGGGCACTTGGCGTTCATGAGGGTGAGCAGATTCAGCATAAGATGCTGTCCAATGCCATTGAAAAGGCACAGAAAAAGATCGAGTCGAATAACTTTGCGATCAGAAAGAACCTGCTGGAGTATGACCAGGTCAATAATGAGCAGCGGGAGATCATCTACGCAGAGCGTCGCAAGGTCCTGGATGGCGACAACATGAAGGCTTCGATTATGAAAATGATCGAGGATTGTGTCAATGAGGGTGTGGATCGCGTTGTGAGTGATGAGAAGAGCTCCGGCGAGGACAAGCCGGATCTGGAGGAGCTCAATAATCTGATCTGCCCGGTCATTCCGCTTTCGCCGATTACGGAGGAAACAATAAAGGGACAGTCCGCGCGTGAGCTGAAGGAAAAGTTGATCAGGGAAGCAGATGACCTTTATGAGGCGAAGGAGAAGGAACTGACGGATGCTGGCGCTGATATTCGCGAAATCGAGCGTGTCGTCCTGCTGAAGTCTGTGGATACACACTGGATGAACCATATCGATGATATGGATCAGCTGCGGCAGTCGATCGGGCTTGCAGCATACGGACAGAAGGATCCGCTTGTCCAGTACAAGATGATCGGATACGATATGTTCAATGAGATGACAACCTCCATCCAGAATGATACGCTGAAGATGATGTTCCATGTTCAGGTACAGCAGAAGGTGGAGCGCGAGGAGGTCGCCAAGGTAACCGGTACGAATCGGGATGATTCCGCACAGAAACAGCCGGTGAAGCGCAAGGCTAAAAAGATTTACCCGAATGACCCGTGCCCGTGCGGGAGCGGCCTGAAATACAAACAGTGCCATGGAAGAAAGCCGGTCTGATACGGAAAGCCTGGATCAGTATCTGAAGCCAGAAGACAGAGACAAGCCTGGCTGGATTGCTATGTGCAAAGGAAAGAGAGATTGACAAGTGGTCGAATTAGACGATCTGAAGACGAAACTGAAAACATATGAGCAGCCGCTCGCGGAGATGAAAAGTTCACTCGATCTTGAAAACAAGGAAAAGCGAATCGAGGAACTTCACATGACGATGTCTGAACCGGATTTCTGGACGAATACAGAGAAGGCGACCAGAACCCAGAAGGAGCTCGGTGCGCTTCAGAATGACATCGCGGATTACAAGAAGCTCAGTGGGCAGTATGAGGAGCTGATGCTGCTGATTGACATGGCCAATGAGGATGAGGATGCATCTGTCATTGATGATGTAAGAGAAAGCGAGCAGGAATTCGAAGAGAATTTCGATTCTGTCCGAATCCGCACGCTGCTCTCCGGCCAGTATGACAACAGCAACGCGATTGTTACCCTGCATTCCGGAGCCGGCGGGACAGAAGCCTGTGATTGGTGCAGTATGCTCTTCAGAATGTACTCACGCTGGATTGAGCGGCATGGGTTTTCGATGGAAGTACTTGATTCGCTGGAAGGTGACGAGGCAGGGCTGAAGTCGGTTACCTTCCAGGTGAATGGTGAGAATGCCTATGGACTTTTGAAGTCGGAGATGGGCATCCACCGCCTGGTTCGGATCTCACCGTTTAATGCAGCAGGAAAACGCCAGACGTCCTTTGTATCCTGTGATGTCATGCCGGATATCGAGGAAGATGTAGATATTGAGATTCGCCCGGAGGATATCAGAATCGATACATACCGTTCAAGCGGAGCCGGCGGACAGCATATCAACAAGACGTCGTCTGCGATTCGAATTACGCATTATCCGACCGGCATTGTTGTCACCTGCCAGAATGAGCGCTCCCAGTTCCAGAATAAAGCGAAGGCAATGCAGATTCTGAAGTCGAGACTTTACATGCTGAAGCTGGAGGAGAATGAGGAGAAGGCAGCAGATATCCGCGGAGAGGTCAAGGATATTGCATGGGGATCCCAGATTCGCTCTTATGTCTTCCAGCCATATACAATGGTGAAGGACCTGAGAACAGGCTATGAGACCGGGAATGTGCAGGGCGTAATGGATGGCGATCTGGATCCATTTATCAATGCGTACCTGAAGTGGGACAGCCTGGGCAGACCGGATCGGAAGGCTCAGGCAGCGGACTGAGCCTGCAGGCAGGATGACAGAATTTGAAAAGACAGCAGAAATACAGCAGAATCACGATAAATTTGAAAATACAGCAGGAATACAGCAGAAACACGATAAATAGGAAGTCAGACCTTTGGCTTTCGGGGGAGTTCATCTGAAAAGAGAATAGCCGACCGGAGCTGAAGGTCTTTTTTACAGGCGGCAGTCTGCAGCCAGAAAAGGAGAAACTATGGGAATTATTCGTGCGGCAGTTGGTTCTGTGTCAGGAGCGCTGAGAGACCAGTGGAAGGACGCGGTAGAACCCGTTGATATGGGGGCTCAGACGCTTTTTACAAGAGGCCTGCAGAAAAAAGGACAATCTTATGTGAAGGGCGGAGAGGTGATCTCCAATGGCTCTGTCATCCATGTCTACGACAACCAGTTTATGCTTCTGACAGACGGAGGGAAGATCATCGACTATTCTGCAGAGCCTGGGTATTTTGTGGTGGATAATTCTTCACAGCCGTCTCTGTTTCAGGGAGAGATCAAGAAAAGTCTGAAGGATGTATGGGAACGTTTCAAGTTTGGCGGGACAACACCGCAGAACCAGAGAGTTTATTATATCAACCTGCAGGAGATCAAGGGGATTCGCTTTGGAACCAGGAATGCGATCAATTATTTCGACAGTTTCTATAATTCAGAATTGTTCCTGAGAGCGTTTGGCAGTTACTCGATCCGGATCACCAATCCGCTTCTGTTCTATGCAAACTGTGTGCCGAGGAATGCATCCCACGTTGAAGTGGAGGATATCAACGAGCAGTTCCTGAACGAGTTCCTTGAAGCACTCCAGACGGCAATCAATAAGATGAGCGCCGATGGAGTCAGGATCTCCTATGTGGCCGGCAAGGGGACGGAGCTTTCCAGGTACATGGCGGATGCTCTCGACGAGAGTTGGACAAAGATAAGGGGAATTGAGATTGTATCGGTAGGGATTGGAAGTATCTCCTACGATGAACAGTCGCAGAAGCTGATCAATATGCGCAATCAGGGCGCCATGATGCAGGATCCGACCATCCGGGAAGGCTTTGTGCAGAGTTCGATTGCGCAGGGGCTGCAGTCTGCAGGATCGAACCCGGCAGGCGCAGGGGCAGCCTATATGGGAATGGGATTTGGCATGCAGTCGGCAGGTGCTTTTTCTCAGTCTGCAAGCCAGATGAATCTGATGCAGATGCAGATGAACCAGGCAGGCGGACAGAATCCGTACGGACAGCAGAATCCATATCAGCAGCCGGGGCAGTATGCACAGAACACACAGGGCAGCCAGCAGGCATCGGGAGCTCCGGCAGGAGCTCGTGCCAAGCAGCCAGGAGAATGGTTCTGCCCAAACTGCGGGCATCTGAATGCCGGAAAGTTCTGCACGGAGTGCGGAACAAAAAAACCGGAGTAACTGAAAGGATGAGGCGGCCGGGATGAACCGGAAGAAGGAGTGCTTGTATGGCAACGATTACATATAAGTGTCCCAATTGCGGCGGCGGACTGAGGTTTGATCCGAAGCTGCAAAAGTTCAAGTGCGATTTCTGTCTGTCAGAGTTTACCCAGGAGGAATTGGAAAAGCTGACACCGCAGCAGGCAGGAGATCAAACAGTTTCAGAAGAGGAAGCCGCATATCTCGGACAGAAGGAGAAAGAGCCATCCACTGAAGGAAAGAATGAGGGCCAGACGGGGGCGGTTCTGTATACCTGCCCGAGCTGCGGTGCGACCGTGATCACGGATGAGACAACCGCTGCGACCTTCTGCTATTATTGCCACAATCCGATCGTTCTGGAAGGGAAGCTGTCGGGGAAATATCTGCCGGACAGACTGATCCCATTCAAGTACGATAAAAAGAAAGCGGAAGAGATTTTTCTGGACTATGTCCATCATAAACGCTTCGTGCCGAAGGCTTTTTTCACAAAAGACCAGGTTGAGAAGCTGTCAGGCGTGTATTATCCGTTCTGGGTATATCATGCTTCCGTTGATGGACAGATGAGTGCAGCTGCAAACCGAATTCGGACATGGGTGACAGGCGACATGGAATACACAGAAACCAGGGTATTCCATGTGGAGAGAGGCGGACAGATTGACATTCAGAATCTGTCCAGAAATGCACTTCAGGAAAGTGATAAAAATCTGATCAATGCGGTTATGCCATTCCGGCTTGGAGAGGCAAAGCCATTTACCATTGGTTATCTGCAGGGATTTGTTGCCCAGAAGCGGGACATCGAGTCGGAACAGATCGCAAAAGAGATGCAGGACAGGGCAAAACGATATGCAGAGCATGCTCTGGAGAGGACGATGGAGGAATATTCAGTTGTCACTGGAAAACAATCGTCCTTCAGCATAAAGTCGGAGCAATATGCATACATGCTTCTCCCGGTCTGGCTGCTGACATATAAGGCTCTGGACGGAGCAAAATATTACTTTGCCATGAATGGTCAGACAGGGGAAATTCATGGAAGGCTTCCGGTCGACATGGTGAAGCTGTCGGCTTTTGCCGGGGCACTCGGAGGGAGCCTGTTTGTGATTGTCCTGGCACTGTTATATTTTCTGATGTGAGGAGGACTGTCCATGAATATCAGAAAAAACAGAGAAGACAGCATTTTCAGGCTGGGGACGATATTTTTCCTGCAATTGGCTGCAGCAGTCCTGGTCATTTCGGGCGTGCACAGCGCGAATGCATTCGGAGCAGAGCCGGAGGAGAAAACAGAGCTGATCTATGCATCCGGCAGCCGGCTGGCCAGTGTGGAGGATCGCGCGCAGCTGCTGACGGAAGAGGAAGAGACAGAGCTGCTCAAGCAGGCAGCAGAGCTCTCCCAGAAGACCGGATATGAGCTTCGACTTGTCACAACAGATCAGACGGAAGGAAAGACAACGCAGCAGTTTGCGGAGGCGTACTTTGAGTCCCTGACGGATGATGGCCCGGAAACAGCAAGCGGAGCCAGCTATGTCATTGACATGGATAACCGTCAGATATACATTGCAACCTATGGCGGTCTGCAGTATTATCTGACAGATGCAAGGGTCGATACACTATTGGATCATGCGTATGAGTATGTCAGCGAAGGGGAATACGATCAAACATTCGAGAGTATGCTGAAGGACACAGGCCGGTATTACAGGAAGGGAATCCCGGATGGAACTCGGATCGTAAACCAGGATACAGGGGAAGTGACCGTTTACCATAAGCCGAAGACCGTTACGCCTGTCAAGATCCTGATTTCCCTTCTGGCAGGGACAGCCGGTTTTCTGGCATTTTTCGCATCTGTGAAGAGCGCGTACTCCATGAAGGGAATTTCGGGAGACGGGTTTTCGGAGAGAGATCAGGTTGGGCTTACCCTGAGAAGACGAGATGACAGGCTTGTAAATCAGTTTGTAACCTCCAGGAAGATCCCTAGAAATGATGGCGGCGGAGGGTCATCCGGCGGCGGAACAACGTCAACGCACACGACATCAGGTGGCTATTCGGCAGGCGGAGGCGGAAGAAGTTTCTGAAGATGCAGAATGAGCAGAAAAAGTATTATGTAGTGACACAGAATGCGATTCCGGAGGTCCTGTTGAAGGTTGTGGAGGTGAAAAGACTCCTGGAGGGAAAGAACCCACCTTCAGTGATGGAGGCAACCGATCAAGTTGGAATTTCGAGAAGCTCCTTTTACAAATATAAGGATGATATATTTGAGTTCCATGAGAATGTAAGGGGAAAGACCATCACATTTCTGATCGAAATGAGGGATGAGCCGGGGCTTTTGAGCGATGTACTGATGATTGTCGCCAAATCAAGAGCAAACATTCTGACAATCCATCAGTCTATCCCGGTATCGGGAATGGCTTCGACGTCGATCAGTGTTCAGGTGATGCCTGAGACCGGGGATGTGACGGAGATGATGGACCAGATCGATGCGATGGATGGGGTAAAGTCGCTGAGAATTCTCGGCGCAGAATAGACAGACAGTTGACAGATATCAGGAGGAGAAGTGACATGAATATCGTTTGCCTGGACCTTGAAGGAGTACTTGTGCCGGAGATATGGATTGCATTCTCTCAGGCGAGTGGAATTCCCGAGCTGAAGCGGACGACTCGTGACGAACCGGATTATAATAAGCTGATGCAGTGGAGACTGGGTATTCTCCGGGAACATGGGCTGGGACTCCGCCAGATCCAGGATACAATTGCAACGATTGACCCGCTTCCGGGAGCCAGAGAATTTCTGGACAGACTTCGCGCGCAGACACAGGTGATCATTATCAGCGATACATTCACACAGTTTGCTTCACCGCTGATGGAAAAACTTGGATGGCCGACGTTGTTCTGCAACACGCTCGAGGTTGCTCCGGATGGAATGATTACAGGATTCCGAATGCGGATTCCGGATTCCAAGCTGAATACAGTCAGGGCGCTTCAGTCTATCGGCTTTGATACCATTGCGTCCGGGGATTCGTTTAATGATCTTGCAATGATCCAGGCAAGCAAGGCGGGATTTTTATTCCGCACGACCGATCAGATCCGGAAGGATTATCCGCAGCTGCCGGCTTTTGAAACCTATGATGAATTGCTGGAGGGCATCCAGAAGGCTCTGGCAGAGTAATAGAAACAATCGTATGAAAAGAGGAATCCCGCTTCCATAAGGAGCGAGATTCCTCTTTTTTCTTGTTTTGCAGCTGCGGCTGGTATTGATGGAAAATCAAATACCGTATGGGTCACGCTGTCCGGACAGCTCTACATAAAAGAGCGCTTTTGTGACAGCTATGTATGGCTTGACGCAGATATAAGCTGTGCCAAGGGAGAGAATGGAAAGCACCCAGTAGCCAATGAAAGAAAGGTTCAACAGAAACAGCTGTATTCGGTGACCGTACATCATCTTCCGGCTTTCCTTGAGGCACTGCAGAAAACGATAGTCCTGATGGTCGATGAATAAGAACAGAGCCTGGTCATATAACAGATAAAACACGCCATAGAGCAATGCAGACAGCAGCAGGCAGAGGATGGCGATCCCCGCAAACTGAAGGTCTGATGAAAGCGAAACACCAAACATGGAAGTCCTTGTCCCCTGAAGAAGAAATGCAAAAATCAGATAGACAAGGGGGAAGGCACACAGGTACTGTATGACGGTCAGGGCCATGGAAAGAAGCACCAGTCTTCCAGTGTGATAACGGAACCCGAGAAACAAGTCTCTGATTCTAGCGTGGCCTGTTCGCGCAATGTTCAGGGAAAGAAAGCAGTACCCGGTCTGCAGCAGTGTGGAGACAGCAAACAGGATCAATGAAATCAGCAGATTCAGAGAAGAACCGACAATATTTCTCCTGGAGGAAAAAGAAGCAAGGTCTCCGAGACAAAACAGGACTATGTTCAGAACACTTATGATGATGGAGGCAAACACAGCGAATGCGTAGCAATCGATCAAGATTGCACGGCTGCGGGCCTTCAGACTGGAACTGGTCATATCACACGGCCTCCGTTCAGTGTGGCAGAGACTTCATTTGCTCTCTGAGGATCTGTGCCAGACGGGGCAGTATCGGACGAGGTACCGCTCTGCTTGTCCGCTCTGTACTGGCCTGACAGAATCTCCCGCAGGAGAGCCTCTCCGCTCTTGGATGACGCGTCGGTTGAACCATTCTCGGCATCTGGATCAGTGTAGTATTGGTAAAGCTGCTCCACCTCAGCACGAAGCTGTGGATTATGCATATATGTATAGACGGCAGACATTGTCAGAACAGTTGTCAGTATGGCAGCTGCACTTGCACATGCTAGAGCAGCCTTGGCACGAGGGACAAGAGGACCATCGCCTCTCGAAATGAGTGCCAGGATGATTGAAACGGATGCACATGGAAGCGATATAAAGAAAATCTGAAATGACGCAAAAGCGACAAGCGCCAGGACAAAGGATACTGTGACCATGGCAGATCGGTTATCGGAATGATTCATAAAGGGCCACCTCCCAGTATATTGAGATACAACAAGGGACTGCCTTGTTATTTATTTTCTATCTTAACACGCAGTTTTTTTATGAACAATCCGGATGGGTTTAATTCATGAAATCTTCACATCTCATCGCGAAAACGCACCAAAATGACATCCGTCCCCTTGCTTGACAAAGGGTTTTATCGAAAGGATAATAGGAACACTGGACAGAATTCCGGCGCCCAGCAGCAAAGGCGCAGACAGAATAAAGAATAAAATGAAAGGGCAGATATCAGAAAAGATGGCAGAGGTAGACCGTGTCAGTCAGGTTACAAATAATCGGTTTCTGAACTATTATGAGCTCAATACGACAGACCGGATTGGCAATCACAAGAAATATTATATGTGTTCAAGAAGAGAGTCGGCAGAAAAACTGGATCTGATGACCGGAGTCGACAGACCTGATGGTGTTGTCATGTTCGCTTTATACGGGGAGGACAGAGGCCGGGTGGTTCTGGTTCATCAATACAGATACCCGCTTGGCGCCTATATCTATGAACTGCCCGCCGGCCTTGTCGAGGAAGGAGAGCGGGTAGACGAGGCTGCTCTGCGAGAGATGCAGGAGGAGACTGGACTTGAGTTTCATCCTGTACTGTCTGGCTCCGGATATGAGCGGCCGTTTTATTCGTCGGCAGGGATGACAGATGAAAGCTGCTGTATGGTTTTTGGAACAGCCGGTGGGACAATCAGTCAGAGTGGTCTGGAGGATACGGAGCAGCTGGATGTGGTACTGGCAGACAGACAGGAGGCAGCACGGATTCTGAGGGAAGAGAATGTTGCAGCAAACTGTGCATTTATGCTGATGAATTTCATCAGTTCAGCAGATCCGCTTGCGTTTCTGCATCAGCGTGCCGGAGAGGGGCAGTTATGAAGAAGGTGGCAGAAGCATTCACTCCTGAGGATACGTTCAGACTCGGGTTTCAGATGGCGGAGAAAGCGGCTCCGGGAGATGTCATCGCGCTCCTGGGCGATCTTGGTGTTGGAAAAACTGTATTCACAAAGGGATTTGCAGCAGGCCTTGGCATACAGGAAGACATCAGTAGTCCGACATTTACCATCCTGCAGCTTTATGAGGAGGGACGGCTGCCGCTGTATCATTTTGATGTATATCGAATCAGCGACCCGGAGGAAATGATGGAAGTCGGGTGGGACGACTATGTCTATGGGAATGGTGTCTGCCTGATTGAGTGGGCAAACTTGATAGAAGACCTGATGGAGGAAATTCCGGACGGGAAGCTGAAACGTGTCACGATTGAAAAAAATCCGGAAAAGGGATTTGATTACAGAAAAATTACGGTAGAGGGATAAGAGATGAAAATACTCGCGATTGACTCATCTGGAATGCCTGCGTCAGCTGCCGTCGTGGAGGATGGGAAACTGATTGCAGCGTATACTGTGAATTATCAGAAAACGCATAGCCAGACCCTGCTTCCGATGATTGATGAACTTTCTCGTGCGATTGAACTGGATAAAACAACCCTGGGAGCAGTAGCTGTCTCAGGCGGACCGGGTTCCTTTACAGGATTACGGATTGGATCAGCAACAGCAAAGGGGATTGCGCTTGCATTGAAGATCCCGATCATCAATGTTCCGACATTAGAGGGACTCGCATCCAATTTTCATGGCTGCGGCGAGCTGATCTGTCCGATGATGGATGCCAGGAGGACGGAAGTATTTGCCGGGGTTTATACGTATCAGGATGATTTATCATCTGTCAGCCCGGATAAAACCTCACTGGTTGTCCTGATGGATCAGAAGCCTGTTTCAGTTGAAAAATTGTGTATCAAGCTGAATGAGATGGCAGAAAAAACCGGGAAGAGGCTGATTCTTCTTGGGGATGGATGCGTGAAATACCGTGACATTCTGAATGAGAAGCTGATGGTACCATACCGGATTGCTCCGTTGAATCTTCTTGAACAGAGGGCAGCATCTGTTGCATTGAGGGCGGAAGAGCTGCTGGCAGCCGGAAGGACAGAAACAGCGGAAGAACACAGGCCGATTTATCTCAGAGTTTCTCAGGCGGAGAGAGTCAGAAGCTGCAGACTTGCGGAAAAGAACCCCATCCGGATCAGACCCGCTGAGGAAAAGGATCTTCCACGGATTGCAGTGATGGAGAAACTATATTTTTCTCTGCCATGGAGTGAGAAGATGCTGCGGGAATCCCTGCATCAGGCGCAGTATACGATGCTGGTTGCCGAGGACTGCACAGATGGCGAGATTGCGGGGTATGTGACATTACTGAATGCTGCCGGGGAAGGCAACATCATGAACGTTGCAGTCTCGGATGCTATGAGAAGACAGGGGATTGCCGGAAAGCTGCTGACCGAGGTCATGCAGCGCGGAAGAGAAGAGGGGATCTGCGACTATACCCTTGAGGTGCGTAAAAGCAACAAGGCTGCTGTATCACTTTATGAAGGTCTGGGATTTCGGACAGAGGGAGTTCGGAAAGACTATTACGAACAACCCAGGGAGGATGCACTGATTATGTGGAAGAGGAAGGAAAACTGATCCATGCTTGATGTCTGTCTGCTCGGCTGCGGCGGAATGATGCCGCTGCCGTACCGCCATCTGACAAGTCTGATGGTGCGATATAACGGAAGCAGTCTTCTGATTGACTGCGGGGAAGGAACCCAGGTTGCGCTGCGCAAGAAGGGATGGAGCTTCAAGCCGATTGATGTCATCTGCTTCACTCATTTCCATGGGGATCACATCGGCGGACTTCCCGGTCTCCTTCTGACGATGGGAAACGCAGAGAGGACGAAGCCGCTGACACTGATCGGACCGAAAGGGCTGCCCCGGGTTGTGAATGCACTGAGAGTCATAGCACCGGAACTGCCATTTGAAATTCAATATGTGGAAATACAAGGGGATGAGCAGGAATTCACGCTGAATGGTTATCGCCTCAGGGCATTCAAGGTCAATCACAGAGTGCCCTGTTATGGATATACAGTGGAGCTGGACAGAAAGGGCCGGTTTGACCAGGAACGTGCAAAGCGAGAGAAAATCCCTCTGAAATACTGGAATCCGCTTCAGAAGGGGATGACGATAACCGCAGAGGATGGCAGGATTCTGACACCGGATATGGTGCTGGGACCGCCAAGAAAGGGGCTGAAGCTGACGTATACGACCGATACCCGGCCGACAGCCTCGATTGTCCGAAATGCGGAAAAAGCGGATTTGTTTATCTGTGAAGGAATGTATGGCGAAGAGGAGAAGCTGGCGAATGCAAAGGATCACAAGCATATGATGATCCGGGAGGCAGCTTCCTTGGCTGCGGATGCGGGGGTGAGAGAACTCTGGCTGACGCACTATAGTCCCTCACTGACACACCCGGAGCAGTATCTGAAGATGGCGGAGACGATTTTTCCACAGACAAAGTGCGGAAATGACGGGATGAGCTGCGAACTTGACTTTGAGGACTGAACGAAAGATGGAAGACACAAAAGAAATCAGAATATTGGGAATCGAAAGCTCCTGCGATGAAACAGCAGCTGCGGTTGTTGTCAATGGACGGGATGTGCGGTCCAATATCATTTCCTCACAGATTGATATCCATACGCTCTATGGCGGTGTCGTGCCGGAAATCGCTTCCAGAAAGCACATTGAGCGCGTCAGTCAGGTTGTGGAGAAGGCGCTTGAGGATGCACAGATGACACTCGATGATATCGATGCTGTCGGAGTGACCTATGGACCAGGGCTGATCGGCCCGCTGCTGGTCGGCGTATCTGCAGCAAAGGCAATTGCATGGGCAAAGGATCTGCCGCTTGTCGGGGTTCACCATATTGAAGGACATATCAGCGCAAACTACATTGAGAATAAAGAACTTGAACCGCCCTTCGGGTGTCTGATTGTTTCCGGAGGCCATACGCATCTCGTGCTGGTAAAGGACTACGGAGAATATGAGATCCTGGGGAAAACCTGCGATGATGCAGCCGGGGAGGCGTTCGACAAGGTTGCCCGCGCAATTGGCCTGGGCTATCCGGGAGGTCCCAAGATTGACAAAGTGTCCAGAGAGGGCAATGCGGACGCCATTGTGTTCCCACAGGGGAAGGTCAGAGGGTCGGAGTATGACTTTTCGTTCAGCGGCTTGAAAAGTGCGGTGCTGAACTATTTGAACGAATGCCGTATGAAGGGAGAGGAAATATGTGTACCGGACGTAGCGGCATCCTTTCAGAAGGCAGTGGTGGATGTGCTGGTTTCACATGCCATGAGGGCGGTTGAGGAGTTTCATTTCCGGAAATTTGCGATTGCCGGAGGAGTTGCGTCCAACAGTGCGCTGAGGCATGCGATGGAACAGGCCTGCCTTGAGAGGGGAGTAGCTTTCTACCGCCCGTCCCCGATCTTGTGTACCGATAATGCAGCTATGATCGGCGCTGCAGCATACTATGACTTCAAAAAAGGGATCCGCTCCGACTGGAGTTTGAATGCCATTCCAAATCTCAGACTTGGAGAAAGGTGATCGTATATGCAGAAACATGCAGCCGTCATTCTGTCTGCAGGAGCAGGCAGAAGGATGCATCAGTCGATGCCGAAGCAGTATCTCAGCCTTTGTGGAAAGCCCGTGATTGCCTGGACAATCGAGGCATTTCAGCAGAGTCCTGACATTGATGAAATCGTACTCGTAACGGGACCGGACCAGGTCATGAAGTGCCGGGAAGAGATTGTGAAGCGGTATGGACTGACCAAGGTATCCAAGATCGTTCCGGGAGGGGAAGAGCGGGGAGATTCTGTGTTATGTGGTCTCCGTGCACTGAGTGACGATATTTCCTGCGTGCTGATTCATGACGGGGCAAGGCCGCTTGTCAGCCAGGAAGTGATTGCACGTGCGGCAGAAGCTGCTGCTTCATATGGGGCTGCAGCAGTTGCTGTACCAGCCCGGGATACAGTCAAGATTGTGGATGAGCAGGAGATGGTGGTCAGCACACCTGACAGAAGAACGCTTCGAATGATGCAGACACCACAGGCTTTTTCTTATCCACTGATTCTGGCTGCGTATGAGAAGGCCTTTGCAGATGGTGTAACCGTGACGGATGATGCCATGGCAGCAGAACACGCAGGGGTGCGTGTGAAAATTGTAGAGGGCGATGTCCGAAATATTAAAATTACGGTGCCTCAAGATCTTTTACTGGCGGAACTGTTACTCAAAGACTGGAAGCGTTCATGAAATGGTCAAGAAATACGGTCAAGAAATGCGTCATGAAGTGCTTCATGAAATACGCTCATAAAAAAAGTGTTGACATTCTATCCGCAGGATGATATATTAATCGAGCGCTGCAAAAAAGCAGCACGAAACGGTTTTGGAGAGGTATCGAAGTGGCTATAACGAGGCGGTCTTGAAAACCGTTTGTCCGCAAGGGCGCATGGGTTCGAATCCCATCCTCTCCGTTTGATCGGAGATGAGATTCGATCATTCATAACAATATGTGGCGAAGGCAAAGTCGCCAGATCGTAGGGCAACAAGTATTTCTGGAGAAGTACCCAAGCTGGCCGAAGGGACACCCCTGGAAAGGGTGCAGGTCGTTAATAGCGGCGCGAGGGTTCAAATCCCTCCTTCTCCGCTGCATCGGAATTAATTCGATGCTTTGAGCACCTTGATAACTGAACAGTGAAACAACCTTGAAAGTTCTGAAAAGTTTTATTTTAAGGAACTGACCTTTAAACAGTAAAAGGGATAAGAGATG
>CACWKX010000029.1 GCA_902761585.1 uncultured Lachnospiraceae bacterium
GCTGACTGCTCCGGTGGAATACCCGATCCGCTGCTTGATCTTTGCTTCATTTCCGGCAAGCGGCATTCCAAAGTAAAAGATCTTACCGCTGTCAGTATGGATCAGATTCAGCATGGCTTTGATCGTGGTGCTTTTCCCGACACCGTTTCGCCCGATGAATCCGGTGATCCTGCCTTCTTTTAGCGAGAAGGACACGTCTTTCATCTGAAAAGCCTGATAGGTCTTACAGATATTCTTTACTTCTACAATATCCATGTGGTCCTCCAGAAATATGACTTTCATGAATATTGTAAAGTCTGATTGCGTCGGTTTCCACTAACCGTACATGACAATTTATCACGTATTTTGTTACATCTGGTTGCATTACCCGTCTGCAATCACCCTGTTTCCCTGCTTGCATGAAGTGTTTGAATTGCTAATTTTTCCTTCGGCGTCTCCGGTGACCGACTGTCCTCACTCTCCGCCGCCGTCACATCCATCTCGTCCATATCGACCTTCACGCTGATGTGATTCTTTGTCTCAGATAGTTTGGACAAAAGACATACCGTCTCCACGTGAACCCCCTGGGGGAACATGTCGACTGGCTGTACTTTCCGTGTCTGATATCCTTTCTGAGCAAATATTGCCAGATCCCTGGCGAGTGTCGCACTGTTGCAGCTGATGTAGACAACGCGCTTCGGTGCCATGGCTGCGATGGTGTCGATCACACCGCCCTCCAGCCCCTTGCGGGGTGGGTCCACGACAATAACATCTGCGTGAATCTGATGTTCCTGGTACTCGCGCGGAAGCACTTCCTCCGCTTTTCCCGCCAGGAACTGCGCGTTATCGATATGATTCAGCTTCGCATTCTCTCTGGCATTGACAATGGCGTCCGGAACGACTTCCACCCCGTACACCTGCTTTGCATACGGCGCCAGAAACAAGGATATGGTTCCCGTCCCGCAGTACAAGTCCCATACAATTTCTTTTCCTGTCAATCCTGCGTATGCCCGGGCCGTTTCATACAACGTCCGGGTCTGGTAGGGATTGACCTGGTAAAAGGACAGCGGGGATATCCGATACCGGATCGCCCCGATTGCGTCCTCGATTGTATCACGTCCCCAGAGCGTCCGGTTCTTCCGTCCGAGAATAACGTTCGTCCGTTCCTTGTTGGTGTTCAGGATAATCCCGGTGATAACGCGTCCCACTCCGCATGGATCCGCCGCCGGCCCCACTTCTCCTATGGGATTCTCTGATGACAAATGAGCGCCACCCAGTCGATTTCCCGCCAGGCGGCTTTCTCCTGAACAGCTTCCCGCACGGCATAAATCCGTACCTGTGCATTCTGTCTTCGGCAGGGCACCGCAGATCTTCTTCACGAGTTCCGTCTCGTGCGGCAGGCGATCTGCATTGGCGACGATGACGACCATGATCTGTCCGGTCGAAAACCCGCACCGGATCATGATGTTCCGGACCAGGCCTTTCCCGGTTTCTTCCTGATACTCCGGGATGTGAAAGGTCTCCATCCAGCCAAGGACAGCATTCAGAATCGGCTGATTCTCCTCAATCCCGATCACGCACTGTGCTCCGCTGACGATGGTGTGTGTTCTCCCGGCATAGAATCCGGCGACCAGTTTGCCGTTCTTATCCCGTCCGACCGGGTATTCAGACTTGTTGCGGTAGTGAAAGGGCGCACTTGAGCCGATAATTGGGTAAAACAGGGCCCACTGCTTCTGCCCGGATTCGTGGTCTTGCGCCGAAGGACGCACCTGCTCCGATTCCGGACCTTGCTCTGATATCTGCCCCTGCCCCGATTCCGGACCTCGCTCTGCTGTCTGCTCCTGCCCCGCCTTCCGGCATGCGATTCCGCCGATCCGCCGAATATTGCCGAGGACCTTATTCTCCTTGAAATGAAGCTGCGCAAGGTAGGACATCTCCTGGATCTGGCAGCCGCCGCAGGATCGCGCGACAGGGCAACGGGGTATGACACGGTCTGAAGAGGGAGTCAAAATCTCCGCGACGCGTCCGAAGGCATACGTTTTTTTGACCTTTGTGATGGACGCCCGGATGCTGTCGCCGATCACTGTGTCCTTGACGAAAACTGCAATGCCATCATCCGTATGGCCGATTCCGAGTCCCTCGTCCGACATGTCCTCGATCCGGAGTGTCACAATTTCATTTTTTCTCAGCATACATATGCTCCTCTTGACTGCCGGCCGCTGCCTGTCAGTACCCCCTCTGCCGTCCTCTGTCCAGTCTGCCCGGAAGCAGCATGACGTTGCTGCTTCCATACTGCGCCTTCAGCTTTTGCAGCAGACTTCGGGTGATATACATCCGTGCGGTGAAACGCAGATTCCTGACGCTCTTCTGCTCCTTCGCATAGACAGCAATCCTGGAGAGTGCCACCGGCACATCTCGGGACTGCGGGTCATTTGTTTTCTGTCCTTCGATCAGCAGGCTGTTCAGCTCGTCCGCATGCTCTGCGAAGCCCGCCTCATCCGGGAACTGAAACCACAGCTCGTAGGGAACATCCTCAAACCGCCAGATCTTCTCGGCCAGGAGCTTGCTGGGCTTGTCATCCTCCACCGAAACCCTGCCCTCGATGAACAGTTTTTCATCCGCATTCAGAAGCTCGGAATATTGCTCGTAAAGCTTCGGAAAGACCAGCACCTCGACGCTTCCGACCAGATCCTCCAGGGTGATAAAGGCCATGGTCTGGCCCTTTTTGGTATACTTGATGGTTTTCTCCTGCAGGATGCCGCCGATCACCTGGTCCGAGGAATCCTGCAGCCGGTCTGCCTGACCGGTCTCGTCATTGATCGCAAAGTCATGGGATTTCGCGGTGATATTCTTCTCCCACACGCTGATATCCGACTCCAGCGGATGGCCGCTGACATAGATGCCCAGGACCTCTTTCTCCATCTTCAGGCGCTGATCCCTGCTGAACTCCCCGACATCCGGCATCGGAATCTGCCCTGCGCCGGCATCCCCCTCCCCGTCTTCAGGTTTCAGGAAATCAAACAGGGACAGCTGACCGCTCACCTGGTTCTTCCGTTCTCTCGCCGCCGCATCAAAAATCTGCGCGTAGGTCATCATCATCTGCTTCCGGGTCGCCCCGAAGCAGTCGAAGGCACCGGCCTTGATGAAGTTCTCTGCGGCACGCTTATTCACCTGATCCCCGACCCGCTCCGCAAATGAGCGAAGCGAGGCGTACGGTCCGCCTTTCTGCCGTTCCTTCAGGATGGCGTCGATCACCGGGCGGCCGATCGACTTGATGGCATCCAGCGCATAGCGGATTGCCCCGCCGGACACAGAGAAGGATGCTTCTCCCTCATTGATGTCCGGAGGAAGAATCTGGATCTTCATCGAGCGGCAGACCATGATGTAGTCCGCCACCTTGCCCGGATTGTCGATGACCGATGTCATCAGCGCCGCCATAAACTCCACCGGGTAGTAATACTTCAGCCAGGCCGTCTGGTAAGCCACGTAGGCATAGGCCGCCGCATGGGACTTGTTGAAGGCATACTTTGCGAAATCGGTCATGTCATCGTAGATCTTGTTCGCCGTTTTCTCATCGATTCCCTTCGATATACATCCCGGAACATGCTCGGCTTCATTTCCGTAGACGAAATTCTGACGCTCCTGCGCCATGACCGCAGCCTTCTTCTTGCTCATTGCGCGCCGGACCAGGTCTGCACGTCCCAGTGTGTAGCCGCCAAGGCTCCGCACAATCTGCATAACCTGCTCCTGATAGACAATGCAGCCATAGGTCGGCTCCAGGATCGGTTCAAGGAGCGGGGTGTCGTAGGTGATGAGCTCCGGGTGCTGCTTGCCCCGGATGTACTGGGGGATAAAGTCCATCGGGCCCGGCCGGTACAGCGATATTCCTGCTATCAGATCCTCGATGCTGCCGGGCTTTAGCTCCTTCATGAAGCTCTTCATTCCGGCCGACTCGAGCTGAAAGATGCCTTCGCACTTCCCTGTTCCGATGTAGGCGTAGACCTTCGGATCGGTATAGTCAATCTGATCGATGTCAATCGGACGGCCGTCCTTCTTCGAAGCCATCGCGACCGCATCCTGGATCACCGTCAGCGTACGAAGCCCCAGGAAATCCATTTTCAGAAGGCCAAGCTCCTCGATTGTCGTCATCGTGAACTGTGTGACGATTCCGCCGTCCTGAGAGCGCGCAACCGGCACAAAATCGTCCACCCGCCGCTGACAAATGACAACACCCGCCGCATGGACGGAGGTATGGCGTGGCAGTCCCTCGAGTCTCCTCGACATATCAATGAGGCGGTGGATGGTCTCGTCCGTCTCATACATCGTCTTCAGCTCCTGGCTCTCCTCCATGGCTTTGTCAATTGTGATGCCGAGCTCCTGGGGAATCATCTTGGAGATCGAATCGCAGAGCGAGTAGGGCAGATCCATGACCCGCCCTACATCCCTTATGACACCCCTCGCCGCAAGCGTTCCGAACGTGACAATCTGCGCCACATCGTCCCGCCCGTACTTCTGTGTGACATAGTCGATGACTTCCTGCCGGCGCTCATAGCCGAAGTCGACATCAATATCAGGCATCGAGACGCGCTCCGGGTTCAGGAAGCGCTCAAACAGCAGGTTGAAGCGGATCGGGTCCAGCTTCGTGATGCCGAGCGTATAGGAAACGAGCGATCCGGCGGCGGAACCACGGCCCGGTCCGACTGCGATGCCGACCGAGCGGGCATAGCGGCAATAATCCCAGACGATCAGGAAATAATCGACATAGCCCATCCGCTCAATGACGCCAAGCTCGTATTTCAGCCGCTCCTGAAGCTTCTCCGTGACCGGGTGGTAGCGCGCCTCAAGCCCCTTCTGGCAGAGCTCCTCAAGGTACTGCTTCGAAGTTTTCCCCTCCGGGACATCGAACTTCGGCAGCTTGGTATGGCCGAACTCGATCTCCACGCTGCAGCGCTGCGCAATCTTCTCCGTATTCTCAATCGCCTCCGGCGCATAGGGAAACAGGGCGGCCATCTCCTCCGGGGACTTGACGTAGAACTGTCCACCCGGATAGCGCATACGATCTTCATCGGAGACCTTCTTTCCCGTCTGGATGCAAAGCAGCACATCGTGTGCCTCCGCATCCTCCGCGCGCGTATAATGACAGTCGTTCGTCGCTATAAGTCCAATCCCGGTCTCTCTCGACAGGCGCAGAAGACCGGCGTTCACCTGTTTCTGCTCCTCGAGACCATGATCCTGCAGCTCCAGGTAGAAATGATCTTCTCCGAAGATGTCCAGGTACTCCAGCGCCGCCGCCTTCGCCTCCTCATACAGGCCGTTTGACAGATCGCGGGCCACCTCTCCCGCCAGGCATGCGGAGGACGCGATGATGCCTTCGTGGTATGTTCTCAGAATCTCCTTATCGACACGAGGTTTATAATAATAGCCGTCAAGAAAGCCTGCGGACACAATCTTCGTCAGGTTTTCATACCCCTGATTGTTCTCCGCGAGCAGGATGAGATGGTAGTAGCGGGCATCCGACTGCCCAGGCTCCCTGTCAAACCTGGATCCGGGCGCCACATAGACCTCACAGCCAAGAATCGGGCGGATGCCCTGGGCCTTGCATTCCTTATAAAAATCGATCACGCCGTACATGACGCCGTGATCGGTGATGGCAGCTGCATCCATCCCGAGTTCCTTCACCCGGGTGACATAGGCCTTTATTTTATTCGAGCCATCCAGAAGACTGTACTCCGTATGGCAGTGAAGATGTGCAAACTTCAACCGTGTCCCCCTTCGGTCCTTTATCTTTCATATTGGTTACTGCATGGCAATGTTGATGCCGATAAAGACGATCGGGATCACAAGGCTGATCAGAAGTTCCGGCGAGAATGTTCTTCCGTCCTTTCCTCTCAGGCGGTCTCTTCCGTGCAGCGCATCGCGAAACTTCTGCTCATTGCCCCGGACCTTTGCCAGATGACGGATGACCATGACGGCGAGAATCACACAGGCTCCGGCAATCACAGCCAGAACAACCAGATACACGATAGACGATACGTCCGCCCTGACCTGGTTGACTTCCCCGACCAGATTCTCCGGCAGATTGCCCACCGCAATGTACATCAGGATGACATTCAGGCCATTCACGATGCCATGAGAGATCATCGATGAAAAAACGGAACCTGTTGCCTCATCAAGCATCGTCCAGAAGATGCCGATCGCAAATGCGTACAGGAACTGGTTCAGATTCAGGTGCGCCAGCCCGAACATCAGCCCGGTCAGCAGTGCAGTCTTCCAGAGTCCGCATGGGCGGAAATACTGGAACAGCACACCCCTGAAGATGAATTCCTCCACAACCGGAGGCAGAACAGCGAAATACAGCAGGCTGACCCAAAGCGGAAGCGAAGTGGATGCGCCGAGCATGGCAGCTGCCGCATTGGGCACCAGGAACTGTGTCAGCAGATTCAAAAGCGCCATCACCGGGAGAAGCAGCAGTGACAGAAGCATTGTCCACAGGATGGTCGGCATGCCAATCAGGCGCAGCTTCATGCCACGAAGCGGTTCAAAGTGGTCCATGAACAGGATGACCAGGACCGGTACCAGAAAGATGGCCTCCGAGATTGCGATATCCCCTGTCATTCCAAAATCCGGAAGAGGCAGTTTTGTTATCAGACTGCCAAGCAGGGCAATAGCGACAACGACGATCATCATAATCAGATAAAGCTTGCCGCCCTGTTTTGATCTGTTCTGTGTCATATGTTAACCTCCGATCCCTGAGCTTGTCTCATTCTAGCACGAAGCCGTTGGAAAAAGAAGAGCCGGATCGTCCTGATCCGACTCCCTCCCAGATCTGTACTTTCTCCCCGGCCAGGCCATATGAAGCGCTGAAGATCACACCTGCAGACAGGTTTCCTCCAGCCTCCTTCATCCCACCAGATACATGCTCACTTTCACGCTGCAGCTGCTTACTCAGCCGTTCACCATGAAATTGAAGAGCTTCTGCACATCCTCCGGATCGTATGCGACAATCTCCATCTCCGGGATCTCCGGCACGCCGTCCTTGAAGATGCCGGACAGGGAAATATACTGGCTCAGCTTGGACTTGAGGTTCAGTCTGTCGCCCTCGCCCGTGACCAGCTCGACCTTTCCCTTGCAGGAATCGACAACCTCAAACAGTTTCCTGACATCCTTGACATTCTGAAGCTTCATAATTGTTTTTCTCCTTTCGCGATTGACTCTGCACCTCAGCAGACTTTTATCTGTACAGTAATATAATTCCGCCCTGAAATCAAGACGGTATCTGAAAACAGTCAGGGCAGCTGCCCTTTCCGGTATGATCAGACCCTATAGATCCGCTTTCCTCGGATCTCGGCCCTGCCCTCCTTCATCAGATGGCCGACCGCGCGCTTGAAGGCATTCTTGGACAATCCCATTTCCCGCCGGATGATCTCGGGGGATACCTTATCGTCAAATGGAAGCACGCCTTCATATTCATCGATGACTTTCAGGACGGTCTGTGCGTCCTCATCGAGCTGCTGGTAAGCTTTCTTCCGCACGGAAAGGTTCAGCTTGCCGTCCGGCAGCACTCTGGTGACGCGTGCGGTGATGACATCTCCAATCCGTAAATGTCCTGCAGCTTCCTGCGCCGGGATCAGCGCCGAATACCGATCGTCCACCGCGACAAAGACGCCGAAATTGTCGCTCGTCTGATAGATGCGCCCCGTCACCTCGCTGTCCGCCTTGTACGGTGAATCCGTGTGGAGATAGGGATAGACGTTCATGGTGGCACAGAGGCGGGAGCTCTTATCGATATATAGCGATACGAGTACTTCCTCGCCTGCCTTCACCTTCCTCGTCTGCTCGTGATACGGGAGCAGCAGATCCTTCTCCAGCCCCCAGTCCAGGAAAGCGCCGATCTTCGTCACTTCCTTCACACGCAGAAGCTTCGTCTCATGAAGAGTGATCTTCGGCTCCCGCATCGTGGCGACCAGCCGGTCTGACGAGTCCCGGTACAGGAAGACATTGAGCTCTTCTCCAATCTCTGCGCCCTCCGGGACCTCCTTTCCCGGGAGAAGGACCGTCTCATCCCCCTCCCCCAGATACACCCCGAAGCTCTTTCTGTGGTCAATTTTCAGTGTCTGGCGTTCTCCCAGCTTTAACATCGGTTATTCCGTCCTCTCCTGGAAATGCTTGTATTCCCGTGCATATATATTTGCAGCGCTGCTCTGTCCCACTCGCGACCGAGTCTTTGATGGATTCCCGCGCATGTATATTTGCAGCCGCATGGCTGTCCCGCATCGTCCTGCAGGTCTTCGATTGTTTCTCATGTCAGCCCGTCCGCAGCCGCAGATTCGCGTAGGGATCCCCGCCTGAAGCCCGGAGCGATATGGCATATCCGTCCTCCGTCCTCTGGACAACAGGCGTGATGATATCTCCAAGGTAAGCCTGCTTCTTGTACTCCACCAGAAGTTCAACTGGCTTGATCCCGCGCGGCAGGCACTCCATCGCCATCGCGACGTACTGGGCATTGTTCACATGGTGGTTCGTGTCCAGGTTCTGCCGCCCTACGCTGAAGCTTTCCATGACTTCACCGCCCTCCATATCAGGGAGCTTCCGCGGAGCATACTTCATATCCGCCCTCGGGTGGATCCCGAAGGCATTCACGACATTCTCCGGCACCCGGACCGGCTTCTGCGCCTGCGTGTCGTACAAGAACCAGACGCTGTTCGCGGTGACCAGGGTATTTCCGTCTTTGTCCAGGAGCAGACTGTTTCTCATTCCGAAGATACTCTGAAATTTCCAGCCCCAGGTCTTCACCAGAATCTCCTCGCTCAGCTCCGGCAGCCTTCCGATCTCAATCTGCCAGGAAGAGAGAAGCCACGCCAGATGCTGCTCTGCAAGATATCTCCACCCGATGCCGAGCCGGTCTCCATGAAGCTCGGCGGCATCCTGGAAGTAGTCGACAAGTGCCGGGAGGGACAGTCTCCCGCTCTCGTCTGTTTCGCTGTAGCGCACAATCGATGGCAGTGTCTGGATCATTCGGACTGGAGTGCTTTCATGGAGAGCTCTTCAAGAAGATCTGCCTTGATCTTGTAGAGCTTGTCTGACAAGTCGACGTACATCTCGTGCGGATTCACGAAACGCTTTGTCTCATCCCAGAGCGAGTCTTTCTCCTTCGTGCAGATGTCGCGGATCTCAAGGACGGAAGGCGACTTGTAGACACACTCTCCGCCTTTGAAGATCGGGACAAGAAGCGGGCGGAGATCATAGGTTCCGGCCTTGATCTTTGTCTTCTTCCAGGTTTCCTTCGGATCGAAAATGATCAGATCCTGCTCCGGGTCAAAGACCTCGTCATCCATACTGATCAGATCCGCGCGGATCTTGTGATACTGCTTGTCGTAGATTCGCCAGACCTGCTTGTTGCCGGGGTTCGTGATCTTATCGGTGTTCTCGGACAGCTTGATCTTCGGGATCAGACTCCCGTCCGGTCCTTCAATTGCAGCTAACTTGTAGACACCGCCGAAGGCCGGAGTATTCTTCGATGTGATCAGGTTTGTCCCGACGCCCCAGGAATCGATGCAGGCCCCCTGGGACTTCAGAGACTGGATCACGTACTCATCCAGATCGGACGAAGCGGCAATGGAGGCGTCCGCAAATCCTGCGTCATCAAGCATCTTCCTTGCCTTTTTGGTCAGGTACGCCAGATCGCCGGAGTCCAGACGGATGCCGTACTTCTTCGGCTTCCAGCCCTTTGCCTTCATCTCGGCAAACACCCGGATGGCGTTCGGCACACCGGAGCGCAGCGTGTCGTAGGTGTCGACCAGCAGCACACAGTTGTCCGGGTAGTACTCGGCGTACTTTTTAAAGGCCGTGTACTCGTCCGGGAAGCTCATGATCCAGCTGTGGGCATGGGTCCCGAGCACCGGGACATCGAAGAGCTGTCCGGTCAGGACGTTAGACGTGCCGATGCAGCCACCGATCACAGCCGCCCTGGCGCCGTACGTACCGGCGTCCGGTCCCTGCGCACGCCTCAGGCCGAATTCCATAATGCCGTCCCCCTTCGCCGCATAGCAGACCCTGGCAGCCTTGGTGGCAATCAGGCACTGATGATTGATGATGTTCAGGATTGCGGTCTCCATAAGCTGCGCTTCCATAATCGGCGCAACCACCTTGACCAACGGTTCCCGCGGGAAGATTACCGTTCCCTCCGGAATGGCATAGATATCCCCTGAAAAATGAAAATCTGCCAGGTACTGGAGGAAATCTTCGTCGAATGTGTTCAGGCTTCTGAGATAGTCGATGTCCTCTTTGGAGAAGGTCAGCCGCTTGACGTAGTCAATGACCTGGTCCAGGCCTGCGCAGATGGCGTAGCCTCCATCATCCGGGTTTCTGCGGTAAAATGCATCGAATACGACCTTCTGGTGCATACCGCATTTGAAGTAACCCTGCATCATCGTCAGCTCATAGAAGTCTGTGAGCAATGTCAGTTTCATGGTACTCATGTCATCTGTCCTCTTTTTCCCGCCACTGGATTTTTGCGCATTATCATTCTCAAAGCGCCGATGTCCCTCACCTGTCTCAGTCTGATGGGTCGGCGTCTGGCGCAGTCACGATGTGATTATATCATCCCTGGAGGCATTTGAAACGCAAACTTCCCAATCACTCTCTCTGGTCAATCGGCACATAGTCTACATTGTCATGAACCGCGATGTAAGCCGGACGGATGATCTTCCCGCGTCTTGCCAGCTCCTCCAGCCTGTGCGCACTCCAGCCGACGGAACGCGCGATGGCGAAGATCGGCGTGTAGAGCTCCCTTGGCAGGTCGAGCATGTCATAGACGAAGCCGGAGAAGAAGTCCACGTTCGCGGAAACGCCCTTGTACATCCTGGATTTCGACGCGATGATCTGCGGCGCGGTCTCCTCGATCAGATGGTAGAGCGCCATCTCCTCTGCACGACCCTTCTCCTCCGAAAGCTGCTTCGCGAACCGCTCCAGGATGACAGCTCTCGGATCTGAGATGGAATAGACCGCATGTCCGATGCCGTAGATCAGCCCGGAATGGTCAAAGGCATCCTTATTCAGAATCTTTGTCAGATACGCTGACACCTCATCCTTGTCCGTCCAGTCCTTCACATTCTCCTTAATGTCAGCCATCATCTGCATGACCTTGAGGTTCGCGCCTCCGTGGCGGGGTCCCTTCAGGGAACCAAGCGCCGCCGCAAAGACGGAATAGCTGTCCGTCCCGGAGGATGTCACAACTCTGTCCGTGAAGGTGGAGTTGTTGCCGCCGCCATGCTCCATGTGCAGGACGAGGCAGATGTCAAGAAGCCGTGCTTCCAACTCGGTGTATTTGCCGTCCTTTCGCAACATCTGCAGAATGTTCTCCGCAAATGAAAGCTCGGGCTTTGGCTGCCTGATGACGAGGCTTTTACCCAGATAATAGTGCTGGTAAGTCCGGTATCCGTAGATAGCAAACATCGGCATCATGGCGATAACCTGCAGACACTGCCGCAGAACATTCGGCAGAGAAATGTCATCCGCCGATGCATCGTAGGAGTAGAGGGTCAGGATACTTCTTGCGAGGACATTCATCATGTCACTGGACGGCGCGGTCATAATGATGTCGCGCACAAAATTCTGCGGGAACAGAGACTGATTTTTAGCCAGGATGTCATGGAAACGCCCAAGCTGATTTTGATCCGGCAGCTCGCCAAAGAGAAGCAGGTACGCCACCTCCTCATATCCGTACCGGCCTTCGGACGCAAACCCCCGGACAAGATCCTCGATGTTCCTTCCTCTATAATAAAGATGTCCCGCGTCCGGTACTTCCTTCCCGTCCACGATCTTCTTTGCCTGCACACGGGATATCTCAGTAAGACCAGCGACGACCCCCTTTCCGTTGAGATCCCGGAGCCCGGGCTTGACATCATACTTTGTATAGAGAGCCGGGTCGATCTGATCCGTCCGCTCACACAGCCTTGCCAGCTCTATCATCTCCGGCGTAATTTCTGTATAAGCTTCTTCATATGTCTTGTCATTTCCCATTTGACATACCTCCTCTGTCTCGTTCTGACATTCTGGAAAAAGCTTATCAGAAAATTCGTTTCTCCACAACTGTGGAGAAACGAATTTTCTGTGAATCCATCTGCCCGCCTTGCACCGTCTAAAAAACATATTCTTTGAAAATGATGCTTGCATTTCCCTCTGTCTTTGCGTATAATGACTTTCGTCGCTAAGACACAGATGCATAGGGCTATCGCCAAACGGTAAGGCAACGGACTCTGACTCCGTCATTTCCAGGTTCGAATCCTGGTAGCCCTGCTAATAAAAAGCTTCCGGATGATCATCCGGAAGCTTTTTCAGTTGTTCAAGAGTTGTTCATAACGCCTGAAAGCGCCCTGGCGACGATGTTCGAGACATGCGCGATCTGCCTCGGATCTGCCGTCAGCACCTGCTGCCCGTCCGCTTCCGTCTCTGCTATGGCTTGCGGCAGTTCGCCCCCTGCCAGGCCCTCGTCCACGGTCCCCTCCGATGTCCTGTCCACGCCCGGCTGGCCTGTCTCACCCTGCTGCGTCCTGTCCACGCCCGGCTGGCCTTCCATCTCTGTTTCTCCAGTCGTCTGCCCGGCTCCAGTCCATCCGGGGATGTACTGCGTCAGCGCTGCCGCCGGGAAACCTGCCTCCGCAAATGAATACTGGGACAGCTTCTGATCTTTGATGCAGTCCCACGGAGCGGGCGCTGCCTGCTCCCCGCTCTCAGTCTCAGCCTCACTGTCCGCTGCGATCTGATCTGCTGCGCTGCCGGCCTGCATCCCTTCTGCGACCGTTTCCCCCGCCTGACTTCCGTCTTCTGCAGCGCTTTCAGCTCTGACACCCCCATCTGCTGCCGCGGGCGCATTTTCAGCCCTGACACCCCCATCTGCTGCCGCTGTCTCATTTTCAGCCTGAATGCCGTCCGGGACTGTAGCAGCTGCTTCTTCCCTGATGCTGAATGCGGCCTGCCGAACCCTCGTCGTGACATCATTATCCTGTCCGTCCGAATTTGCCAGGACACAGAAGGTCTCAGGCACATAGCCGACCCGCTCCACATCGAGCACGCCCCTGATCCTCGCCTTCATCTCATCCGATAACGTATTCACAAAATGCTTCGATCCGTACAGTCCGTCCTCCTCGCCGGACAGAAAGACAAAGCAGATGTCCGTGTCCGTCTTTATATTCTGAAGGACACGGGCTGTCTCCAGAAGCGCACAGGCACCGGTCCGGTCCGCTGTAAACGGATCCCCCTTTTCTTTCTTCCGCTTGGTGTCATAGTGCGTGACAACCAGAAAGATGCCGTCTGTCCGGTTTGTCTCCGAGTCCGCTCCGCGCTCTGCGATGATGTTAAGCCCCTGCTCGTCATTTCCGGTCTCATCGACAAAGCCCTCATGGAAGGGCTGTGTCTCCACCGTATAGCCGTATTCCTTCATCTTGCCTGCGATGTAATCTGCCGCACGAAGCTCATCGTCCGACCCGGTCATGCTGTCATAGGCAGACAGCGCCTGCAGCAGCTGACGGACACTCTCCGGATCCGCCATCCCCGGGATCTCAGGCTCCGGCACAGCTGTCTCGGACTGGGAGCCTTCCCCGCCCACGCCGCTTCCGGTTTCGCCCTCCGCAATTCTGCGCAGCGCATCCTGATCCCCGCTGTCCATCGCCTTCTGAAGCTCATCCATTGAAACGCCGGAATCATTCTGGACAGCATGACCCGAATCCTCAATCAGGGCACTTCCCGGGGAAGCTCCGCCGTCCTGTGCAATCTGCCCATCAGATGACTCCACCGGCTCCTGGTTCACCTGGGAGGATGAGATCTCGCCCGCCCAGAGACAGACGCCCGGCAGGGGCGATGTCCCTCCTGTTCCGGCAAGCGCAGCTGTCAGTGCAACAGCCGCCACGCAGTGTGCTTTCCAAAGTTTTCTGTTTCTATATGGGTTCATTTTGATACACTTTCTGCATTTTTTCGCTGTTTATCAAAATTGTCAGTCATAATTATTATATTGATTCACTCCCCGAAAATCAAATTGGGACATCTGGCTCACCGGCCTGCCGATCAGCGATTTTCCATGCGGCAACTTCTGCAGGAAGGTGTGCATGCCGCCGCATTTTATTCGGAAATTTCAACAACTTTCGTAAATAATAGATGTTATCTCAAAATTTGAGGTATGATTGTTTGACTCCTGAAATAGCTGGTGGTACACTCTTCCCTGATACAGGCACGCAAAGCATGCAGGCCTCCGTTCAATTCGTCGGTTGCTGTTGCCTGCGCTGCCGATACAGGCGCGCAAAGTGCGAGAACTTGTGCATGGAATGCCGTGTCAAAAGGCTCTGATTCAGGAAAGTGAGGGGTTGCAAATGGTTGCAAAGAAAGACATCGACTGGGGTTCTCTCGGCTTCGGTTACATCAAAACCGACAAGAGATTCGTTTCCAATTATAAGAACGGCGCGTGGGACGAGGGTGTTCTCACGGATGACGCCAATGTCGTCATGAGCGAATGTGCCGGCGTCCTCCAGTATTCACAGTCCTGCTTTGAGGGATTGAAGGCATACACGACTGAGGATGGAAAGATTGTCTGCTTCCGCCCTGATCAGAATGCTCTCCGTATGAAGAGCTCCTGCGAGCGTCTCGAGATGCCCGTTTTCCCGGTTGACAGATGGGTGAAGGCGGTCGTCGATACGGTTCGCGCAGATGAAGCCTGGGTTCCGCCATATGGCAGCGGCGCAACGCTCTATATCCGTCCCTATATGTTCGGATCCAACCCGGTCATCGGTGTCAAGCCGGCGGACGAGTACCAGTTCCGCATCTTCACCACGCCGGTCGGTCCGTACTTCAAGGGCGGTGCGAAGCCAATTGTCATCCGGATCTCCGACTTTGACCGTGCAGCGCCTCATGGAACCGGCCATGTCAAGGCGGGCCTGAACTATGCGATGAGCCTTCATGCCATCATGGATGCTCACAGAAATGGGTTCAACGAGAACCTCTACCTTGATCCGGCAACCCGCACGAAGATCGAGGAGACCGGCGGTGCTAATGTCCTGTTTGTCACGCCTGACAAAACGCTGGTGGTCCCGAAGTCCCCAAGCATCCTTCCTTCCATCACCAGAAGAAGCATCGTCTACATCGCTCAGAACATTCTCGGCATGAAAGTCGAGGAGCGCGAGGTGCTGTTTGACGAAGTGAAGAAGGGTTCCTTCGCAGAATGCGGACTCTGCGGTACCGCTGCCGTCATTTCTCCGGTCGGAAAGATCTACGACCACGGCACCGAGTATGCATTCCCGTCCGGCATGGAGGAGATGGGCCCTGTTCTGAAGAAGCTGTATGATACACTGACCGGTATCCAGATGGGACGCCTCGAGGCTCCAGAGGGCTGGATTCAGGTCATTGACGGCTGAAATTCCATCTGATTTTGCAAGACGTAAAAACAGCCCCAGGGACCAGGTGCTGTGCTACCCGTCAAGAGGACAGTGAATAATTAAAAAGTTTTGTGCCGCCAGTCGAATGATCGACTGGCGGTATTCTTATGCCGCTACATAATAG
>CACWKX010000030.1 GCA_902761585.1 uncultured Lachnospiraceae bacterium
TGCAGCCTCCAGAATTTCCTGCGTTCTGTCATCCAGCCCCTCCAGCTGTCCGATCGTTCTGGCGAATGACCAGACCTTCAGGAAATGATTGATATCATGTGTATTGCCCTTCGAATACGCAATCATCTTCTTTGTGATGTCCGCGATCTGCATATCTCCATCCTCCAAAATAATAGCCAGCCGCACCGGTGAAATCCCCCATCTTCGCACAGCGGGAATTCTTCCTTTAAATTGCCTGCCCGAGAAACTGGCTCTGATACAAGTCGTAATAGAATCCCTTCGCCTCCATCAGCTGCCTGTGATTTCCCTGCTCGATGATATGCCCGTCCTTCATGACGAGAATCACATCCGCCGTGCGGATTGTGGAAAGCCGATGCGCCACAATAAAACTCGTATGGCCCTCCATCATGCGTCCGAACGCATCCTGGATCTTCAGCTCAGTTCTGGTATCGATCGAAGACGTCGCCTCATCCAGGATCAGCATGGACGGATGACACATCATGACGCGAGCGATGCAGAGAAGCTGCTTCTGCCCCTGGGAGAAATCCTCACCGTTGTCCGATACAAGCGTATCATACCCCTTCGGAAGCTTCATGACAAATGAATGAATGTGGCAGGTCTTTGCAACGCGGATCATTTCTTCTTCACTGACATCCGGGTTTCCCATCGTGATATTCTCCCGGATTGTCCCGGACTTCAGCCAGGTGTCCTGCAGCACCATCCCATATCCGCCGCGGAGAGCATCTCTTGTCAGCATTCTGATATCCGTCCCATCGACAGAAATCGATCCTCCACAGACATCGTAAAACCGCATCAGAAGATTGATCAGGGTTGTCTTGCCGCAGCCGGTCGGTCCAACAATTGCAACCTTCTGCCCCGGCTTCGCCTCCAGCGACAGGTTCTCGATCAGCGGGACGTCCTTCATGTAGGAAAAATCCACCTGATCCAGGCAGACATGCCCTTCAAATGTCTGAGGCGCTGCCGCACCCTCCGCATCCGGAATCTGCGCCGACTCATCGATCAGCTCAAACACCCTCGCGGCACAGGCGATGGCATTCTGAAGCTCCGTCACCACACCGGATATCTCATTGAACGGTTTCGTATACTGGTTTGCGTAGCTCAGAAACGCCGTCAGCTGCCCGACCGTAAGGGTTCCGCCTATGACAGAGAATGCTCCGACAATCCCGACGCTGGTATAGACAAGGCTGTTGACAAACCGGGTTGCAGGGTTCGTGATCGACGAGTAGAAGACCGCCTTCAGCGTTGTGTCGGTCAGTCTGTCATTGATCTCATCAAAATTCGCGACAACGTGCGCTCTCTGATTATATGCCTTGACCACCCTCTGGCCCTCGACCATCTCATTGATCAGTCCTGTCTGCTCTCCCCGGATTGCCGTCTGCTTCTTGAACATTGAGTATGTCCGCTTCGAGATGAACCCCGCCACCAGGAAGGATACCGGGGTGATGACCACGACAGCGAGTGTAATCTTCACATTGACCGACAGCATGAACGCCAGTGTTCCAATAATAGTCACCACGCCGCTGAAAAGCTGGGTAAACCCCATCAGAAGTCCGTCGGCAAACTGATCGGCATCGGCGATGACCCGGCTCTCGATGTCCCCGTAGGGATGCGCATCGATGAAGCTGAGTGGCAGCTTCTCAATCTTCGCAAAAGCATCATTGCGGATATCCCGGACAACCTCAAAGGTCATCTTGTTGTTGCAAAGATTCATCAGCCACTGGCCGGCGCCCGTGATCGCTGCACAGCAGATGATTTTATATATGATTCCCCGGACTCCGTAAAAATCCACCTTTCCTTTCCCGATCATGTAGTCGACGGAACGTCCGGTCAGCTTCGGGATATACAACGTCAGCAAAACGGTCACAACCGCCAGGATCAGGGACAAGTACAGATAGATTCTGTACCTGCCAATGTACCGGATAATCCGCGTGACCGTTGCCTTCTGGCTTGAATTTCTTTCCTGTTTACGCATGGGCGGCCTCCTTCGGAAACTGCGAATAATAGATTTCCTGGTACACTTCATTGGATCTCAGAAGCTCTTCATGTGTCCCCTTCCCGACCAGCTTTCCGTCGTCCAGAACCAGAATCAGGTCTGCGTACTGCACAGAAGCGGCACGCTGGGAGACGATAAAGGTTGTCATCGAATGGCTCATTTTCCGGATGGCCATGCGAAGCTTCGCATCCGTCGCGAAATCAAGCGCTGACGCGCTGTCATCTAAGATCAGAATATCTGGCTTCTTTATCAGCGCACGGGCGATCGTCAGGCGCTGCCGCTGTCCGCCTGACAGATTTCTGCCGTTCTGCTCCAGCATGTACCCGACGCCTCCCGGCTTTTTGTCCACATATTCCTTCGCCTGAGAGGTTTCAAGTGCCTGTTCAAAGTCCTGGCTCTGCGCCTCTGCATTCCCCCATCGGAGATTATCCGCGATGCTCCCCTTGAACAACTCCGCCTTCTGGAGCACGATCCCGACATGGTCTCTGAGAGAGGCGGCATCCAGCTTCCGGACATCAATTCCGAAGACATCCACCTCTCCTTCCGACACATCATAAAAACGAGGAATCAGGTTCACAAGCGAAGACTTCCCGCTCCCGGTTCCGCCGATGATTCCGACGGTCTGTCCCTTCCGGGCTTCGAATGAAATATGCTCCAGCGCACACCCTGCATTTCCTTTATAGGAGAGCGATACATCCCGAAAAGCGACAGCCAGTCCATCATCTTCCACGACGGAAAGCTTCTGCTCTCCATTCTCCATATCAGGCTGCACAGCCAGAACCGCAGCGATCCGATCGCCGCAGGCCGCCGCCTTTGTCATCTGGATGATCAGATTGGCCAGCTTGATCAGCTCGATCAGGATCTGGGACATATAGTTCAAAAGTGCGACAACCTGCCCGGCCTTCAGAATCCCTGTATCAATCCGGACCGCGCCGACATAGATCAACGCACAGGTAGAAAGATTGATGATGACATAGGTCACCGGATTCATCAGACCTGATATACGTCCGACAAATTTCTGGGAAGCGGCAAGCGTCCGATTGTTTTCCCGAAACCGTCTTGTCTCGTCCGACTCTTTCCGAAAAGCTCGTATCACCCGGACGCCTGTCAGATTCTCCCTCGTACTTGTCATAATCCGGTCAAGGTTTGCCTGCACGCCCTTGTAAAGCGGCATGGTCGTCAGCATGATACCGAAAATCACAACAGACAGGATCGGAATGGTGATTACAAAGAGCATGGCCGACCGTGCATCGACCGTGAAGGCCATGATCATTGCACCAAACACCACAAAGGGCGAGCGCAGAAACAGACGCAGAAATAAATTTACACCGTTCTGAACCTGGTTGACATCACTGGTCAGACGCGTGATCAGCGTATCCGTCCCGAATGTATCCATCTGCGAGAAGGTCAGGCTCTGAATCTTGTCAAAAAGCGCATGGCGCAGCGCCCCCGCAAAACCGGTTGCAGCCTTTGCCGCAAAATACTGCGCGGTAATGGAAGCTGCCAGCCCGACAACACCGAGAAGAACCAGTACCAGACACATGGAAATCACATAGTGACGATCATGGTTCCGGATTCCGGTATCGATAACGGCTGCCATGACAAGAGGAACAAGAAGCTCAAATGTTGCCTCCAGCATCTTGAACAGTGGCGCCAGTATCGATTCCTTTCGATACTTTTTCAGATAAACAAGCAGCGATTTCATACTCTTCCTTTCTTCGATACGCCTTTTGCAGCGCTGTTCTATTGCTGCCCTCTCATCGTACCACCATATGATCTATATGAATATTATTGATTTTATATTATAATGATATGGAATTTGTATCATACGACAGAAGCGCTTCACATACTTTTTGAGGTGACCGAGTCGATACGGGAGAAATCATGGAACTGAAACAGATGTTGTACTATACGGTGATCGTCGAAGAAGGGACCTTTCAGGCTGCTGCCAGAAAGCTGAACATGACGCAGCCACCCCTGAGTGCTCAGATCCGGCAGCTGGAGGAAGAGATCGGCGCCCCACTTTTGATCAGAGGCCCCAGACATGTCCGGATGACAGATACAGGAGACTTTTTTTACCGCCGGGCCAAGAATATGCTCCAGCTTGCAGACGTTACAGAAAAAGAACTGAAAGACCGGAGGATGGGAAAAAGTGGAACAATCCGGCTCGGTGTCATCTCCTCCGCGTCGGAACACCTGCTGCGCCGGTATGTCAGCCCTTTCTCCGCCCTGTACCCAGATGTACACTTTGAACTGACAGAGGCCAATACCTATGAGCTTCTGGCCCGGCTCGATTCGGACCTTCTGGACCTGGCACTTGTGCGGACTCCCTTCACCCGGGAGCCTTCCTACGAGATCCGGGCGCTTGATGCGGAATCTCTATGCGCTGTCAGCATACAAACCGGACTGTCAGACTGCGGGCATGCAGTCTCAGATACATCTTGCAGAGATCCGAGGGCCGGGCGGGGAAGCAGCCGCGCCGACCCGGATGACATCTCTCTGGAAGCGCTCCGTCCGCTTCCCCTGATCATCTACCGAAGGTGGAAACAGCTGCTGGATACCCGCTTCGCCGAGACCGGAGATATTCCGCATTACTACTGCATTGCCGACGATGCGAGGACCTGTATCTCCTGGGCAAAGGCCGGACTCGGATATGCAATCGTTCCGCTCTCAGCCACCTACACCCTGGATTCTGTGAGTGAGCTCTCTTCACCGCCTGCCCCAGACCACGCGGATCACCTGCCGGATCCTGCTTCCGCCCTGTGGGTCCGGAGAACAATCCGTCCGGCTATCAGCTCAACAATCTGCGCTGTCACTCGGAAAACCGCCTATCAGTCCTCCGCACTCGAGCTTTTTCTGAACACCGCGAAATCTGTCTCCTCAACAGCGGATCAGGCTGAATAATCGAGTCAGACTCGGATCGCAGGTGTATGCCTCAGATGCAGAACGCGCGGACCTTTCCTGGGTCTCACCCTCCTTTTAGAGCGTCCCGGTCTGGAAGAACCGGATATGGAATGCCGTGCCTTCGCCTTCCGCTCCTGAAGCCTCAATGCTGCCGTTCTGCTTCTGAATCACTTCCTTCGCCAGCGACAGACCGATACCGGCGCTGTCCGGCGAGGCCTGCTTTCCCTTGTAGAACCGTTCAAAGATATGGGGCAGATCTCCGGCTGATATGCCGCAACCGTTGTCACAGATATCCAGATCCACGGCAACCACAGACTGGCTTGCCCTGATCCGGACTGTTCCGCCTGGCGTATGCTCGATTGCATTGCGAATGATGTTGCTCAGTGCCTCTTTCGTCCATTTGAAATCTGTAATGATCGATACATTCCCCGGAACATTCATCTCCAGCTCTGTCCCATTCAGCTCGGCACAGACAGAAAGATCCTGAATCACAGACGCCAGAAGCACTGCCAGGCTGACGTTCTCCCGACGAAAGACAAGCGCTCCTGCGTCCATCTGCGCAATCGCCAGGAGGGTATGAACCAGCCAGTTCAGATGATCTGCGCTTTCATGAATCGAGCGGACGCAGCTCTCCCTTGTCTCCTTATCCAGTTCATCCCCCATCAGGTTTTCACTCATGAGGGTAATGACTGACAGCGGGGTCTTCATCTGATGAGAAATGTTTTCAAGCATCTCAGCCAGATACCTGCTGCGCGCTTTTTCCCTGGCATACTGCTCATGCAGCGACGCTGCAAGCTTGTATACCTCACTCTGGAGAATTCTGACATCCCCCTCCTGCATCGTATCCATAGAAGGCAGCTGCGTTTTGTCCTGCACCTGCTCCGTGTAAGCCGTCAGTTCTCTGATTTCTCTCTTGATTCGCCGAAGTCTGACCAGTTCCCCGGCAGCCAGCGTCATCACAGTCAGTAAGACACCTGAAAACAGGCCAAGCCAAAGCACAGACATTCTCCTGCCCTCTCTGTCCACATCCGCACGCCGAACCCCCAGGATCTCTCCACTATAACACTCCCGTTATGGTTCTCTCCATCACGATTTCCCCGATCCTGAAGCCCGCATCCATCCCGGTTCAGGAATCTTCCCGAAGCCGGTATCCCATACCGCGCACCGTTTCAATCTGCCGCCCGGACTCATCATCCAGCTTCTGCCTCAGCCGCCTGATGTAAACCGTCAGCGTATTGTCATTCACGAATTCTCCCCCATCATCCCACAGAAAAGAGAGAATCTGATTCCGTCTGAGCAGCTGCCCGCGGTTCTGAAGGAATACCAGAAGCAGCCTGTACTCGACCGCTGAGAGCAGGATCTCCTTTCCCTGCCTTTCGACTCTCCCCTTCCGGATATCGATCACATTCTCCCCGACCCGGAAGATCGTCTTTTTCTCCCTCTGCGGCGCGCTTCTGCGCCGGATAGCATCCATTCTCGCAAGCAGTTCCCTGAGATGGAACGGTTTCGTCATGTAGTCGTCCCCACCGCTGCCCAGTGCTTCAACCGCATTTTTTTCATCATCACACGCTGTCAGAAAGATGATCGGTACAGATGACCTGCGTCTGATATGCCTGCAGACCTCCATGCCGGTTCCATCCGGAAGCCGCATGTCCAGCAGTACAAAATCGATGCTGCCCGCCTGTTGATCGTACACAGACAAGGCTTCTCTCACAGAACCGGCCTGAAGGACCTGGCTGCCCTTTGTCTTCAGGGCAACCTGCAGTCCCATCATCAGCATCCGATCATCTTCCACAATCAGGATCATATACTCTCCGTCTTGATTTCCTCAATGATGTCTGATGCGGCTTCCCTCTTGCATCTGCCTTGAGCAATACAAAGGACAACCACCGCTGTCGCAAGTATCATCAGGCTAATCATACCATACGGAACCGGAATCGAGAATCTGCCAAATGCCTCCATAATCACCCTATCGAAAACCAGACACAAAGCAGCTGAGACCGGCAGCGACACCAGAATTGCCTCGAGGGTCAGTCCGGAAAACTCCCTCAGCACCAGCCGGCGCATCTCCTTCCTCGTCATGCCCACTGACCGCAGCATCGCATTCTGCCTTCTCCGCACCACGAAGAGACTGCAGACAGAATTATAGACATTCAGAAAGCAGATCAAAGAGCTGAAAAGCAGAAACAAAAGCATCAGGGTACGGATCATCTTCGCCACCATCTCCAGGAAGGAACCGCTTTCAAGACTCCCTGAATCGACCAGCTGCAGATGCTTTGCCGACTCGATCTGCGAGAGCACCGTCTCCGCCTCCTTCCCGGCATCAAAGCTGATCACCGTTGAGAAGGCCTGGCTCAGTCTCCGGTTTGCCCATTTCACAAGGCTCTCCCGGACAAACAGCCGGATATACTGCCCATCGTTGATTTTCAGCCACCTTGAGACCTGCTTCATGTCTCCGATCCCCGCAATTCGGAAGGAGACAGCATGATCTTTTCCATCATCTCCGGTAAGTGTAGTCTGAATCAGGTCTCCAACCTTTTTATCCGTCATACGGGAGATTTCCACATATTTGTATCCAGACGGCTTTTTCCCCCAGATCTGATAACTGTCTGTCGACAGGTTACCGGAGCTGCACAGGATACAGGATACCACTTTTTCAGCCCCCGCGGCGTGATCCGTCGGATTGTCTCCAGATCCTTCAGAATCCCCGCCGACCGCCTTCAGCATCTTGTCAAACTCCCTGTCATCGAGGGCCAGAACGGATACCGTCCCGAAAAACCCGTTCTGGTAATAGTCTCGTGTGAATGCCTTCTTCGAGACCCCGTACTGTTTCAGAATCTGATAGAGAGCATTCCAGTATTCCTGGGAATACAGATCCCGGGCAGTGCTAGTAAATACGCCCGGCGTACTCTCGTCATAGCGAATCAGGTTCCGGATTCCAGCCGTCTTCTTCAGCTGGCTGTAAACCTGGTCCATATCCGCAGACTCATCCCCATCAGACACAACGGACCACTTTCGTTTCAGTTCATCGCCGACCACTTCATCTGATGACCGATTCAGCTTATAATCCACCATCTGAATCACGCCGGTTCCGGCATAGGAGACCGTCATGATGATCGCAAAAAACACTGCGAGTGCGCGAACGATGCTTCCCTGCTGCTGTTTTTCATGCCGAAAGAATCCCTTTGCCAGCAGCCTGATGCCGGATTCTCTAATGAAGGGCTTCTTTCTATGTATAATTCTCCTGCTGCCTCGCGCTCTCCTGCCCCCTGCAGCATCCTCCACTCCTCTGACGCTTTCAATCGGACCGACTTTCCCGATCCTTGCCGCCGGCCGAAGTGCGCTGAGCAGGACGATTCCCACGCTGCAGCAGATGACCAGGAAAACCGCCCCCGGTCTGACGGTCAGGCGCACCGGGACATCCGATAGGACCGCCAGTACCGCTCCCTGCTGCATCATCTCCGTGATCGGTTTCAGGATCCGGACTCCGCCCCAGACGATCAGAAGTCCGCTGAGAAATCCAAACGGCAGGGACGGCGCCAGCAGAAGAAAGGCTTCACAGTAGACACTGTCCCGTTTCTGCCGGGCTGTCGCTCCGGCAGATGACAGCATGCCAAGATATCGGCACCTCTGCTCATATGAGATATTGAAAATGTTACGGATCAGGATCATTGTCGCTGCAAGGATGAAAAGCACGAAGAAAATCTGCGCTGCCGCAATGATCTTGTTAATCGTCGAGTCCCCGGACATCCCGAAGAAGGAAAGAACCTTGTCATTGAAGGTCACCCTGTCTCCCCACTCCTCTTCCAGCTGACTTCGAAGCCCACTCACCGCACCTGAGTTGAGTGAGCCGTCCGTCAGCTCTACACTGACAGTAACCTTCCCGAGACTGCCGTCTGCCGGTTCAGTTGCGCTTCTGTCCGGCAAATAAGTCAGCGCTGTGTATGCAGCCTGCCCTGCATTTTCATAATAAGGCACCTCCATAAAACCGACCACCCTGAGCGAGGTCTCATATCCGGTCGGTACGTGGATCTCCTGACACTCTTTGTAAAAGGCATCTCCCTCTGGGAAATATCCGAAAGAATCTCCGACCTTCACGGTCTGCCCGGCCTTGATCTGAAGTTCCAGAAATGGAAATACCAGGTCTGTGCCGCTGAAATTGTGGATGAATCTTCTGAATGTCTGCACCTTGATGGTGTCTCCCAGCGCTATGGTTCCGCCATCATCCAGAGCTGTCCTGGAGAGCACGACCTCGCCTTCCCTCTGCGGGAGCCGGCCCTCTGACACATGGATATTCGCCATACTGAACATGGAAGGATTGTACAGCCGGATATTCAGAAACGGCCGCTCCGGATTGCCGCTCTGCGGGAAAACGGTGTCTCCTTCATTGCCGGATATGCCGACCTTGGCGGCAAACGGATAAGATGCGATCTTCTCGTATTCCCCCTTGCGCACATTGCTGAACGCAATGTGCCAGTCTCCACTCCCCGCCGCTGTAACATCTGCCATGTACCGGACCGCCGTATCTCTCCCGATGAACACGCAGACAAGCAGCGCAATGCATAGAGTCAGCCCCAGAATATAGAGGATATTCCTTTTCCGGTTTTTCTGCATGTAGCGCCTGGTGACAAGAAAAACCGCATTATCTCTGCTCATCGCTTCATGCGCCTCCCTCCTGGTTCTGGAGCCCCGCACAGACACCCTGCGCGTCAGACATACTAAAATTCTGTCCGACGGGCACTTTCGCTGGCCGTTCTGCAGCCACACTCGCCGCTCGCACACCAGACAGCCCGCCAGCAGGGTCCTCGGATGAATGCACGCATGGCTGACGGATCATCTCATCCCTGAGAATCTGCCCGTCCTCCATATAAAGCATCCGGTCTGCCTGAAGTGCAATCCGCTCATCGTGTGTAATCAGAATGACCGTCTGGTCGAACCGACGGTTGGACTCCTTCAGCAGACTGACAATCTCCTCACTGTTTTTCCGATCCAGATTCCCGGTCGGTTCATCGCATAGAAGCAGGGACGGATGTGTAAAAAGCGCCCTTCCGATCGAGACGCGCTGCTGCTGCCCGCCCGAGAGCTGAGATGGCAGATACGTCCTCCTGTCTTCCAGATGCAGATAGGACAGAATCTCATTGAGCCTCTCTGTATCAACCTTCCTGCTGTCCAGCAGAAATGGCAGCACAATGTTCTCCTCCGCTGTCAGAACAGGAATCAGATTATAAAACTGATAGACAAGACCGATATGACGTCTCCGAAAGATCGCCAGCTTATCCTCATCCAGGGTGTACAAATCAGTTCCTCCTACTTCAACTGTTCCCTCACTCGGACGGTCCACCCCTCCCAGCAGATGCAGAAGCGTGGACTTGCCGGATCCGGACGGCCCGACAATCGCCACAAATTCACCCTTCTGAACTGAAAAATGGACATGGTTCAAAGCAACCGTCTTCCCGCCACCGGTTCCATATATACGTGTCAGATTGCTGCATTTCAATATATCCATAACCCTTTCCTCCCATGAACAACGATAGTCTAACATGAAGAAATGACATAAAAATGACTGAGCAGGTGACAGATCTGTCACCTGCTCAGTCATTCTCCGGTCGTTCCAACGGGTCTATGTGAAACCGCCGATTATTGCTCTCTCACTGTGATAATCGTCTTACCTTTGGACTTCCCCTGTTTCACCTTGGCAAGCGCCTCGTTAATCTCTTCTAAAGTAAAAACGGTATCGATCGATGTTTCCAGTGGGTGTTCCTTATCAAAAAGCCTGCCGATCCTGTCTAACTGGCTGCCATCCTCGTGCACGAACAGGAAATCATAGGTCTGTTTTTTCGCTGCCGCCATACGATCATATTTACTACCCGCCAGCTGAAAGAGAAGCTGCTTGAATAACGGCATGCCGCTTCTTCTGGCAAATCGTCCGTTCGGCAGTCCGCGCAGAGAAACCAGATTTCCGCCCTCTTTCAACACCTTGAATTCATTCGGAAGCTCGCGATCGCCCAGCGTATCCAGGACATGATCCACCCCGGAGAGAACATCCGCATAGTTTTCTTTCCTGTAGTCGATGAATTTTTCTGCTCCCAGTTTTCTTACACGCTCTTCATTTTCACCGCTGCCGTTGGTGTAAACGTGCAGGCCGAGACTCTTTGCCACCGGAATCGCCATGGCGCCAAGGCTTCCGGTCCCTCCGGAAATGAAGACAGATTCTCCGGCATGCACATCCATCACCTCAAATGCCTGCATCGCAGTCAGCGCTGTCAGGGGAACCGTTGCCGCTTCCTCGAAGGAGAGATACTCCGGAATAACAGCCAGTGCCGTCTCCTTCACCGCGGCGTACTCAGCGAAGGCTCCGATCTTCTTCAGCGGCATTCTCCCGTACACACGGTCCCCTGGTTTGAAACGGACAGCATTCTTCCCGGTTTTCTCCACGACGCCGGCAAACTCATTGCCCATCACGAGCGGCATCGCATAGGGCACAATAAGCTTTACTTCCCCGCGGATGATCATGTTATCCAGAGGATTGACAGCCGCTGTCATGATCTTCACCAGAACTTCATCCTCTTCTGGAATCGGCGTCGAAATCTCCCGGATTTCCAGCTCTGTGCCTTTTTTATCATAATGAGTCAATACTGCCGCCTTCATTTTATCGTTTCCTCCGATCCTTCTTTGCTGTGCTCCACAATATACCTGCCCATATCCGTAATGCAGTCTGCAAGCGTCATGCCCTGCAGCCGGTTCTCTATATCGATCTCCATGTCCCGAAACATCCGGCCCAGAACCGGGCGAATGTTTCGCCCGACAATGCAGGCGTCATTGGGATTCTGATGAAGATCAAACAGATGAAGGGAATCTGTTTCCATCACTGCCCTGTACACAGCAAACAGGGATATCTGTTCCGGTTTTTGCAGAAGATGAAAGCCGCTGACCCCTGGATGCCCCTCTATGATTCCAGCCTTGCTGAGCCTCGTCGTCAACTTTCTTACATAACTTGGATTTGTCCCGACGCTCGCTGCGATCTGATCCGAATTCATCGGCGTTTCAGATTCCGAGATCAGAATCAGTGCATGGATAGCGGATGAAAATTTGGTATCCATCACTCTATCTCCCCTGCATAAGTAGCAATATATTCTGTGCCTTCTGCGATCGTGATTCCCGGATCGGACTGCATAAATCTTCCGTTAAATCCAGCTTCCTTTGCCGCGATCTCGAAATGGCATAGTGCGATTCCGAGATCTACTTTCTGAATATCACCGGTAGATTCCTTGTCATAGCCTTTAGTTTTCACTTCATAGAAATGTACCCTGTTGCCTTCTACCACCGCTCTCCACGGCTGCTTGTTTGTTGCGGAAGGCGCCAGACGTACCATGGCAAGAGGCCTTGCCCATTCACCTGCGTTCTCTTCCTGCATCGGATGCTGAAAGTCGCCCTCAAAAAAGAGTGTTTCAAACGGCAGGCGCTGGTCTGATCTCATTCCCTTGCGCATCAGATTCTCCCGCAAGGAACGCTTCTGTGCAGCATACCCCAGAGGTGTTACCGCAGGCATGACTTCATCTTCTCCGAGATTTATCGCTTTTTCAAATGCTTTACGGTCAATGGTCGCTGCCAGCCATACTGTTCCGAGCCCTAAGGAGGTCGCATAGAGAATGAACTTCTCAAAAGAATAGCCAAATGCTATCTCTGCATTTTTCTGCTTTTTATATTTCCCCGCCACATAGGTATGTGCCCCCAGGATCACCGGGCTGCTGACTCCATCCTTATCCGCGTCAAGAATGGAAAATGTAATCGGAACGCCAAACGGATTGTCATCCTGATTCAGAAATTCCCGTATCTGCCGCATGGTCTGTTCCGGAATCTGCTGTTCCTCGTAAGTTCTTACGCTTTTTCTGTTTTTGATTGTTTCTGTATTCATGATTTTCCTTCCTGGCTCTACGTATTCCTGGAGATCACTATTTATAACTCTCTGTATCTGTATCTGGCACAGATACATTATCATTGCTTTTATCACCTGTCAATAAGAATCTGACCTTCCTAAAAAAGGCCCCCTTCTGTAACATTTTCCCTTCCGATCATCTTCAATGCTCAAACCACAAGCCCTGTTATATATGGCATGCCTGATATATCCCTATCTGATATGTGAAGAAATTGAATGGAAATAGTGCTGATTTGATAGTTTTTATATAGTCCGCTGCTGATAAACTTTCAGTCTTAAGAAACCTGTGCATATTCCGGGGAAACAGCACAACCGTTCCAAAGGAACGGCATGCTGTTCCGCTTCAAACGGCATAAAGCCTGTTAATAGTTACTGCGCCTGACGCA
>CACWKX010000031.1 GCA_902761585.1 uncultured Lachnospiraceae bacterium
CCGTGTTACCGGGTTGTGACAAAGGACGGAGCCGTCTCCAAAGCGTTCGCTTTTGGTGGAGAGAATGAGCAGATCAGGCTGCTGAAGGAGGACGGGGTGGAGTTTCAGGATGGCCACGTGGTGATGGAAAAGTACCAGTGGGAGACGCCGTGGTGTCTGTAAATAAAATGCGTCGCTTCACGCTCATGCCTGTTGTCGTCACTGTGACGCGTATAAGTCCCACGCGCCCTTCCGCTGCTTTCGCAGCTTGCAGGGCGCTAACCGAAAATTCGCGTTCCCGCGCCGCTGACGCGTCGCTTCACGTTCATTTCCGGTTGTCGTCGCATGTGCATAGACCTGCAGACGTGCAAGCACGTCGCAGGTCTGTGCACAGCGACTGGACTTATACACTGAAACATTATAAAATCTGGGTGCGAGTCTGCTGGATGGTGCGGAGGGGTGTGTTTAAGCAGAGCAGACGGATGGAGGTTTTGTCATGATGAGAAATAGGACTGCGGCTGTTTGGCTGGCCGGGGTTTTGGCGATGGAGTGTGCCTTCGGAGTGGGGGCTGCACCGGCAGTGATCCTGGGGGAGTCGGAGACAGAGACTGCACGGGAGACGGCTGGCAGCGGGGAAAAGGATGCAATCGCGCTTTCCCAGGGAGCAGCTCAGGAGGGCTCGACTGCGGCGATTTCCGGGGAGAAGGCGGATGAAACAGAAGGAGTGTCTTCAGACGGGAAGTCGGACGGAGCCGGACCGATGAATGCAGAGGCTGAGGGAATTACCGCAGAGGAGGCTGTCAGGCAGGCAAGAGCGCTCTATTCGAAGATGAAGCACTATGCGGAGCTGACGGACAACGAGAATTTTGCTTCCTGCTTTGAAACTGCGATGGACGCCGACACGCTGCAGAATCAGATGAAGTCTGTGAGCCAGGCGGAGGCGGAAACAAAGAATCTCACGGGGCATGAAGATGTCTGCTTCCTGGATCCGACGAAAGACAAGACCCAGTCACCGTACTATTTTGGGGTCGGATTGACCGATTATGAGGTTGAGAAGGATGGTTCGGTACAGTGGTATTCGGTGCTGGTGCGCATTGCAAAGTACAAAGACGGCTGGAAAGCGGCGGCACTTCCGGAGGACAATTTCTTTTCCGGGAAGTATCCGGAAGGGTATGAGGCTGCCCTTGGAAGCGGAAGAAATGCGGTTGACCTGTATCCTTATCTGGCCCTTCGCTTTTCTGAAAAAGGTGTGTTCGACGGGGCGTTCTACAGCCTTGTGAATATGGCCTGGCAGAACACAGACGGCAGCCTCGGACTTGCTTTGTGGCTTGCAAACGGCCAGGAGGGGACGAAGTGGTGCGACAGCATCGATCTGGTGCTGACCGATGGTACAAAACAGGTGGCATCGGTGAACACGCCTGTTCAGCAGGCGGTCGAGGGCGGACAAAGTATGCTCGTTACAGTGAATATCCCGGCGGCCAATGTGAAGACAGGAACGGACAAGTGGAGCAGTCTGTCTGTTTCTTCCAATCTTCTTTATCAGTGATGTGAGAGCGTCGGAGCGAGGACGCTCCGGCCCGGGGAACGGGTATGAGAGTTTGCAGAAAGTGTGGGGCTCCGCTCCGGAAAACGGATCATTATTGCAGCCAGTGCGGTGCGAGGGTTCCGGTGAGTCCGGAGGAGAAGAGAGCGGCGCGGCTTGAGAAACAGCAGAAGAAAGAACGGAAGAAAGTTCATTTTCGTACGGCACCCCCCGGACGCAGACGGGACAGGCCTCTCGACAGTTTTGAAGAATATGAGAATCGATCCAAAGCTTTGAAAACAACAGTCAGAGCCTTGATCATCATCATCGTACTGACTGCCGCGGTAGTCCTGGCTTTTGCCTGGAGAGAACGAATGTGGATGTTTCACCTCGGAACAGAGAAACGCCAGCAGACTGTGCTCCAGAGTGAGGAGAGCGAGGCGGGCAAGGTGGAAAGTGAACTAAGAAGGCAGCTGAACCAGCCTGAAAGCTGATGAATTCAGTTCCCATTTTTTGCAACCTGCTGTGCCTGGGAGACAGGCCAGTCCCACATCAAAGAGGAGAAGAGCGGATGAGTGTCAGAAGAGTCTATGCTGAGAAGAAAAAGGGGTTTCGCGGCGCAGCGGAGAGTCTGGCTCATGAGGTCAGAAATTATCTGGGGATTCCGGAACTGAAAGGGATCCGGATTCTGATCCGTTACGATGTCGAGAATATCAGCGACGTGGTGTTCCGGGAAGCCGAGAAGTGTGTCTTTTCGGAGCCGCCTGTTGACGATCTCACGGAGGAAACCTTCCCTGTGGCAGATGACGAAAGGGTGTTTGCGGTTGAGTATCTGCCTGGACAGTTCGATCAGAGGGCGGATTCTGCCGAGGCCTGTGTGAAGCTCCTCGGAGAGAGAGGCGATGTCCGGATCCGCACAGCGACGGTTTATGTTTGCAGGGGGAATCTCTCAGATGAGGAGATCGACCGGATAGAGAGCTACGTGATCAACCCGGTTGATTCCAGGCTGGCGTCCCTGGAAAAGGCGGATACGCTGGAAAGACGGTATGAACAGCCAGCAGACGTCCGTGTCTTTGATCATTTCCGCTCTCTTGCTGAGGAGGAACTCAGGTCGTTGTATGAATCCTTGAATCTTGCGATGACCTTCCGTGACTTTCAGTTCATCCAGACCTACTATCTGCAGGAGGCGCACAGGGATCCGACCGTAACAGAGATCCGTGTGCTGGATACCTACTGGTCTGACCACTGCAGACATACGACATTTGCAACGGAGCTCAGAACAATATCCATCGAAGATGGACAATATAAAAAGCCGATCGAGGAAACCCTCCGGCAATATCTCTCTGATCGAAGGACGGTTTACGGCGACCGGAAGGGTAAATATGTTTGTCTGATGGATCTGGCGACCATGGGCGCCAGGATCCTGAAGAAGGAGGGCAGGCTGACTGACCAGGAGGACACGGACGAAATCAACGCGTGCTCCATCGTGGTTCCTGTCACAATCGATGGGAAGACCGAGGAGTGGCTTGTGAATTTCAAGAACGAGACGCACAACCACCCGACCGAGATAGAACCTTTCGGCGGTGCGGCAACCTGTCTGGGCGGCGCGATCCGCGATCCGCTGTCCGGCAGAACCTATGTCTATCAGGCGATGCGTATCACAGGTGCGGCAGATCCCCGTCAGCCGATCGGTGAGACGATGAACGGAAAGCTGCCTCAGAAGAAGCTGGTCCGGGAGGCTGCGCATGGCTACAGTTCCTATGGCAACCAGATTGGACTGGCGACCGGATATGTAAAGGAATTTTACCACCCGAATTATGTCGCAAAGCGAATGGAACTTGGCGCAGTCATAGCGGCGGCTCCAAGGAAGAATGTTCTCCGTGCGGATTCGAGGCCGGGAGATGTGATTATCCTGCTCGGCGGACGGACCGGACGGGATGGAATCGGGGGTGCGACCGGATCCTCGAAGGCACATAACGCGCAGTCGATCGAGGTGTGCGGGGCTGAGGTTCAGAAGGGAAATGCACCAACAGAGCGTAAGCTTCAGCGGATGTTCAGGAGACCGGAGGTTTCGAAGCTGATCCGCAAGTGCAATGACTTCGGGGCAGGTGGTGTGTCTGTTGCGATTGGAGAGCTGGCAGCCGGTCTTGTCATTGACCTTGACAAGGTTCCGAAGAAATATGCAGGACTTGACGGAACTGAGATTGCGATTTCGGAGTCGCAGGAACGGATGGCGGTCGTCATCGATCCAATGGATGAGCCGGCTTTCATGAAATATGCGTCGGAGGAGAACCTTGAGGCTACAGAGGTGGCGAAGGTTACAGAGGAGCCGAGGCTGGTCATGAACTGGAGAGGGAAGACCATCGTCGACATTGAGCGGGCTTTCCTCGACACGAATGGGGCACATCAGGAGACAGATGCCAGAATTGAAGAGCCGGATGAGAACAGCCGGTTCTTTGAGAAAAAACCGCTCGACGAGGCGGAGGTCCGGGACAGATGGCTCAAAAGTCTCTCGGATCTGAACGGCTGCTCACAGAAGGGGCTTGTGGAGATGTTTGACTCCTCCATCGGCGCAGGAACGGTCCTCATGCCCTATGGAGGGAGGTATCAGCTGACAGAGACGCAGTCGATGGTCGCAAAGCTTCCGGTTCTGAAGGGAACATGTGACACGGTTACAATGATGGCAGCTGGGTTTGATCCCTGGCTTTCTTCCTGGAGCCCGTATCATGGGGCACAGTACGCTGTTCTGGAGTCTGTCGCGCGCATTGTTGCAGGCGGCGGAGACTGGAGGAAGATTCATTTTACCTTCCAGGAGTATTTCAGAAGGATGAGCACGGACCCGGAGAGATGGAGTCAGCCGCTGGCGGCACTGCTCGGGGCATACGCGGCACAGCGGGGATTCGGTCTGGCCTCCATCGGCGGGAAGGATTCCATGTCAGGAACATTTGACGATATTGATGTGCCGCCGACACTCGTATCGTTTGCGGTCGATGTCAATGAGCTTGGCAATATTATCTCGCCGGAGCTGAAGAAGGCGGGATCAAAGCTTGTTCTGATCCAGGTTCCGAGGGATTCATACGATCTTCCGGACTATGGGGCGGCAAAAGAGCAGTATGGCAGGTTTTTTGAGGACGTGAAGGCTGGGAGAGTGATTTCAGCCTATGCGATCGACCGGATGGGGGTCGCGGCTGCCCTGTCAAAGATGGCATTCGGCAATCATCTCGGCTTCCGTATCGAGCATTCGGTCGCACCTGAGGATCTGTTCTTCCCGGATTTTGGTGCAATTGTGGCAGAGGTACCGGATGGGAAAGTCTCAGAGCTTCACACAACCTATACGGTGGTCGGTGTTGTGACGGATGACCGGAAGCTGTCCTACAGGAGCATCACAATTCCGGTAGAGGAGGCTATATCTTCCTGGACTGGAACGCTGGAGCAGGTTTTCCACTCTCAACCGGGCAGGCCGGAGGAAAGCGCAGAGGCGCCGGAAAAGCTTCCGATCTGCGAGGTGCCGCAGATTGCAGTCTGCACGCATCATTTTGCGCAGCCGAATGTCTTTATCCCGGTCTTTCCGGGAACAAACTGTGAGTATGATTCGGCCAAGGCCTTCGATGCTGCGGGAGCCAACACGGGTGTGAAGGTTCTGCGGAGCCGGACAGCGGCAGAAATATCGGAATCGATCGATGAGTTTGCGGCATCGATCGACAAAGCTCAGATTCTCATGTTCCCGGGCGGATTTTCTGCAGGAGATGAACCGGATGGCTCTGCAAAGTTCTTTGCAACAGCCTTCCGCAACGAGAAACTGAAGGAGGCTGTCACAAGACTCCTTAACGAACGCGATGGGCTCATACTTGGCATCTGCAACGGTTTTCAGGCCCTGATCAAGCTGGGGCTTGTACCGTATGGCGAGATCGTCGGGCAGAAGGAGGATTCTCCGACACTGACCTTCAATACCATTCACAGGCACATTTCAAGAATGGTATACACCAGGGTCGTTTCAAAGAAGAGCCCCTGGCTCAGCAGGGCAGAGGCAGGTGGCGTGTATGTGAATCCGGCTTCCCACGGTGAAGGCCGGTTCGTGGCGGATGAGGCCTGGGTACGGAAGCTGCTTGAAAATGGACAGGCAGCGACCATGTACTGCACGCCGGAAGGAACGGTCACATCTGACAGTGAGTGGAACGTAAACGGCTCGGTCTGCTGCATTGAGGGGATCACGAGCCCGGACGGGCGAATCTTTGGAAAGATGGCACATGTCGAGCGCAGAGGCGAGGGCGTCGCGATCAATATCAGCGGCGAGCAGGACATGAAGGTATTTGAGAGTGGCGTTGACTACTTCAGGGTGTGAATGATTCATGGATAACGAAGAAATCAGGGAGCTTCTGAAGGAGCTTAAGGAAACATCAGACGAGAGCACGGCCGTCAGATCGAGGGTTGTGAAGATTCATTTCGACACGCGTCAGGAAGCGGAACGCCGGGCGCGAGAGAGAGAAAAAGCCCGGGAAGAAGCGGAAAGACAGCGCGAGAAGGAAGAGCAGGAGAAAAAAGAGCGGCAGGAAGCACTCAACCGGAAGGCGGAAGAGCAGACTGAAGCCATTGTCAGTGAGGCAAAAGCCGAGGCATCTGCGGTGTTCTCGCCGGATCTTTCCACCGATATGGAGAGGCTGGAGGAGAAGAAACCGGAGGAAGCACAGCCGGAGGAGACGGATCTGAAGCTTCACTGGGGGATTGCGCGTCTTCCGAAGAGAGGCGTGGAGTCTGTCCGTGAAGCAGCGCAGGGGCAGCAGCCGTCAGAGGGAGGAGACAGCTCCGAAGAGATGGCGGGGAAGGGGGACGAAAACCCGGAAGAGGAAAATCCGGAAGAGATACCTGAGCAGGACTCTCTCCCCAGACGTCTGGCTGAGAAAATCCGGGGCGGATTTGGAAGCCTGATCCAGCGTCTTTCGCGTGAGGATGAGAACCCGGATCAGAAAGATGTACAAAGGGAGACTCATGGCAGCAGGATCCGGGATAACGACGATCCGGAAGAGGAAGAACCGCTGGATGAGGATGAGTTCGGAGCTGAGGAGGAACCGGAGCCATATGCGCCGGAACCGCAGCCGGAAGGACGATCAGAGGGAGATGATATCGGAAAGCTTCTGTATGGAGTTCCGGCATCTCCGGAGATAGAGATGAGAGAGATTCATGCCCCGCAGCCGGAGGGCGCATCCGAGAGGACAGAAACCGGTGTGGGGGCATCATCGTCTGTCGGGACGAGCGCACCGGGACAGGAAAGATCAGCTTCTGTGCCGGAAGCGCCGTGGAAACCGGAGCAGCCGACGGACACTGCCGGAAGTGAGCCGGACCAGCCGGAGGACGACTGGAAGAGGCGAATGGAGCAGCCCCCGCGTTTCAATCTCCGTCATGTCCGGATTCCGGATCTTCCTGTGAAGCAATGGATCCGTCCGGATGACGGGAAGAAGGAAGAGGAGCAGGCGGGTGCTTTCAGGCGATCTCAGGAAAAGGATCCGTCCCTGGATGATTTTGAATCGGACGAGGCAGACTTCCGGTCTGAGAGACCGGCCGGGGAAGCGGAAGAGGCGAAGAGACAGTCACGGAACGAAGGATCTTCCCTTTCGAAAATGCTTGGACGTGTGTCGGGTCTCCTTGGATCGAAGAGGCAAAGCGCAGAAGCCGGGAATCCACAGGACAAACAGCCGACTGAGAAGGATGGGCCTGTGCAGTCGGATGCGGCTGAAGGAAATCTGCAGAAGCCCACAGTAGCCGAAGAAACACAGTCGGAGACGAAGCCGGCTGTCAGCTGGCAGGAGGGAACGCAGCAGGACGAAGAGAGCGCTCATCCGACTGCGGGGCGTGAAGTGCCTGCAGCAGGGCAGGCGACTGCGGGGAGTGAAGTGCCTGCAGCAGATCAGGCGCCGGCAGCGATGCCGCGCAGCATCGAGGTTGTCAATCTGAATGAGAATGCCAACCATAAACAGGTTGAGGTCATAGACCTTGATGGCTCAAAGACAGGTCCTCTGCCTGATTTGTCTGCCGCAGACAGCGGAAGCAGGAGAACGCAGGAAGGAGGGCACCGTTTCCTGAAGAACGCAGGGGGTGGCCCAGGAGGATTTCTTAGCGGTTTGAGCGGCAGGCTCTCCGGATTGAAAGCAGGGAAAAGCAGACAGGGAAAGAACCAGGCAAGCGTTTCGGAGATTCTCGGAACAGATCCTCGGGCAGAGCTGGCTTCAGCAAAGGCAGCCGGGATGGGGGAGACGACCCCGCAGGACAGGAAAAAGAGAGGCCTGATCATGGCAGGCTTCCTGGCAGCAGGAATCCTTCTTGCCGTGCTTCTGATTTTTTGGGCGGCAGGATCCGGCGCAGACGGATCCGCTTCCTCATCTGGCAGCGGCATCACGGCGGACGAGGGACTGACGGTCCGTATCCGGCGGCAGCCGACCTCGTATACAGCCGCCGGCGATGTGACCCTTTCGATCCGTGCCCCCAAAACCATCCAGTCGGTCACCGTCAATGGGGATGCGGTCGGGTTTTCCGGAGATAAAAAGACGGATATCACCGTTCATGCGGCAACCGGAACGCTGAAGCTGATGGTTGTATCGACAGACAAGGTCCGGAATGCCACGGTAAAGCTGGCATATGTGGATGCAGAACCACCGGTTGTCACGGTTCATGAATCTGCCGGAAAGGTGACACTGGAGGCAGCAGATGACACCTCTGGCGTGGCCGGCATTTACTATGGTGTGACGGGCCCTGTGTCAGATGTACCGCTCTATCAGGCCTACACGCAGCCCTTTGAGGAAGAGAAGGACCAGATTTACTGGTGGTATGCAGTTGACAAGGCTGGAAATATGACAGCCCCGGTGAGCGGAACGTTCACCGAGGCTGAGTCTCTTTCATTCTCAAAGAAGAGCTATTTTGTCACGCCGGGCAGCTCGCTGACCATCCATGCGGATGTCAGACCGAAGAACGCGTATGTCAATCATCTTACCTATACATCCTCGGATGAGAAGGTTTTCCGAATCGATCAGGGGAACATCATTGTTCCGGTTTCTGAAGGAAAGGCAGAGGTGACGGCGTCTGCGGAAGGCCTTCCAGATGCGACAGCCGAGATTACTGTGTCGGACGCGAAAACGGTAACGATTACAGCGGTCGGAGACTGTACGCTTGGGACGGACCCGTCCCTGGCGGCTGATACCAGTTTCCCAGCTTTCCAGGCTGTCCACGGAGACAGTTACTTCTTCCAGAATGTGCGTGATATCCTCAGCCAGGACGATGCGACCATCGCGAATTTCGAAGGAACCCTGACGACATCCGATCAGAGAGCGAACAAGAAGTTTACATTTAAGGGGGATCCGGCTTATACGGCGATCCTGAAGGACGGGAGCATCGAGACGGTGACACTTGCCAACAACCACTCGATGGATTACGGCGAGCAGGGACTGAAGGATACAGAGGATGCGCTGACCGGTGCCGGGATTGCCTGGTGCAATGGAAACGATATCGCCTATCAGGAACTGAATGGAGTCAAATGTGCATATATCGGCATCTATGCGGTTGAGAACGGGCTGGAGAGTCTGGACCAGCTGAAAAGTGCTGTTAAGCAGGCGAAGGCGGAGGATGCACAGCTTGTGATCGTTGACTTCCACTGGAACTCGGAGCTGGTCGAGGAGCCAAATGAGGATATGGTGACGCTGGGACATGCGGCGGTTGATGCCGGCGCAGACCTGGTCGTCGGCTCCCATTCCCACATCGTGTCCGGCATTGAAAAGTACAATGGGAAGTTCATTGTGTATGGACTTGGGAACTTCTGCTTCGGCGGCAACCTGCACCCGAGGGACATGGACGCCATGATGTTCAGACAGACCTTTACGGTTACTGGAGACGGCGCGCAGAAGGATGACAATATTGCAATTATCCCGGTCTCTGTCAGTTCAGACAGCAGTTACAACAATTACCAGCCGACACCCGTTTCCGGAAGTGCGGCGGATCAGATCATGCAGAAGATCAATGCGAGGAGCAAACAGTTTGGTACGACATGGGATTCGTACATGAAAGAGGTCTCCTGAGCAGGAAAAAAGCGAAAAGTCCGGCGGAATCTTCCGCCGGACTTTTCGCTTTTCAGGAGGATATACCATGTCAGGACACAGAAGACAGCGGCAGTCATACAGGCAGGAACAGTACTCGATTCGGCGACTCCGCCGTCATCTCGTGCTCCGCACTTGATGATGGGCGGACGCCAGGAGTTTTCACAAAAAAGGGAAGCCTGCAAAGGCTTCCCGAACGTAGCGGAGAGGAGATTCGAACTCTTGACACTGCGGGTATGAACCGCATGCTCTAGCCAACTGAGCTACTCCGCCATATATGGATTCTGACTTCTGATGGGACCTACAGGGCTCGAACCTGTGACCCCCTGCTTGTAAGGCAGATGCTCTCCCAGCTGAGCTAAGATCCCACAATCTTCAATCAGAATGACAATCTGTTCTCTCGAACGCGATGACTTTGCTATCATACATGCCGGGAGGCAGATTGTCAAGATGTTTTATAAAAATATCAGCAAAATTTAGTCCTCATCCGCTTCGGTCTCAGATTCACGGTAGTAGGTACCGTTGATGGCAGACTGTGAGGCATCGTCTCCGCCCACCGTCACCCTGAGAACATCTCCTGAGACGGAAAATGTGATGGTGTAGTCATCATCCCCCGTGTACACAGCTGTCTGTCCGGAAACCTGTGCATTGCCATGGATACCGCAGCTGGCGAAAGAGAAGGATAAATCGGTGTCATTGTCAAGACTGAGCGTGACGGATTCGCTGTCGTCCTCCTTGCTGAAGGAGCCGGTGAACTGATCAACACCCTGCAGTGTCTCGCTGGAATCATCATCGTCCGCATCCGCATCATAGACGGAAGGCGTATCATCCTCAGCACCATTCTGATGCTGCTCATCGTAGGTGACGATGTCTCCTCTGTCGGCTGTTCCGGAAGCTGCCGATGTCTGAGGCTGCGTGGTATTCTGTGCGTTCTGGCTTGTGGATGGCTGACTGGTCTGGTTTGTCGTCCCGGACTGTCCGTCTGCTGATGAAAGAACGAGATCCGGACGGGCATCCGCTGAACCGGACGAGGCAGCTGACTGGGTGGCGGAACCGCCCTGCGCTGCAGGGGTCTGGCTGCCGCTGCTCAGATTGCCGGACTGTGTACTGGTACAACCGGAGAGAAGCACGCCTGTCAGGCTGAGGACAGCTCCGAGCAAAACGCCAAATTTTACATATCTCTTGATCATTCGAAGTTACCTCCTGTCATCCATTTATACCATTATTCAGCTGCTTTGTCACAGAAACAGGAGAAACTTAAGAAAAAATGCGGAAGCTGGGTTATTACCCGGCACGGGTAATGAGAGAGGAAACAGAGGCCTCAGCATCCGCGGCAGCGTGAGCAGGCCTCTCCGGACATCCGGAAGCCGGACTTGCCGGACCTGATGGAAGACCGGCCAGTGTAGTGAAGATGACGGGCGCTGACAGACAATTTGGGAAGAAACGGCCCGAGCGTTCGATTTCCCGGTGCCGGCGGACAAGATTTCGCCTGGAGCGTCCGGAGTCGGGAGAAAGGTTTTCGTATACTGTCTCGGCGTTGAGACCGTTCCAGGAGGGCCGGTTCCGATAGATCTGGATGGAGGACCACCAGTAATCAAATGCAGCCCGTACATAGCCGAGATCGCGCGCAACGAGATGGACATAGATCAGGGCATTCACGATTTCATCCCTGCCGTTCAACAGACAGAGGGAGAGCTTCAGGTTTGAGCCATTCTGAAAGAGCCTGCGGTCATCCTGTGTCAGCCAGCCGGTTTTCAAATAATGCTGAAGGATTATGAGAACATCGTGGCAGGCCTCTTCCTCTGTATAGGCTCCGAACTTTCCGGTCAGCAGAAAAGCCCGGTCGCTGAAAATGGAGAAAGCGTATACCTCGATCCCGAGTCGGCGTTTTTCTTCCAGAACCGAGTCGATGAATCGTTTCTTGCTGGCTTCGTCCCACAGAAGCATGCTGCCGAATTCCATCATGATGTAAACGACTTGATTGCCGGATAAGAGTCGTGGCGCCATGTCATCTCCTTTCACTGCACTCCGGGTCAGACTGATTTTGTGAATCAGGCGACGGGGCAGAATAAAACAGTCAAACAAATAATAGGAACAGATATCATAATAACAGGGAAGAGATGAAAGACAAATGGACAAAATATATGAATTATTGGAATAATTTCTAGAAAACGTGCATAAATAGTGCCTGCTGATTAACTAAATATAGCGATAAAATCCGGATTTTATCATCATATATGTTATAATGAATGCAAAGATATTTTAACTATTGCTGTT
>CACWKX010000032.1 GCA_902761585.1 uncultured Lachnospiraceae bacterium
TGACATCTCTTATCCCTTTTACTGTTTAAAGGTCAGTTCCTTAAATAAAACTTTTCAGAACTTTCAAGGTTGTTTCACTGTTCAGTTATCAAGGTACTCTGTTTTGCTGCCTTTGTTTCTCAGCGGCAACTTTGATATCATATCACTCAGTCAATCGCTTGTCAACAACTTTTTATTGTTTCAAAAACTTTTTTCTGAATCCATATGATCGCGGAGAAAGAGGGATTTGAACCCTCGCGCCGGTTAAACCCGACCTACACCCTTAGCAGGGGCGCCTCTTCAGCCTCTTGAGTATTTCTCCGAGCCTGAATAGATCTCTCTATTCATCTATGATTGTCTCCCCTCCGACGCTCTTACGCATCTTACGGGGTAGAACATGTTTATTCTATTCAAATCAAACCTCTTTGTCAAATAAAAATCCGCCCCTTTCACCCATTTCGTAATGTTTTCTTCGGTTTTGTCTGTCTGCCATACAGATTCCGGTATTCCTGCATTTATCCCGCATATTAAGGATGTAATAATGAATGCCACAGATTGGATTTTACCAATTGCAATATAAGGAAAGAGCAGACCTGCAATAAGGTCTGCTCCTGATCCTTTCCTTCATCTGCAATAAAGCCAGGTCATCATTGTCAGTCTGCTTCTGTGGTTGGTTCTTCATCTGACGATCCGGAATCGTCCTTCTTGATCGAGTCACTCCGGATAATGAATTTCACTGAACCCTTCATGTCATCACTGATTCCAGAGAAGCTGTCATAACTCTTGCCTGCGCTTCTGAGCGCCTTCATCCTGTCGGCAAGGTCCTTGATATCGCCGTCGAACAGATCGACAATCTTCTGGATTCCTTCATCGTTGAACTTCTTCATGCCGTCCTTCAGCTCTTTCGCGCCATCATTCAGGTCCGAAGCACCGTCATCCAGCTTCTTTGCACCATCGTCCAGATCATCTGCGCCGTCCTTCAGCTGTTTGGTTCCGTCATAAAGATCAGAAGCGCCGTTATTCAGCTTGTCATTATTGTCAACAAGCTGCTTGACACCCTTCTTCGCATCCGCCACGCCGCTGTCAAGCTCGGAAGCACCATTTGAAAGCTTCTTTGCTCCGTTATTCACAGCGACCGTGCCGGCAACAAGAGTTCTGGATCCCTTGTGAAGATCCTCCGTTCCATCATAAAGCTGCGATGCACCCGATGCGAGCTGGCTGGTTCCGCTGTGGAGCTGACTGGTTCCACTGTAGAGCGTTGATGCGCCGGATGAGAGCTGAGAGGTCCCGGTCTTCAGAGAAGAAGTACCGGCTGCAAGTGCGCTGGCACCCGTCTTGATCTTGCCGGCAGCATCATCCAGACTGCCTGCACCTGCCGAAACCTGAGAAGCACCTGCCTGAAGCTTCTGAAGGCCATCGCTGAGAGAAGACGCGCCATTTGCTGCGTCAGAAAATCCCTGCTGAACCTGCTTGGAGCCGTTACTTAGATCAGATACTCCCTTCTGAAGCTTCGTAATCTTGTCAACCAATTCCCGCTGTTTTTCTGGTGTTAAATTCTTTGAAAGCGTCTCCAGGTCTGACTGAAGTGTCTTCAGCTTTGTAACCTGAGTTTGCTGATCATCACCTGACTTGACACCTGCCGCAGCCAGAATCATCTGTTTGCTGGCATTGATCTGGTTCCTCTGGGAAAGAACTTCCAGGCCAAGAAGAACCTTGTTCTTTTGTGCTTCAGTAATCTGATGCTGTTCTGCCAGATATGCTACACCAGATTCTGCATACCTGATAATTGCCTTCTGATTTTCCGCAGAAGGTTTCACGGTTACTGTATCAGAAGAGGAAATCATCTTCTGATATTGTTCTGCTGCCTGTTCCTGAATAGCCTTCTCTACAGCAGCCTTGATCGCTTTCTGCTGTTCTTCTGTAAGCCCTGCAGCCAGGTTCGATGTAGTCTCCGATGCACTTTCAGCCCCTTCTGCAGCGGATGCAGCGGCTTCATTTGCCTGTGCCGTTTCCTGTGCTGTCTCTGTCTTCTGTGATGCTTCTGAAGCAATACTTTCCTGTGACGAAGTGGCCACTGATGTCGAAGCCGCCGGTTCCGGATCCGTCTGACCTGAAGCTGTGCTGACTGCCTGGGCTCCTGCTGCCGTTTCGCTTGTCTGAGCTGCAGCCGGTGCCTGTGTTTCAGAAGCCTTTTGCTCACGCTGGCCGGAGGACGCAGTATTCTCAGAAGCCAGCAGCTCCTGGTATGCTTTGATCGCTTCCTGATACTGTGCAATCGTATCCTCATACGACTGGATCGCAGTCTGATAGGACTGAATCGCTGTGTCGTAGTCCGAAGCCGCACTTTGATAGCTGCTCTGGGCTGACTCATAGCTTCCCGCGACTGACCGTGCCGTCCCGACTGCACCGTTTACATCCGCAATGTGACCGCTCAGCCCCGGAAGGTTCATGGCTGAAACCAGCTTCGAGACCATCGGTGAATAAGCGCTTTCTGCCTGAGAATAGGAAGCAGATGCGGAAGATGCCGCTGCTGCTGCATCTGTCGCCGCAGACTTTGCACTGTCTGCCGCGCTGGCTGCACTTTGCGCCTGTGATGCAGACTGCTCTGCTGCACTGTCCGCACTCTGTGCCGCCGCAGATGCTGCACTGTCATCCACAGTCTTTTGCTGTACGTCGTCTGACACCGTTGACGATGCACTGTCGAAAGTTTCTGCAGCTGTACCAGAGACTTCCGAAGCAGATGCAGAAGAAGCTGCAGATTCAGAAGATGCGGCTGATGCAGTAACGGGTGCCACAGAAGAAGAGGGTTCCTGTGCTGCTTCCGCCGTCGAATCTGCTGCAGATGCTCCAGGCTTGTTACTCTCCTCTGCTTTTTCGTTCGATGCAGCCGTACCTTTCTGCTGAAGCTCGCTGATAATTTCGGCTGTAATCTCATCTACCAGCTCTTGATTGGATGCCTTTTCCTGTGAAATACCTGCTACCGCGAAGAGATCAATATAGCGCTGTTTCAATGTCTGATCGACCTGTGTCAATCCAAGCGCGTTTTCATAGTCATCGAAGCTGGTCGCCGTAATCAAATCCGGTGCAGCTGCCAGTGCCTTCGCTCCATCAGACAGCGTACTCAGCATGCTCATCGCCTGCTTCACATCATCTTTCTGAAGCAGTTCAAGAAGTGCAGTCAGCTCCTTCTTTGTCTCCTCACCGTTTACGGAATTGTTCAGATCCTCAATCCCTTTGAAGAACGGTGCAGCATCGCTGCCGCCCTTCACCAGCCCCTTCGCCAGCTGGTCCGCTCCGGCTGCTGCCGTATCGGTTCCGCTCTTGAGATCTGCTGCTCCGGCAGAGAGCTTTTTGGTTCCGTCCTTGAGCTGGTCTGCGCCATCGGACAGCTGAGCCGCCCCGCTCTTCAGTGCGGCAGCGCCGCTGTCTGCCTGCTTCGCACCGGTGCTGAGCGCCTGCGCGCCGCTCTCCAGCCTTGCAGCACCGCTGTTAGCACTGGAAGCGCCTGAAGACAGCGCCTTCGCGCCATCCTTCAGCTGCTTGGCTCCATTTCTCAGGCTGACAGCTCCATCCTGAAGCTCCCCGGTTCCGTCTGCCAGGCTGGATGCCCCGCTCTTCAGCTGGGCGGTTCCGCTCTTCAGTTTCTTTGTTCCGTCATAGACCTGGGAAACACCGTCCGTGTACTCCGACAGACCGTCCTTCAGATCGCCTGCTCCATCCTCAAGATCTCCTGCACCGTCCTTCAGCTTGGACGTTCCATCCTTCAGGTCAGAGGTGCCATCCTTGAGGTCATTTGTTCCATCATACAGATCGGAGGTGCCGTCCACCAGCTTCTTCGACGCATCCTTGAGATCTGAGACCTGATCCTGAACCTTGTCAAAGGAGCTTCCCTCGTCGAATTCGTCCAGCACGCTGTCGAGCACATCGTCCATGACAATCGTCATGTTCATGTCCATGCTGAAGTCCGTGACATCCGCCTCCACATCGATGGACTCCGGAATCTTGGAGTCATCAATATCGAGATCTTTGTCATCAGAAAGAGCCAGACTCTCCCTCAGTCCCGGAAATGCAAGTCCCACGACTGCCGTGCTGTCGCCTTCCTGGATGACCTTGCCGCTCGAGACCGTCACGTTGGACGCACTGCCTTCCGTCAGAAGAAGGCCGGACATCACGCCGAACGGAACCTTGACCGTGATCTTCTTCCCTTCCACTGTCTCTGTCTTCGTCTCATTGTTCGTATATTCAAAATGAATCTTCAGATGCCCGCTCTTTCCTGCCAGATTCTTCGGGTCAATCTGTTTTCCGTCGAGCGTGTAGGTGATCTTCACCCCGACCGGAGCCTTCTTGTCGGAATTGCCCTGATAATAGATATCATTGCCGCCCGCAGCCCACGTCAGGTTCTGTCCGTTCTGCGTAAAGGTCTCGTCGCCTTTTACGTTCTCGATACCGGTCAGATCAGAAAAGTCCTTCAGACTGTCATCCTTGTTGAGGTTTTTCAGCCAGTCGCTGACAAGCAGAGATTTCTGATTGCCGCTGGCATCTGTGAAGATGTAAACCGTCTCATCCTTCTCGGCTCCGTCACTGTCATCCTTTGTCTTTTCGGATGAGGCTCCATCGCTCTCCGTTTCACTTCCGCCCTCAGCCTCTGTCTCGGACAGGATCTCCGTCTCACCTTTTGCCTTCTGCGATCCGCCTGCAGCCGATGCGGATACAACACCTGTCAGCGTCAGTCCCAGGGCCGTCATCGCGGCCAGAAGCTTTCTGAATGTTCCCTTGTAAAGTCCCTTCATAATGTTTCATCCCCTCTTCACGTCAAATCAATCCGTCGCTCAAGCCGTCACAAATCCGGCATGTCAGGTTTCTTTTACAGTTTTTTCTTCTCCTGATGCCTCACCCGCTGCCTTTTCCTTCTTCCCTTTCTTTGGAAGAAATCCGAGGCTTGTATGGACAATCAGTCCGTCGCACGCGTACAGAAGTGCCGGCAGGATGAAGACAACCGTTACCATCGAGATCAGAGCACCGCGCGCCAGCAGCGTGCAGAGCGAGCTGATCATGTCAATCTTCGAGTACAGGCTGACGCCGAATGTCGCCCCGAAGAAACTCAGCGCCGAAACGAGAATGGAGTTGATGCTCGTCCGGTGTGCGATATAGACAGATTCCTTTCTGCTCTTTCCGGTAGAACGCTCAAACTTATATCGCGTCGTCATCAGGATCGCATAGTCAACCGTCGAACCCAGCTGAATGGTGCCGATGACAATCGAAGCAATAAACGGCAGCGTCTGGTGCATGAAGAACGGAATCGACATGTTGATGAAGATTGCGAACTCGATAGCGGCAACCAGGATAACCGGAAGCGATACAGACTGCAGGACGAAGAAAATGATCACGGCGACCATCGCAATGGATGTCCAGTTGACAACCGTGAAGTCTGTGTTCGTTGTCTCAATCAGATCCTTCGTACAGGGCGCTTCGCCGACCAGCATGCAGTTCTTGTCATAGCCCTTGATGATCTTCTGAATCTGGTCGCACTGCTGGTTCACCTCATCGGAAGCAAGCTTGTAGTTCGACATGATGATGAACATCCGCCAGTTCTTGCTGTTGAACGTATCCCAGAGCTCGGTCGGGATCATTTCCTCCGGGAGCTGAGAGCCGACAATGTTGTCGATTCCGAGTACAGCCGTGACGCCGTCCAGATCCCGGATCTTCTTCTCCATCTGCTCCATGTCCTTGCGGCTGACAGACTGCGGCGCGAGAACCATTTCCGTGGTACTCATGTCAAAATCGTCTTCCAGCTTTGTGTTCGCCTGGACAGAAGGAAGACTCTTCGGAAGTGTCCTCGCCAGATCATAGTAGACGTTCGTGTGGCTCTGCCCATAGGCTGCCGGGAGCCAGATGAGGCCAAACACAACCAGAAGAATCGGATAATACTTCTGTACCCAGTCCGGAATCCACTTGAAATTCGGTATGATCGCCTTGTGCCGCGTCTTCTGGAGAGGCTTGTCCAGCACCAGGATCAGGGCCGGAAGCACAGTGACAACTGTCACGACACCGAACAGGACACCCTTCGCCATGACAAGCCCGAGGTTAATGCCAAGACGGTATGTCATGAAGCACATCGCCAGGAACCCTGCAACCGTCGTGATGGAGGATCCGATGACCGACGACAGGGTCGCCTTGATGGCGGTTGCCATTGCGTGCTTCGGATCGTCCGGATGGCGGTCTCTCTGTTCGATATAGGAATGCCAGAGGAAAATGGAGTAATCCAGCGTCACACCAAGCTGAAGGACTGCAGCCAGTGCCTTCGTGACATAGGAAATCTTTCCGAAAATCCAGTTGGTTCCCATGTTGTAGAGGACTGCCATTCCGATGGATACCAGGAAAAGCAGCGGTGCCATGAAGGAATCCATCGTCAGCTGGAGGACGATCAGACACAATATGACGGCCAGAATCACATAAACCGGTGCTTCCTTATCTGCCAGCGCCTTTGTATCGATCAGTCCCGCCGTCATGCCGCTGATAAAGCACTGCTTCTTCGCAATTTTGCGGAGCGCTTCAATCGCATCGCCCGACTCATCTGATGATGTTCCCGTTTTCAGGACAACCATCAGAAGCGTCTCATTCTTATCCTCCCGGTAGAACGCATCCTTGATTTTGTCCGGAAGAACCTCGACCGGGATGGAGATGTCCGCAAAGTCATCATACCAGAGAACCTTCTCGACATGGTCGACCTTCTCCATCTTTTTCTTCATCGCAGCGACATCCTTGAATGGCATGTCCTGTACCATAATGAACGAAAAACCGCCTGTCCCGAACTCGTCCTCCATGATGGACTGCCCCTTCATGGTCTCAAAGCTGTCCGGCAGGTAGCTGAGCATATCATAGTTCGTCTTTGTGCCCAGATAACCGATTACCGAAGGGATCAGCAGGATAAATGCGGCAATCAGAATCACGAATCGCGACTGAACGACCGCCCAACCGAATCTGTTCTTTTTCTTCATACCCTTCATTCACACTCCTCTTTACTGGCAGGTATCTTCCACAACCGCCCTGTTTCTATCGAATTACAGCATAGTCAGCCAGCCTTACAGGTGAAATATCCAAAACATTACAAGTGTAAATAAAAAACGACACTTCTACAAAAGTGTCGTTTCTGCCTTATCAGTTTGCAAATGCATGTAAAGCTTACGTGCGCAAGCTTCTCAGATATTCTGCGGAAGATCCATCATGGAGTGGCTTGCAATGAAGGAGTACATATCTACCATATCCTCAGGCGGAATCGTCATCCCACGCTCAATCCATCCCATCAGGACAAATGTCAGACTCTGTGCGTAGTAATCGGCAATCCACTTTGGCGTCAGCCAGGAATACTTCCTGGACTTGCCGACATGGTTGCTCAGAAAATAGCCATTGATCGTCTCCGAAACCAGGTTCTGCACAATGCTCTCAAAGGAATTCTGCCCCTTCGTCCTTGCCACATGGCTGTAAAACTCCTTATTCTTCAGAATTGCCGTGAAGATGAAAGTGACAGCCTCCCGCTGCATATTGTTCCCAAGCAGGATACGGACAGGTGCAAGAACCTCCTCCCTGCAGATCCACTCAAGGAGCTCATACTTATCCTGAAAATGATTATAAAATGTGACGCGGATCACGCCGGCGCGGTCTGTGATCTCCTTGATGGTAATCTTCTCTACCGGCTTCTCAAGCGCAAGTTCCTTGAAGCTCTCGGCGAGAAGCGTTTTCACTTCTCTTTTCTGCTGCATTGGACAACCTCAGGAATCTCTCTGGAACCGTCTTATCTTATCATTTTTATTGATTGTACGCAACCGGTTGATTCTGATCCTCCTTCAGAAAGGAGGGCGTGATGGAAAATTTCATCTTCTGATGCGTGACCGGATGACGAAACTGCAGGCTTGCCGCACACAGCTTCAGATTGTAGTCATAAAACAAGCCAGCCGGTCCATACTTCCGATCCCCGTCGATTGGAAGGCCAGCCCCCGCAAGCTGAACTCGGATCTGATGATGCCGCCCGGTATGGAGATGAATTTCAAGAAGTGCCCGTCCTTCCCAGGGTGTATCTGACGGCCAGATCTTCAGCGTGCGGAAGGTCAGCTCCGACCATTTCGCATCCCTTGCCGGATTCGGCACAATCTGCGTGGTATTTCCGGCAAAGTTTCTCCTCAGATAATTCTGGAGAACTGTCACTGAGTGCTCCGAACGCTTCACCTTTTCACAGGAAGCGCGGTCCTTCAGCAGAACGACAGCCTGGTAGACCTTTCGCATATCCGCATATGCGCCTTCCACCGATGCATCTCCCCCGTTCTCCCACGCCGGTGTCTTCAGCCGATGGCCGCCCTTTGCGTCCTTTCGATGCTGGCGGCCTTGTTCTCGAAGGTTAACCTCCCACTTCGTCTTTGCCTGAACCTGGCGGCTCAGCTCACTGGCTGCCTGAGGTGTTTTCGCGAAAACGACAAGCCCCTCGACAGGCTGGTCAAGCCTATGGACAATTCCAAGATAGGGTTCCTCTGTACCCGGCGCAGTCTGTCCTTTTTCCTCGCAAAGATGGTTTTTCAGAATCGAAATCAGATCCTTCCGGGAAGCTGTCCCCGCCTGAACCGGAAGACCAGATTCTTTATTCACGACGATGATGTCATCGTCCTCATACAATATTTCCATAGATACCTGCTTGTTTTCGCCTGCCCTCTGCCTCCGGCTCATGGTGTTTCAGTAAAACGAAAGGGGCCGGACACTGTCCGACCCCTGAATTGTACAGTTCAATCAGCCGAGATACTTCTTCAGATCATCGACCTTGTCGAGTTTCTCCCACGGAAGATCCAGATCATCGCGGCCAAAGTGTCCGTACGCAGCGGTCTGCTTGTAGATCGGTCTGCGCAGATCCAGCATCTTGATGATTCCTGCCGGACGAAGATCAAAATTCTCACGAACGATATCGGTCAGCCTATCATCTGCAAGCTTGCCGGTTCCGAAGGTATCCACCATGACGGAGGTCGGCTGCGCGACACCGATCGCATAGGACAGCTGAATCTCGCACTTGTCTGCAAGGCCTGCAGCTACGATGTTCTTTGCGACATAGCGCGCCGCGTAAGCTGCGGAACGGTCAACCTTCGTGCAGTCCTTTCCGGAGAAGGCTCCGCCGCCGTGTCTTGCAGCTCCACCGTAGGTGTCGACAATGATCTTGCGGCCGGTCAGACCGGAATCCCCGTGCGGTCCGCCGACAACGAAGCGGCCGGTCGGATTGATGAAGTACTTGGTGTTCTCATCCACAAGGTTCTGCGGAAGGATCGGATCAATGACATACTTGCGCACATCCTCGTGGATCTGCTCCTGTGTGACATCCGGGTCATGCTGGGTGGAAATGACAACCGCGTCGATTCTTGCAACCTTGTCATCGTCGTACTCGACCGTGACCTGACTCTTTCCGTCCGGACGAAGATACTTCAGGGTTCCATCCTTGCGGACCTTCGTCAGCTGGCGGCAAAGCTTGTGCGCGGTGGAAATTGCGAACGGCATATACTCCGGCGTCTCGTTGCAGGCATATCCGAACATCATACCCTGGTCGCCGGCACCGATCTGCTCCAGCTCATCATCGGTCATCTTGTTCTCTTTGACTTCGAGTGACTTGTTGACACCCATCGCGATATCCGGAGACTGCTCATCAATCGCAGTGATGACAGCGCAGGTATCTGCGTCAAATCCATACTTGCCTCTTGTGTAGCCGATCTCTCGAACGGTATCACGGACAAGCTTCTGGATATCAACATATGCCTTTGTCGTGATCTCACCCATGACAAAGACAACACCTGTCGTGCAGGCGGTCTCGCAGGCAACACGGCTCATCGGATCCTGTTCCATCAATGCGTCCAGAATCGCGTCTGAAATCTGGTCGCACATCTTATCCGGATGTCCCTCAGTGACGGACTCGGAAGTAAAAAGGTGCTTTTCCATCTTGACTCTCTTTCTGATCGACCAGTCGATCTGCTGAATGCTTTGCTTTTCCTTACTCTCCCTAAGGCTGTCCGGGCATAGCCGGAAGCACTTCCTGCTCCAGTCCGCACGCTGCGATGATCCACATCCTGCCTGTATCACGGTGAGCAGTCTCACCGCGTTCTGGTTCATTGCAGCCGAACATGCGCAGTAAAAAATCCGCCATCGGCGGATCTGAGTACATGTCAAATCCCCTTATTGTTCGAGTTTCCTCGCTCAGGTTGGCACCTTCCACTTGGGGGTTGCCGTGGTTTCACAGGTCCTATGTACCTCCGCCACCTCTGAATAAGAGAAAAGCAAAATCTGTATGGTTGTTAATACGACTCAGAATGTACATGAAAAAAAAATTTCCGTCAAGGACTTCACTCTCCCTGACGGAAACAGTTCAAAATGTGTGTCCGGTGCAGATATACACACGCCGGAACCTGTCGTTCTGCGGTACATTCCGCATTCCTTCCCTCTTTCAGATCCATGCTGTCGACATTCACCTCGACACTCACCTCATAAGAGGGCTGGTTTGCAGCATCAGGACCCGCTGCGCTACATGGATCCGTACTGATGATCTTCTCCTCAGGAGGCTGTGTTGTCCAGATAATGCAGATAGCTCTCCACCATCAACGCAATCTTGAAGGTCAGCGCATCATCGAATTTCCGGATATCAAGACCCGTGGACTTGTCCAGCTTCTCCAGCCGGTAGACCAGAGTATTGCGGTGGACAAAGAGCTGTCGTGCCGTCTCAGAGACATTCAGGCTGTTGTCAAAGAACATGTTGATGGTCTGCAGTGTCTCCTCATCAAATGTATCCGGCTGCTGTTTGGTGAATACCTCCCTGATGAACATCCGGCAGAGACTCTCTGGCAGCTGATAGATCAGCCTTCCAATGCCAAGCTTGTTGTACATGTGAACCCGCTCGGCATTATAAAAGATTTTTCCTACATTTAAGGCCATCCGGGCTTCCTTGTACGAGCGGGAGACCTGGGAAATATCATGGATGATCGTCCCCGCCGCCACTCGCACATCCGTCATGGCTTCGGTATTCAGCGTATCCCGGATGGAGCTGGCCGTCTCCTCGATGTCTTCATAGTTATCGCCGCCTGCCTCTAGTTCCTGCACCAGGATGATGCTCTTTTCGTCAACTTCCGTGATGAAATGCCCTTCCTCATCGGAGAACATGTTCCGCAGAACCTCCATTGACTCGGTATCCTTCTCATGCCTCGTCTCGATGATGAAGACAACCCGGTTCCGCTCACTGGCGATATGAAGCTTCTTCGCGCGATTGTAGATATCAACCAGAAGCAAGTTGTCCAGAAGAAGATTCTGGATAAAGTTTGACTTGTCAAAGCGCTCCCGGTAAGCCATCACCAGATCCTGGAGCTGACTGACACAAATGCGCCCGATCATATGGACATCCTCACCTGCGCCTCTCGCGATGAGGATATATTCTGTCTGATCCTCTTCCCCCATAACCTTGAAGAAATGATGTCCCTGAACTTCCTGACTGTCCGCCGGGGAAGACGCAAACTGCCTGACCGTCGCGGCATCGACATCCTCGCTTCCCTGCGTAGATTCTTCGTGATCTCCTTCAGCTTCTCGATCGACGACTTGATAATCTGATTTGAAATCATAGATATCTCCCTGCTATTAATCCATAACGCTCTTCTGTATGACTTCAGCCCGAACAGCTATATTTCTATCGTTTCTTCGAGTTTACACGGTTTTTCCTCCTGTTGCAAGCATTGCAGGATTCCCTCGGCGGCGTAAATCTCTGGACGGATTCGAATGGGTAAAGGTACCCTCATTGTGAAGTGTAATAGAACGCAGATGACTTCTGCCTCCTCACTATACGTCT
>CACWKX010000033.1 GCA_902761585.1 uncultured Lachnospiraceae bacterium
ATAAGCCGGGGGCCTGACTGTTTACCGAATTAGTTGTACTTGCGCTTGCGTGCTGCCTCAGACTTCTTCTTGCGTCTGACGGACGGCTTCTCATAATGCTCTCTCTTGCGAATCTCCTGCTGAATACCCGCCTTTGCACAGCTTCTCTTGAAACGGCGAAGCGCGCTGTCCAGAGACTCATTCTCGCGAACGATTATGTTAGACATTCCTCAACCCTACCTCCCTCCAGTTGTAAATTGTGCATTCCAACTGTAGGTGAAATTCTGCACTTCATGCATTATAGCACCTCAGTTTCGAAGACGTCAATCCCTTTTTCACGGCACTGGACAGGTGGTGGGCCACCCTTCAATCCCCTCGGCAGTTTATGAAACGCCAGTCGCGCCGCTCTCGGGGATGGCTTCTCAGACTCCAAGCTGATTCTTCAGAGTCTCCGCCGCCAGCTTCAGCGCCTCGTCAACGCCTGCCGGGTTCTTGCCGCCGGCCATGGCCATGGACGGTCTTCCGCCACCGCCGCCTCCGACCGTCTTCGCGATCGCGCGGATCAGGTTCCCAGCATGGGCGCCCTTCTTCACCGCACCGTCGGTCGCGGTCGCCATCAGCTGCACCTTGCCGTCCGTGACGGAAGCCAGGACAACGACGCCCTCGCCGACCTTTGCCTTCAGCGAATCGCCCAACTCTCTCAGCCCGTCCGCATCGACATTCTCAACGCGGGTTGCGATGAACTTCACGCCGCCGATCTCCTGCACCTGGTCAGACACATCACCCAGCGCGTTCTTTGCCGCCTCGCTCTTCAGCGATTCGATCTCAGAATGCGCTTCCTTCAGCTCCTTCTGAAGCGCTGCTATCTTGTCAAGGACATCCGCCGGCGTTGTCTTCAGAAGCTCTGCCGCCTCGGCGACCTCCGCCTCCTTCTCCCTGTAATAGGTTATGACGTTATCGCCGGTCAGTGCCTCGATTCTGCGGACACCTGCCGCAACACCGGACTCCGAAAGGATCTTGAACAGCCGGATGTCCGCCGTGTTCTTCACATGCGTGCCGCCGCACAGCTCCTTCGAGAAGTCACCCATCGAGACGACACGGACCTTCTCTCCATACTTCTCGCCAAACAGTGCCATCGCGCCGGTCTTCTTGGCCTCGCTCAGGGACATGACATCCGTGCGGACCGGAAGCGCCGCCTCAATCTCCTGATTGACAAGGTCCTCGACCTGCTGCAGCTGCTCCTTCGTCATCGGCTGGAAATGAGAGAAGTCAAATCTCAGTCTGTGCGGATCGACGTAAGAGCCCTTCTGCTCGATGTGCGCGCCGAGCTCCAGCTTCAGCGCCTTCTGGAGCAGATGCGTCGCCGAATGGCTGCGCGCCGTCGCCCTTCTGGCTGCCTCATCCACCTTCAGCGTCACCTCGTCTCCGGTCTTCAGCATGCCGCGCGTCACATGCCCGACATGGCCGATCCTGCCGCCGCGCAGATGGATGGTATCCTCAACCTTGAATTCACCGTCCGGTCCCGTGATCGTTCCGACATCGCCGCACTGGCCGCCCATCGTCCCGTAGAACGGTGTCCGGTCGACGACGATTGTTCCCTTGTCGCCGTCCGTAAGCGCCTCCGTCAGCTCGCTCTCGCCCGCGATGACAGAGATCCTCGAGGAATCCTCCAGATGGTCATAGCCGTCAAAGACAGACGTGATCTCGACCGGAATCTGGTCATAGACCGTTGCATCCTCGCCCATGTAGTTCGTCTTGGCACGTGCATTTCTCGCACGCTCCCTTTGCTCCTGCATGCAGGCATCGAACGCCTTCTGGTCAACGGTGCAGCCCTTCTCCTCCAGAATCTCCTTCGTCAGATCAAGCGGGAAGCCGTAGGTATCGTACAGTGTGAACGCTTCCTTGCCGTCCAGTTCCTTCTTTCCTTCCTTCTGGAGGTCTTCCTGCAAACCGTTCAGAATGGACAGGCCCTGGTCGATGGTGCGGTCAAAATTGTCCTCCTCCTGCTGCAGCACGTTGAAGATGAATTCCTTCTTCTCCTCCAGCTCCGGATAGCCGCTCTTCGAGGTCTCGATGACGGTTCCGGACAGATCTGCCAGAAATGCATGATCGATGCCGAGCAGTCTGCCGTGGCGGGCCGCCCCTCTCGTCAGTCTGCGCAGCACATAGCCGCGCCCTTCATTGGACGGCATGATCCCGTCTGAAATCATGAACGTCGCCGAGCGGATGTGGTCGACGATGCGGCGGATGGAGACATCCTGCTTCTCGACCTCATGATACTTCACACCTGCCATCGAGCAGACATGATCGCGCAGCGCGACAAGCGTATCGACATCAAACATCGAATCCACTTCCTGGCAGACAACCGCCAGACGCTCCAGCCCCATGCCGGTATCGATGTTCTTCTGCTTCAGCGTCGTGTAATGACCCTCACCGTCATTTTCGAACTGGGTGAAGACATCGTTCCAGATCTCCATGAAGCGATCGCAGTCGCAACCCGGCTTGCAGGTATCCTTTGTCCCGCAGCCCTCGAAGCCGTACTTCGGCCCGCGGTCATAGTAGATCTCCGAGCACGGACCGCACGGGCCTGCTCCATGCTCCCAGAAATTGTCCTCCTTGCCGAACTTGGAGATACGGCTCTCCGGGATCCCGATCTCGTCATGCCAGATCTGGAACGCCTCGTCATCGTCGAGGTAGACAGACGGATAAAGCCTGTCCGGATCGAGGCCGACCACCTCGGTCAGAAACTCCCATGACCAGTGGAGCGCCTCCCTCTTGAAGTAGTCGCCAAATGAGAAATTCCCGAGCATCTCAAAGAAGGTACCGTGTCTGGCCGTCTTGCCGACGTTCTCGATATCGCCGGTACGGATGCACTTCTGGCAGGTTGTCACCCTGCGTCTTGGCGGGATCTCCGCGCCGGTGAAATACGGCTTCAGCGGCGCCATTCCTGCGTTGATCAGCAGAAGGCTGTTGTCATTGTGCGGCACAAGCGAAAAACTCGGCAGGATCAGGTGTCCCTTACTCTCGAAGAACTTCAGGTACATCCTGCGCAAATCATTCACGCCATATTTTTCCATAATCTGTTACGACCTTTCCATATCTGTCATCTCTCATGCAGCCTGCTCATCGGCGCCCGCCTGTCAGGCTGCCGGCTGGGCTGCCGACTGTGCTGCCCTGTCCGTCATGCCAGCCTGTTTAAAAGTGCCCCGCCTGTCGGGCCTTTGTCCTCTTCTTACAGGGCAACCTTCGCGAACTTCTTCTTGCCGCGTCTGAGCACAATGCCGTCCTTCTTCAGCTTCTCGTCATCCAGCACGGCATGGACATCGGTGACCTTCTCCTCGTCCACCGTCACGCCTCCCTGCTCGATGGCTCTTCTCCCCTCCGAGCGGTTCGTGACAAGTTTCGCCGCCACCAGCGCACCTATCAGATCAATCTTCGAATCCCGGAAGGACGAAGGGTCGAGCTTCACGGCTTCCAGATGCTCCGTATCCGCTCCGCCTGCGGCAAACAGCTTCCGCGCGCCCTCCTGGGCATGCTTTGCCTCCTCCTCGCCGTGAACCATCTTCGTCAGCTCATACGCAAGGACTTCCTTGACCGAATTGAGTGCCTGTCCTTCCTTCTTTGCATACTCATCGATCTGCTCAAGCGGAATGAAGGTAAGAAGCTTCATACACTTGATGACATCGGCGTCGCCGACATTCCTCCAGTACTGATAGAAGTCATACGGGGAGGTCTTGTCCGGATCGAGCCAGACTGCACCCTTCGCAGTCTTGCCCATCTTCTTGCCTTCTGAATTCGTCAGAAGCGTGATGGTCATCGCCTCGGAGTCATCCCTTCCCAGCTTGCGGCGGATCAGCTCGCGGCCGGCCAGCATGTTCGACCACTGGTCATCGCCGCCGAACTCCATCTGGCAGCCGAACCGCTGGTACAGCTGGTAGAAGTCGTACGCCTGCATGATCATGTAGTTGAACTCGAAGAAGGTCAGTCCCTTCTCCCATCTCTGCTTGTAGCACTCCGCGCGCAGCATCTCGTTGACCGAGAAGCAGGTTCCGACCTCACGCAGCAAGTTCACATAGTTCAGATCCAGCAGCCAGTCTGCGTTGTTGACAATCCTGGCCTTCCCCTCTCCGAACTCAATGAACCGCGACATCTGCTTCTGGAAGCAGTCACAGTTGTGCTGGATGACCTCCGGCGTCATCATCGGCCTGGAATCGGTTCTCCCGGACGGATCGCCGACCATGCCGGTTCCGCCTCCGAGCAGGGCGATCGGCTTGTTCCCCGCCATCTGCAGTCTCTTCATCAGGCACAACGCCATAAAATGCCCGACATGCAGGCTGTCCGCGGTCGGGTCGAACCCGATGTAGAACGTTGCCTTGCCGGCATTGATCATGTCTCTGATCCGGTCCGCATCCGTGAGCTGTGCGAGCAGTCCGCGAGCCTGAAGTTCCTCATATACACCCATCAGAATATCCTTTCCCGCCTGCCCCGGAAAGAGTGCACGGAGCAGGCATCTACTGGCTCTTTCTCCTCGGGAATCCGCCAGAATTCCCGGGAATCGCATAAGGTTTAGTATACAAATGAACACCTTAAAAATCAAGCCGCAGAAAGCTCTCGCTTTTTTTCCGCTTCCTATGTACAATAAGGGCTAATCGGCTGCTCTGCTGCCGGGTGTATGCGGACTGCAGCTTCGGAACGATCTGGGAAGGACATTTTTGCAGTGTTTTGCAAGACGAAGGGGATTTGATCGTCGTATGGATAGGGATAAAGAAAACGAATCTCAGGCTCCCTGCCGCCTGCTTCCGGTTTTAATTGACCTGAGCGAAAAGCATGTCTGCGTCATCGGAGACGCCCCGGAGGCTGCGCGGTATGCGCGATATCTTTCGGGATGCACAAGGTATCTGAGCGTGCTGTGTGAGGAAGGCTCTGAAGAGCTGAAGACACTGGCTGAAGAAGGATGTCTCTCTCTGCTGGAGCAGCCCTACAGCCGCGAGGTGCTCTACGGGATGGATGTCGTCTTTAACGTATCCGGCTCAGAGGCGCTCATTCGCGACGTCTCTGCCATCTGCCGGACAATGGGCATCACCCTGTACACAGCCGGCCGACCGGACAAATCCGATTTCATGCTGGATACGGATCTCTTCTCTGACTGATCGATCCGCCAGGCACGCATCAGTTGGACGGGCATCCGTCAGGCAGACATCAATCGGACAGGCATCGGTCTGACAAGACATCAGCCGGGCGGACATCGATACAGTGGGCCTCCAGCAGGCATCGGTCCGGTGGGAATCAGGCTGTGGCAGGTCATCGTCTTGCTGATGGTAAGAAAGGATATGTAATGACACATGTAACAATCTACACGGATGGTTCCGCCCGCAAGAATCCGGCCGGGCCGGGCGGCTACGGTGCCATCCTGGAGGTGACGGACGCCTCCGGCACACTCCACACGCGGGAGCTGAGCCAGGGCTACATAAAGACCACCAACAACCGGATGGAGCTGATGGGTGCGATCGCCGCGCTCGAAGCGCTGAAGATGCCCTGCGAGGTGGAACTCTGGTCCGACTCGCAGTACCTGATCAACGCCTTCACCCAGCACTGGATCGAAGGCTGGATCAAGAAGAACTGGATGCGCACCAGGACTGAGCCCGTCAAGAATGTTGATCTGTGGAAACGGCTTCTTGAGGCTTCCGCCCCTCACCAGATAACCTGGAAATGGGTCCGGGGCCACAACGGTCATCCGCAGAATGAGCGCTGCGACCAGCTCGCGACCAGCGCCGCCGACTCCGGCCATCTGACCGAAGACCCCGGCGCCTGAATACGCCTGAATGAAAGCCTACTCTTCATACCGGGCTTTTTCATGAAAAGGCGTTGAGAAGGTCTGTGAAACAAGGAGAAACAAGGAAAACAGATTCCGGATTCTGTCCGAATTGTCAAGTCAATCAGGAGGAAACAACCGCTATGTCCATGCATTTTGAAAAGAAGCTTCCGATCCCGTCCGAGATCAAGCAGCGCTACCCGCTCTCGGGCAAGGTCCGCGCTGCAAAGGAGCAGCGTGACAAGGAGATCCGCGACATCTTCACCGGAAAGGATGACCGTTTCATCCTGATCATCGGCCCCTGCAGCGCGGACAACGAGGATGCTGTCATGGACTACATCTGCCGCCTGAAGAAGGTGCAGGAGCAGGTTTCCGACCGCATCCTGATCATTCCGCGCATCTACACGAACAAGCCGCGCACAACCGGGAAGGGCTACAAGGGACTGCTCCATCAGCCGGACCCGACCAAGAAGCCCGACCTGCTCGCGGGCATCATCGCCATCCGCGAGCTGCACATGCGCTCCATCGAGGAGACCGGCTTCACGGCTGCGGATGAGATGCTCTATCCTGAGAACTTCCGCTATCTCGACGACCTGCTCGGCTATGTCGCAGTCGGGGCGCGCTCCGTCGAGGACCAGCAGCACCGTATGACCGTCTCCGGCATGGATGTCCCGGCCGGCATGAAGAACCCGACCTCCGGCGACCTGTCCGTCATGTTCAATTCCATCGTCGCCGCCCAGAGCGGACACAACTTCATCTACAGAGGGTGGGATGTCACGACCGATGGAAATGACCTGGCCCACGTGGTTCTCCGCGGTGCCGTGAACCACAACGGGGTCTGCGTTCCGAACTACCACTATGAGGATCTGGTCCGGATCAACGAGCTGTACGGCAAGAAGGATCTGAAGAACCCGGCCGTCATCGTCGACTGCAACCACTCCAACTCGAATAAGCAGTGCTTCGAGCAGATCCGCATCGCGTCCGAGATCATGCACAGCCGCTCCTACAACCCGGAGCTGAAGACGCTGGTCAAGGGGCTGATGATCGAGAGCTACCTTGTCTCAGGAAGGCAGGACAACCTCGGCGGTCCCGGCCATGTGTACGGCCAGTCGATCACAGACGCCTGCCTGGGGTGGGAAGAATCCGAGAAGCTCATCCACGATATCTACAAGAAGCTCGGCAGCTGAGCCTGTTTCTGACAAAGGCCGCCGCGATTTCACCCGTCCATTATAAAAGGGCTGCAGTCTGCCGACTGCAGCCTTCTTTGAACTGTTCGTTTTGCATCAAGCTTTTTGGCCGTAGCTGGTCCGGAAGGATTCGAAGGTTTCCTCCACCTCCTGCTCGGTCAGTATTCTCATCTTCCCGATGCATTCTGCTCTCCACTGCATCTCGGCGGTTGTCTCGACTGCCGATGCCCTGGCATACGCATCCGCAAGCGATGTTCCTGACGCCACCATCCCGTGATTCTGCAGCAGGCACGCAGGAGAATCCTTCATCGCCTCTCTCACACGCTCCGCAAGGGCTTCCGTTCCGTAGGTCACATAAGGAACGAGCGGAACATTTCCCCGCCCCATCAGATCCGGCAGAAGGAAGTGAACAGCCTTTACTTCTTCCCCTGCGATGCCAAGCGTTGTCGCAAACATCGAATGCGTATGAACAACCGCACGGGCGTGTGGTCTTGCCTTGTATACAGCTGCGTGCAGCCGGTTCTCACTTGAAGGCTTCCGGCTTCCATCGACAACCTTCCCATCCAGCGTCATGACCACGATGTCCTGCGGCGTTGTCTCATCATACGGAATGCCGGACGGCGTGACCGCCATGTACCCGGTCTCCGGATCATAGATGCTGATGTTGCCGCTCGTCAGCGTCACCAACCTGTCTGCCAGCATTCTCTTTCCATAGACTACAAGTTCTAAGCGCTCTTCTTCCAGAAGCATACCCGATAACCTCCCATTTCGGACAAGTATCTCTTGCCTGCGTCCTGTCCATGATACCATACCTGCCTGCTTTTTCAGTGTTTTTTCATACAAAAGAAGGCCTATTCCTTTTCAGGAATGGCCTTCTTTACTTTCACTTCCGGCTGTGCACTCCGCCACGAACCACTGCTTCCCCTGCGGACAGCATAGATTGAGCACTGGCTTCTGCTGATCAGGGCCTGTACCATCCGGAATTTCTTTTGCAGTATAGACCGCACTGACCTTGTAGGCGAAACGGCTGCCGCGGGCATCGATGAAAAAAACGTCATTCTGGTCGCTGAGATCCATGATGCGCCCGAGCAGACTGTCCCGGTTTTCACTTGCGATGGAAAAACTCCCGTTTTCCGTCATTCCATTTGCAATATAAGCCATATATTCAGGAGAGCTATAACGCGCAGCGACAGCAACCTCAAGCTTCAGTGCGGGAATCTGCAGGATCCCGGTGCAGTCCACACCGTCTACGGAAATCACCGCAAAGTCCGTTCCACTCTCCGGTAGCGCCGAGAAGGCCCGCGCCGCCTCTCCTGTCCCCAGCCCCTCATCCTGCTCTGTATCGCCTGATCTTTCATCTCCCAGAATTGTATACTCCGTAATCGCCTGCCGGAGATCCGACAGCACCACGGCCTGTTTCTCTGCCATCTCCTGATCATATCGTCTTCTCTCATGAAGAACATACGACCCGCCGATGGCTAGGATGATACCTGCCGCTATGAGCAGGAAGCAGATGACTTCCTGTGTCCTTCTCTTTGTCAAACCCAGGATCCCCCCGATGAATGACAATCATTTTCTTCGCAGTCCGACAGCTCCCCCCAGGACCAGAACCGCGCCGGATGCGATCAGGAGGACAAGCCACAGATTCAGCCGTGAATCGTCACCCGTTTTCACTTCCCGAAGCACACTTGATCCACCATGCGACGATCCAGGCGTACTTCCCTTGCCTCCCGAAGGCTTTTCCCGGTTCTCGTCCGGCGGGGTGACCGTTGTCTTGCGGTTTGTCAACGAAAACCATGTGGATTCAGTCCCATCCGCATCTGTTTTTGAGCTTGTGCGGATCGAAACAACATATTGCGAGCCGTCCTCATTCTTCACGGTCCCGCTCTCCGCCACCTGATATTCAGCGTTGTCCGCCCCCACCCAGGTCTCCGACCAGTTGTTTTCCGCCGACAGCGTGTACGTCTTGTCAGTGTGCCAGTCCCCGAAGGATCCGCTGCTTTGCAGATCTCTGCGGGATACCGTCACATCTATACTCGCCGGTCTCCCCGTGCCGTCATCATTCTGCCAGTACTTCGTCACCGTGTATTTGTGCTTCTGCGGCGCGGAAGGCAGTGTGACGGCATCATATTTCGCCTCTGCCGACACATCATAGTTCCAGTCGATCCCGTCCTTCGATGTCGGTACAGAAATCAGATTCGGAGAAAATGTATATTTCTTCCCGTCGACGACGCGGCTCTCTCCGAGCACCATGTAAACACCCAGTTTCAGATCCTGAAACTTTGCAATCCCGTTTCCGTCTGTCACTGCCGCCTCAGCAGCTTCTGTCAGGTATGGCGCATGTGTATAATTTGCAAGTGTCGCCGCATAAGCGTCCCATTTTCCGGATCCAAGATCAATTCGATCGGAGTCCCCGAGATCCGCGTTCAGCTTTTTCAGCTCCTCCGTCGGCTCGAAAACAGCCCCGCCCTTTCCGAAGGTTCCGATCTGATAGATGCGGAAGGTAAAGCCCGCCCCGCCTTCCATGGAAACACTGAGTGTTCCGCTTCTGCTCTGATCCACATCCGTGTATGCAAAAACCCGTTTTGCCGGCGTCAATACGCACATCAGAAGCACTGTTAAAAACGCTGGCAGAAGCAATGCCACACGCATTTTTTTGTTGTGAGATCCATTCATATCAATCATTCTGCACTCCTGACACCGCCCCTGTATCCTTCCTGCCAGGCGCGTTCTGCCACACCTTGTTTTCTGCTGCATTTGTCTGCCACCGTCTGCTGCACACGATCCATTCCGCTCATCTGCCACGATCTTCCTTATTCCCAGCGCGGCGACTGCGACCGGAAAAGAAAAGAATCCAAAGCGCGATCAGCACAAGGATCGGCAGCGCGATAAACGGTATCACATACCGAGGTTCAATCAGAACTGCGTCCGCGCTAACCACAAAATCCGTCTGCTCCTCCTTAATCCGGTGTCCCCGGACCAGAAGACGGTGCGTATTGACACCGTAGGGTGTGCAGGTTACGAGCGTACAGTAATCTTTGTCCGGATCGATCGCAAGATCCTCCAGCTGATCAGGCAGGACAATCCGAATCTGATCCACCTCGTAGGTGAGCGTACGGTTCAGCACCTGAAGCTGAAACGTATCTCCTTCCTTCAGCCGATCAATGTCTGTAAAAAGCTTTGCCGACGGAAGACCCCGGTGTCCGGAGATCACACAGTGCGTCCCCTTCCCGCCGACCGGCAGAGAGGAGCCCTCTATATGTCCCACGGCGATCTCGAGAACCGCCGGGTCCGTGCCGTGATAAATCGGCAGCGAAACGGCAATCTTCGGGATGTTCACGTATCCCATGATGCCCGTTCCTGTGACATCGAGGACTTTGTTGTACGCTTCCTTCTCCTCGTAGGTGAGCGCAAAGCGATCTCCCGATTTTGCAAGAAGCTTTTTGTTGTACGCCTGCGCTGCCTCCCACATCGCACGATTCTTCTCGTCCGACATGTCCGAAACCTTCTCGACATACCCCGCGATCGCTCTCGACTGGTGAAGATCATTCCACCAGTCCGAAAATGTCGGATACGAGAAATATCAGAATCAATACCGCATTGCCAAGGCGAGAACCGCGTTTTTTCCGACGGGCAGACGCCCCGTGCCGCCTTCCTTTCCCGGCATACTCTTTATTCAGTTGCTTTGGCGATGTATTCTGATTCACGATTATGCGGCAGAGAGAACCCTTCATCGCCCAGAAGAATCAGTACACATAGATTTCAACATCGCAATTGATGTGTTCCAAATTCTGCTCGGAGATGACGAATGCTCTGCATCCTTTACTCTTTCGTTTCGCGACTGTGATCTCTGCCGCCACATATACGACGGCGGCCACCTGTCTGTTTTGGTAAATGTCTCGGCCTTCCTGCCCTTCGGGCTGGCGGTGCACATTCGTGCACCGCTTCAGTCCCGTTTTCGTCACTTTCGCAGATCAAGACTCCTGAAGCAGCGAACATTACGCCGCCGCTGCCTGCCTTGATGCTGTCAGGATTCCTTGCTGTTCATCTTCTTTCTCATCGCCAGCACAACACCTGCCATGATAACCAACGCCGCACCGATGATATAGATCATCGTTGTCCCGCGACCACCGGTGGAAGGAAGACTGGAGCCCTTTTTATTGACGATATCTGTCGTCAGAGAGCCGGCGTCCATATCAGCTGTGAACGTTGCCTCACCCGTTTTCTTGTCGCCGGACAGTGTCAGGAGCGTCGGCTCATCCGCTGCCTCATCATGAGTTGCGGAGATCGTGAACTCAACCGGCGTGATCGTGTTGTAGCCGGCCGGCGTCGTGGTCTCTGTCAGCTTGTAGTCGCCGTCATCAAGGCCTGTGAATTCGAATGTCGTCTTCTTATCCTCTACTGTAAAGGACTTAACTACCTCATAGTCCCCCTTGGAATTTTTCTTCGCCAGTTCGAAAGCAGCACCTGCCAGGGGCTTCTGGGCCTCGTCGACCTTTTCCACGACAACTTTGTACGTGAAGACGATGTTCTTGTCCTTCGGAGTCGTGCCGGTCTCACCCTCGCCGCCATTGTTCGGGTTGTTGGAGTAAGTGAGGGTAACCTCATTCGGGTTGCCGGCAGCGCCAATTGCAGCTTTATCGTTGAGTGTTGCAGAATAGGTCACAACGACCTTTGTGTCTTTGGTCAGCGTAACGCCCTTGATGTCCTTCAGATTTTCACAAGTCTTACGCAAGTTAGTATACAGACATCTCTCTTCTCTGTCAATACGAAAGTTGCGGCAATTACGAAACTCAGAGTTCACAAACGATTCGCTACCTTAGAAAGGACGTACCAACATGAACCTGAGCGAGAAAATTAAAAACGCGAGGGCAGCCAAACAGATGTCGCAGAATGATCTGGCAAAAGCGACCGGTATCTCTCTGCGGACGATTCAGAACTACGAATCCGGTGCTCGGATGCCTAAGAGCCGGGATACCTACACCAAGCTGTCAGAGACCCTCGGAGTCGATGAGAAAGTCCTGATGGATGAGAACGCTGACTTCGTTCTCCGGGCCAACGAACAGTACGGCGGTCGCGGCGCACGGCAGGCGTGGGATCTGGTTGCAGATTTCAAAGTGCTCGCTGCCGGGGGAGAAATTGAAGAGGAAGACATGGACGAGATCATGCGTGCCATGCAGGAGGCATACTGGGAGGCGAAGAAAAATAACCGTAAGTATGTCAATAAGCGTTACAGGAAAGAGGATTCCTCTGACCAGTAACATACGGGGGATCATGAATGGACGAGAGAATTTTTCGTATACCCGAGCGTTTGATTGAGCGGCACGATACCAGAGATCCGTTCCAGCTGGCAAGGCTTCTCGGGTACTATGTGAAGTTCATTAACACGAAAAAGCAGAAGGGATTCTGTAAGATTTACCTGAACAATTACTTCATCTTCATAATATGAGCCAGCAGATGCAGCGGATGACCTGCGCCCACGAACTCGGTCATCTCCTGCTCCACAAGGATGCTCTGACAAAACGGGATTATCTTGTTGAAATGGAAATCTTTGATATCACCGATCAACGAGAGCTCGAAGCAAACCAGTTTGCTGCGAACATCCTGATCGACGATGAAGAACTGCTGGCTCTGCTTAGGGAGGGATATGATGTTGTCCAGATCGCTTCGATGCTGAACGTCAACGTCAACATGCTGATGGTGAAGTTCCTGACCATGAATAAATCCGGTTACGATTTCAATGTTCCCTTTGAGCCCAAGGCCGCGTTTATGGGAACCATAGAGGATCGGGCTGACTCGATCTGATGCCTGTCAGCCTCCCCTCTTTTCTTTTTCCTTCGTGAAAGAACAAATGTTTGGGAGACCCTATGGACAGGACTTATATCTGTATCGATTTAAAATCTTACTACGCCTCGGTGGAAGCTGTGTCCCGTGGATACGATCCTTTGAAATGCAACTTGCTGGTGGCGGATAACAGCCGGACTGACAAGACCATCGTGCTTGCGGTCTCCCCTGCCCTCAAGGCGATCGGTGTCCCGGGAAGACCCCGGCTGTTTGAGGCGAAACAGAAAATCAAGGAATATGAGATCGCGCACCACACACGAATCTTGTACGAGATCGCCGTCCCCCGGATGGCGGAATATATCCGTGTCTCTTCCAAGATCTACGAGATTTACCGGAAGTATGTCGCCGCCGAAGACATCCATGTCTATTCGATCGATGAATGTTTTATCGACGTGACCGGGTATCTGCATTTCTATGAAGCGGATGCGAAGGCCGCCGGTGTCTCCCCGGCCCACCAGATGGCAATCACCATGATCCGGGATGTCCTTAAGGAAACTGGTATCACCGCGACCGTCGGCATCGGCACCAACCTGTACCTCGCAAAGGTCGGAATGGATATCGTAGCGAAGAAGGCCCCGCCGGATAAGGACGGAGTCCGGATCGCTGAGCTTGATGAAGACAAGTATAAAATCCTGCTCTGGGATCACCGGCCCCTGACGGACTTCTGGATGATCGGCCCTGGTACCGCCCGGAAACTGGAAAAGCGCGCCATGTTCACGCTCGGGGATGTGGCAATGGCTGCGCTGTATGACGAAGGCCAGTTCTATAAGATGTTTGGGATTGACGCGGAGATTTTGCTCGACCATGTGTGGGGCATTGAGCCCTGCCTCATGAGCGACATCAAAAGTTAGGGGCAACCAGTTCCCCTGATCCTATTTGATATTGTTGCTTCCCACGAGTGCCCCTTCTTGCATCTCCACCAGACTTTCTTATTGCTTCCAGAAAGGATTTGATCAGGTTTGAGTTCGTTTTTATCATAATCCCACTCACTGGTCATATCGGGGAATCTTGTGGCAAAATCATTGAATCCAGACAAAACAATTTTGTTTCCACAATACGGACAATTATTTCCTCTTACGCGATGGGACACTGACGTCTTCCAAACATGATTATTCTCGCAACGCCACCATGCTTTTTTATCGGAACCCGGAAGAACATCTTCTGGCGTTAGTTCCTTGTTAAGATCGTATGCCCATTCTTTTGCTAAATTGGGATGAAGAGCCGCCAATGAAGTCTCTTTGGTTACAATCGTCCCGGCACATCTTGGGCATCCGTTGCCTCTGCTTCGATTAACGATGGCTGCTTTCCATTCATAAGAGCAGCACTTACATTTCCACCAGATCTTTTTGTTGCTTCCGGGTAAATAGTTCTTCGGATCTAACCCTGTGTTCTTGTCATAGTTCCATTCTTCCGCAAGATCGGGTCTCACTGTTGATAAATCATTAAAACCGAATGCAACTACATTTCCAGTACATGCTGGACAGCCCATTCCTTTTGCACGGCGATAGGCTGGAGCTTTCCACTCGTATCCACATTTCTTACACTTCCACCAGAACACTTTATTTGACATTGCCTGCACATACTCCGGATTTATTCTTCCGTTTTTTGTAGGATGCCATTCACTAAGCACTTCTGGCGCTACAGATGCAATGCTGTTCTTCTTCTCTGATAAAACATATTGCTCATATATAAGTGCCCGGTCACGTTCGGAATTAATATCGACAGTAATTGTCTTTCCCGTCAATCGTGCTAACAGGGGAAATAGTTCCCTTAATGTATCATCAATTTGTGCATTACTGTTTATTCGTTTGCAAGGTATGACAAACGGAGTGTTTGCCGGAATCTCTCCACCTTCTTCAAGTATCCGTATCAGTGTGATTCCAAGAGCGGATAACTGCTGGTTTTTCCTAATATCAATCGCTCTCTTTTTCTTTGAACTATGGTAGTAACTTCCATCATATTCTATCCCTATCTTATATGAAGGAATGAATATATCCACCTCAAGTCTATCCTCTGGGTAAAACCGGTTTTCAGCATCTGCGAAAGCCTTTTTAACATAATAAAATGTAGCCTGTTCCGGGAAAGAAGTATTACGTTCCTGATTGCAAAACGGACATCCTCGACCAGCACTTCGCGATGCAACAGATGCCTTCCATTCATGTCCCTTTTCACATATCCACCAAGCTTTGATTTTTGATCCCGGAATAACAGATGTTATGTCTGTATCGTTGTTTTTATCATAATTCCATTCCTTGGCGAGATCGGGACGAATCGTCCTAAGATCATTTACACCCGGTACCGCTAAATACTTCGGGCGATTGGTACCGCCTTCTTTTCTGCATCTTACAGCTACAACTGATTGCCAAGGAACCCCATCCTCTCCGATCCACCATGCCTTAAACATAGAGTGTTCGGTAATATCGTTTGGCGTCAAATCACCATTTAGCGTCGGATGCCACTGCTTTGCAATTTCAGGCCGGGTATCTGCTAAAGAGCCATCCCGTTCGACCAACCGCTGTCTTAGTTTACGTACTTTTCGCTCTTTTGCATCGCAGGTACATCCGGTGCCATTTACTCTGTTATTTACCGGGGCCGACCAGACTCGACCACATTTATGGCAACGCCATTTAACATATTTATGGCTTCCCACTGTGAGTGCAGAAGGCAGAATATCATCATTTATCGTCTGATCCCAGTCTAGCATCAGTTCTGGAAAGTCCGTCAAATGTTTCCTATCCTTCAATGATATCCCCCCATCTAATAATTACATATTTTATATTTGTCCACTGCACCCTCTGCTGTGAATAAAAGCTCCGATACTTTTTCAGGTTTTCCATCCGTGTGGTTTGCAGCATATGAAAAACTATTTTTTTTTACTATATCACCCTTCCCATTGTCAGACACAAAGCTTAAGAAGACCCCAGCCATCCTGTTCAGCCAAGATGATGCATACACCCCTTCCCGGTATACCTATTTAGTGTCTGCTCAACAAAGCCTCTCCCAAAATCACGAACAACTTTGGATACCCGCGGAGAGAGGTTACGCTGCTTCGAATTCGATGAAATGGATG
>CACWKX010000034.1 GCA_902761585.1 uncultured Lachnospiraceae bacterium
GTCATGCAGTTTTCAAGGTGCTGACTTATGAAAAACTCGCTTGCGAGTTTTTAGCGATTAGCTTCTTTTTCAACTTGACTATTAATAGTCAGTCTTTCTGCTTCTTACAAAAACAGCTCCGGAAAATGGCTCCGCAGCCCTTCTTCCAGCTGTCTGAAGGTATTCTGAACGAAATCATCCGTGTTGTCAATTGTCAGCTGTGTGTGGCGTCGGAAGGAAGCATCGCTTCTCTGCGCCTCAAACATCCGCGTGATGCGCTCGTCCGAATAATGACGGCTCTCCCTGAGTCTGACACGGCGTTTTTCATCGTCTGTATGAATGTACCAGATCTCGTCGCACAGCTCCTCGTAATGATCGTCAATCAGGAGCGCCGCCTCGACAACCGCCAGTGCGCGCCTCTTTCCCGGATGGACTTTTCCAGCTTCCTCCCTCTGTGGATCCGGCGCCCGGTCCGGCAGTCGTCCTGCTGCCATCAATCCCGGCGCCGGCATGCTCTGCTCTCCCGCTTGGCAGGCCGTTCTGTCCTCCGATGCTCCATGGTTCTGGAAAAGGCTAGAAAAGCCGGCTTCTGTCTGCCTGTCAAAGGCCTCCAGCTGCCTTCTGACTTCCGCCTTTACGGCCGGATGCACGATGCGGCTCAGCATATCCCGCCTCTGTGCGTCCGTGTAGATCAGGCGGGCAACCGCCTTCCGGTCAATTGTCCCGTCCGGGAAAAGGATGCCGTCTCCGAAAAGCTGCCGCATCGGCTCATAGCAGGCAGCGCCTTTTTGCTGAAGCGCCCTGCCAACCTCGTCACATTCGATGACCAGCGCTCCATACTGCTCATGAAGCGCTGTGAGAATCGTGCTTTTCCCTGCACCGACACCGCCCGTGATGCCAAGCACGACGATATGACTCCAGATTCTATCAAGCGGCACTGTCTGCGCTTCTGACTGCTTCCGGACAGCGTCCGTCCGCATCCTTGTCATCATTTCTCCCTTTTCCATCAGTCAGTGTGCCTCGAACCAGCTTTCACCGCTCTTCATGTCAATCTCAAGCCGCACCCGGAGTTTTGCCGCGCCTTCCATTTCCTCCCTGAGAATTGTTTCAACCTGGTCTTTCTCCCCGATCTCTGTTTCCACCAGCAGTTCATCATGTACCTGAAGCACCAGCCTCGATTTCAGACCTTCCTCACGCAGCCTCCGGTCGACTCCCACCATCGCGATTTTAATGATGTCCGCCGCCGTTCCCTGGATCGGGGCATTCATGGCAACCCGCTCGCCGAACTTCCGCCGCATAAAGTTCTTCTCCTTCAGCTCCGGAACCGGGCGGCGCCTTCCGAACATGGTTACGGAGTACCCTCTTGTCTTTGCCGACTGGATACAGCCATCCAGGAAAGACTTGATCCCCGGATATGTCTCAAAATACTGATTGATGTAGGACTGTGCCTCTGCAGCGGTGATGGAAAGTCCCTGCGACAGGCCGAAGGAGCTGATTCCATAGACGATCCCGAAGTTAACCGCCTTTGCATTTCTGCGAAGCTGGGGTGTCACCTCGTTCAGCGGCACATGAAAGACCTTTGATGCAGTGATCGCATGAATGTCCTCCGCCGAGTTGTACGCATCGATCAGGTTCTGGTCATCCGATGCAGACGCCAGCACTCTCAGCTCAATCTGTGAATAATCCGCATCGACAAAAATCGAACCATCCTTCGGGACGAACACCTTCCGGAGCTGAGCTCCGAGCTCTGTCCGCACCGGAATGTTCTGAAGGTTCGGATCGGTCGAAGAAATCCTTCCCGTCGCCGTGACCGTCTGGTTGAACCTGCCATGAATCCGGTCATCCTCCGCGATGTACTGCACCAGACCGTCCGCATAGGTCGATTTCAGCTTTGTGAGCTGTCTGTACTCCAGGATCAGGCGGGCGATCGGAACATCCTGCGCCAGATTTTCAAGAACATCTGCGGACGTCGAATATCCTGTCTTCGTCTTCTTCCCTCCCGGAAGCTTCATGTCCCCGAACAGGACTGTTCCCAGCTGTTTCGGGGAATTGATATTGAACTGCTGACCGGCCTGCTCCCAGATGGCTTTCTCCAGCTCGTCAATTCTGCCGGAAAGGGAGTGTCCGAAACGTCTGAGCTCGTCCCCGCGAACCAGAATCCCCGCCTGCTGCATATGGTAGAGCGTGAACATCAGCGGCATCTCAATGTCCGTAAACAGCCTGAGCATATCCTCTTTCTCCAGACTGTCCCTGATCGGCTGCATGGCCGCCAGCGCCGTTCTGGCATTCAGACAGCTGAAGCGCGTCAGCGCCTGTCTGGCGCTCTCCCTGTCCGAAGGGCCATCCTGCTTTTTTGCAGCCCTTTTCTCCCCTGCACGGCCACTCATCAAAAGCGCAAGATCATCCTCTGCAAGCCCCGCCAGACTCAGGAGACTCTTCTTTCCAAGCAGCTCCTCCCGCGTCTCGACAAGCCTTCCCGTGTAGACAGAGGAAATCCCATCATATACATAGGTGCCCGCCAGCGGATTGAGCAGATAAGCGCCGACCGCGCAGTCAAAGTAACGGCTCTGCTGCTCCTCCGGAAATGAATCTCCGCCATCGAGAAATGAAAGCTGTTCCTTCAGATTGATGCCGCAGATCAGGCAGCTCCCGGATGTCAGGACGGCAAGCTGCTTCCTTGTCACCGGAAGAAGAAGCACAGTCTCCGCCCCTGCGGCGACCGCTGCTCCGAGCAGCCGGCTGTCCTCCGCAAGCACATACAAACCGATTTTTTCTTCCTTGACGGCCCTCCCGAGAAATGCTTCTGCTTCTGCAGCTTCCCCGATCAGCCGAAAATTTTCCGCGCCTTCATCCGCCTCTCTGCTGCTCTCTGATTCTTCATCTGCAGCGCGGCAGTCTTCTCCGGATGGATGCACCTGTTCACAAAACCCACCCATTTCATCGTACCGGCTCTCTTCCGGCAGACTTATCTGCCCGGAAGGCTCTGTGTCATCCGTGTCAGCCCTCTGTTCTTCAAACGGATTGGCACCGCTTTCTGCCTGCTGGGCAGGCAGAGCCGACGGCCCCGTCTGCATATGGTCTGCAAACCGCCTGACCATCTGTCTCAGCTCCAGTCTCTTGAGCAGATCCATCGCTTCCTTCGTATAGAGACTGCTGTTATCCTCCCCCAGACGCGCTTGCTCAAGCGGCAGCGCGAAAGGTGCATGCCGGTCAATCAGCGCCAGTCTGTAGGAAAGCTGCGCCATCTCCCAGTTATCCTGCAAAGACAGCCTGGCCTTGTTGGGCTTGATCTCGTCCAGGTGGTCATGCGCGTTCTGAATGGAATGAAATTCCGCGATGATCTTCGTCGCTGTCTTTTCGCCCACGCCCGGAATCCCCGGGATGTTGTCGGAGGCATCGCCCATCAACGCCTTCACATCGACAAATTCTGATGGCGTAACGAGATACTTTGCCTTCACATCTCCAGCATAATAGTTTTCGACTTCCCTTCCTTCCTTCTTCGTCTTCGGGATCCGGACCATTGTCGTGTCCGAAGCCAGCTGCAGAAGATCCCGGTCCCCGGAAATAATCCGCACATCAAGTCCCTTCTGCTCCATCGCCAGCGACACAGTACCGATCAGATCATCCGCCTCGAAGCCTTCCAGAGACATCAGCGGGACATTCATGGCCTGCAGCACATCTTTCATCACCGGGACCTGTTCCCGCAGTTCCTCAGGCATCGGGTGTCTCGTTCCCTTGTAGGCATCGTACATCTTATGGCGGAACGTTGGAGCATGGAGATCGAAGGCAACCGCGAGATACTGCGCCTTTTCTTCGTCCAGTACGTGAAACATGATATTCAGAAAACCCAGGATCGCATTCGTGTGCAGCCCTTCACTGTCTGACAGAAGCGGAAGGCCGTAAAAAGCCCTGTTCAGGATGCTGTGTCCGTCAATCAGAATGATCTTCTCTCTTTTCTGGTCACTCATAATGCTTCTGTCCCCCTGACTGTCCGGAAGCCTTGTCCCGGACCGTAATGTTCATGACGCAGCGCTTGCAGCGTATACTGCGCGGATGGTCCCAAATTCGCCCTGATGGCTGGATTCCTGTGCCAGAGCCACGGGCGTTCTCAGCGCGCAGCACGGCGGAGCCCCTTCGTGTCCGGTTCCGTCTCCGTCTCCACCATCTCGATGGTACTCTGAACTTCCCCGAGTTCCCTCGTCACAAGTCCTGAGAAGGCGGCGATGAAAAACAGCTCCGCGCATACAATGAGCACAATCTTCATGGAGCGGAAGATGTGTCTTCGTGTCAGGTACTGCTCAGACCGCTGCAGCTTCTCGTCCAGCTTCCGTGTGAAATTGTAATCACCGTCATCCGTTTCCTCACCCAGCGTCTGATAGATGGAAAAATAGATTTCCAGCTCATCATGGCAGGCCGGGCAGCTTTCAACATGATCGAGAAACTCTTCCAGTTCCCGGTCCGACAGTTTCCCGTCCAGATACGGTCTGATCAGTTTCTGAGCCCTCACACAATCCATCAGGATCCCTCACTGTGTCTTCCTGTCAATCCCCGGCATTGCGCCTGCTGCATCACGTATTTCTGTCAGTTTCCGGCACTGCGCCCTGCTGCATCATGTATTTCTGTCAGTTTCCGGCACTGCGCCCTGCAGCATCTGATTTTGTCTCAGCTGCAGCCGGTTTGCGCATGTGCGCGGCGCATATGCCCTAGTATAGCGCAGGCCGACTATGTTGACAAACGCCCTTCCATTGCTGTAAGGTTTCGGAAATCCTCGAAAGGAGGCTTGATGATATGGAAAATAAAACGATTATTCAGTTTTTTGAATGGTATCTCCCCTCTGACGGGACACTCTGGGAGAAGGCAGAAGCCTGCGCAGCCGATCTGAAAAACACTGGAATTACCTCTGTCTGGCTCCCGCCGGCCTACAAGGGTGCTGCCGGCGTTTCTTCCGTCGGCTACGACGTCTATGACCTGTACGATCTTGGAGAATTTGATCAGAAAGGCAGCGTCCGTACAAAATACGGAACCCTTGACCAGTATCTGGCTGCTGTCCGGGCACTTCACGCCGCAGGCCTTGAGGTCTATGCCGATATCGTCTTCAATCAGATGATGGGAGCAGACGAAACCGAGAAAATCATGGCGGTCGACACAAGGCCGACAGACCGGGAGGAACAGATCTCCGGTCCCCACGAGATCGAAGCATGGACAAAATTCACATTTCCGGGACGGGGCGGCAAATACTCTGATCATACCTGGGACAAGAATAACTTCTCCGGCACCGACTTCGATCAGTCGACCGGTGCAAAAGGTATCTTTCTGTTTGACGGAAAGCGCTGGAACCAGGAGACCGATTCAGAGAATGTCAACTTTGATTACCTGATGGGCGTGGACCTCGATACCGACGAACCGGACACCTACAAGGCTTTGACAGACTGGGGCAGCTGGTATTTCGACACCGTCCATCCGGACGGTCTGAGACTCGATGCGGTGAAGCACATGAGCTTTGACTTCTACAGAAGATGGCTGCGCTTCATGCGGGAGCGGGAAGGCCGGGACTTCTTCGCCGTCGGTGAGTACTGGAGCGGTGATTTGAAGAAGCTTCTTCACTACCTTGATGTCGTTGTGGATGGGATGCCGGAGCGGACACTTCCTCCAAGGCCGCAGAAGTCCTCCGGAGGCTGTTGGCAGAAGGCTGATGAAAGCGCACCAGGAACGGATCAACCAGATCACTCCGCTCAGACGCAGGCTGGTGTCATTGTCCCTGACAGCGATGAGCCCATTCAGCCTGTTGCGGATGGAACACCCCTGACCCTGTTCGACGTTCCGCTTCATTATTCATTTCTACGTGCAGCCCAGAACGGGCAGAACTTTGATATGCGCAGCCTGTTCACCGATACCCTTGTAGAGGCGCGGCCTGAATGCGCCGTCACCTTTATCGACAACCATGACACGGAGCCCGGTCAGGCACTGGAAAGCTACATCCCGGAATGGTTCAAGCCCATTGCCTACTCGATGATTCTTCTTCGGGAAAGCGGCATCCCGTGCGTCTTTTACGGGGATTACTACGGAGTTGAGAGTGCGAATGAATCGCCGATTCTCGATCTGAAAAAATTGATCCGCATCCGGTCCCGGTATGCATACGGGCCTCAGACCGACTACTTCGACGACCATTCCGTCGTCGGCTTTACAAGGAATGGAGACGCGGAGCACCCCGATTCCGGGCTTGCCGTTCTCGCCACCGCCGGGGCGGAAGGCACGAAATACATGAAGCTTGGCCCCGCATTCGCAGGAAAAAACCTGCGGGACGCCCTCGGACGGCATAATGATCCGGTCCGGCTTGATGAACAGGGCGGGGGCGTCTTCCATGTTCATGGCGGGTACCTCAGCGTATGGCTGACCGAACCGGCGTACAACGACATCCGGATTCATTTCTGACCTCTGAACGCCCGTAAAATCGGTGTAAAAAAATGTCCCTGACACGGCAAGGGAGGTTCAATTCCAGAAGGGCCCGTGGTAGAATCGCTGTATGCTACCTTACAGACAGATGCGGGAGGACAGCGACGTGGCTGCAGATTACAATGAGATTTTCAGACTACTGACAAGTGGCAAACCGGATAGTATTCAGAAGCTCGTGGATGAAACCCACCCTGCCGATGTCCTGCAGGCTGTCCAGGATATCGGAGACGAGGATTACCGGTATCTGCTCGTGCTCCCGGATGACTATCTGGCGGATGTTATCGATGAAGCGGAAGATGATGACAAGTATGAAATCCTGAAGGTCATTGATCCGGGCCGGATCGGCTCTGTCCTGAACCGAATGTCCGTCGATGAAATTGCCGACCTGATCCGGGAGCTGGAGGATGACAACAAGGACGCTGTCGTCAAGTCCCTCCTGCGCGGACGTACGAAGACCGATGTCACGAAGCTTCTGAAATACGACGAGGAAACTGCCGGCGGCATCATGACCACGCAGTTCATCGCCATCTATGCGTCGAATACCGTGATGCGCGCGCTGAACTACCTCAAGACGGAAGTGAATGCCGAGACATCCTGGTACCTGTACGTTGTGGACAAGGTTACCTATAAGCTGATGGGCGTAGTCTCCCTGCGTGACCTCGTCATGGCGCCCTTCGACACCCTGATCTCAGACATCATGAACGACAACGTGATTTCTGTCCGGACCGACCTGGATCAGGAGGCCGTGGCTCGGCTCTTCACCAAATACGGATATGCTGCACTGCCGGTTGTCGATGAGAACGGACGGATGGTCGGTATCGTCACCGTCGATGACGTCATCGATGTCATCAACGAGGAGGCAACCGAGGATATCCACCGGATGGGCGGAATCGACAAGGAGGAGAAGATCGACGGCTCCGTGAAGGACGCGGTGCTCTTTCCGCCGTCATGACGATCATATCCGGCATGGGCGGCAACGCCGGGACCCAGTCCCTCACCATTGTCGTCCGTGCCCTGTCGCTGAATGAGATTGAAAAGGAAAATGGCCTTCGAATCCTTGGTAAAGAGATTGTGACCGGTCTGATCAATGGCCTCGTGATCGGAGCTCTGGTTTCCATCATCGCCCTGTTCTACGATTTCAATCCCTGGTTCGGTCTTATTTCCGGCATGGCGATGATTCTGAACATGCTCGCCGCTGCGCTGGCAGGCTACCTCATTCCGATCATCCTCGAAAAAGTCCATGTCGATCCTGCCATCGCATCATCTGTCTTTGTAACAACTGTGACCGACTGCCTTGGTTTCTTCTTCCTGCTCGGCCTTGCAACCATCGCGATGCCACACCTTCGATAACAGCCTCCTGCTTCAGGTTTTCCAGGCGTTCTGCCTGAAGCGGACAGCTGTCGCAGTCGACCCGGTTATCCCTTGACAGCTCCGGCAACCATTCCCTTGATGATTTCCCTGCTGAACGCGAAGTAAAGAACGACCACAGGGGCCATTGTGATAAGCATCGCTGCCATCTGCTTCGGATAGTCGGATGCAAACTGTCCCTTGAACTGCGTCAGTGCCAGCGGTACGGTCTGCAGGGATACATCCTTTATCAATACCAGTGCAAATGAGAATTCATTCCAGCAGCCGAAGATCTGGATGATCGCGACCGTTGTCAGGATCGGCTTGCAGATCGGGAATATGATATGCCACAGCGTATAGGAAAATGAACTTCCATCGATTGCAGCAGCTTCCTCCAGTGCGACAGGAATTGTCCGCACAAAACCTTCCACAAGGAAGATGCCCATCGGCAAACCGAATGCGATGTACGGGAACAGCAATGTATACCACTGGTTGGACATTCCGCAGCGGCGGAACACGACATAGATCGGAACAAGCAGCGAGTGAATCGGGATCAGCATGCCCATCAGAAACATCACATAAAGTGCCCGGTTCATTTTAAAACGTACACGCGCCAGAATATAGCCGACAATAAAGCTGAACAGCACAATTGCCACAATCGAAATCCCTGTCGTCCGAACGCTGTTCCACATAGATTCAGCGAGATGATAGTCTTTGTTTGTCAGGATCCTGATGTAATTGATCAGCGTCGGGTGTTTCGGAAGACCGATGATATCTGCGTTAAACACCCTTTTTTCCTTCAGGGAGGAGTAGAGCATCCAAATGATCGGGAAGATGCAGGATGCTGAGAAGACGATCAGAACCAGATTGATCAGAACGGCACTGATTCCATGCCGCACCCTCTTCCCTGGTGTGACAGCTGATTTTGCTTTTTTTCCAGATTCTGTCATATTCTCAATCCCCCATATTCCTTGTCGCCCGTTTGATCGCCCACTGTGAACCGCCAATTACAAGCAGGGACAGAATAAAGATTGCGACTGATATACAGCTTCCGTACCCCATGTTGGATTGCTGGAAGGATACTTTGTAGCCCCACATTGCCATAACCATAGACGATGTACCGGGCCCACCAGACGTCATCACATAGATGTTATCGAAGGCCTTCATATTTCCTGCGATGCAGAGCGTAATGCACACCAGCATGGTGTTGCGGATGAGCGGCAGGACAATGTAAACAGACTTCTGAAATCCGTTGGCTCCATCAATCTCTGCGCTTTCGAGGACATCTGTGTTGATTGATGCGATCGCCGACAGGATGATGACCATGTAGTACCCTATATACTGCCAGATCAGCGGGATCGTGACATAGAGCATGACATGTTTGGAATCGTTCAGCCACACCTGCTGCAGGTCCGGGCGCCCGATGATTCTGAGGAACCAGTTGATCAGGCCAAATTTGTAATGGTAGACCATGCTCCAGATCAGGCCGATGCAGACCGCCGAGATCGTGCTCGGAAAGAAGCCGAATGTTCTGTGGATTCCCTTCAGTCTTGCCATTCTGGAGTTGACGAACATGACCATGATGAAGGCGATTCCGATCTGTCCAATGATACAGGCGACAACCAGGTAGATATTGTGGCCGAATGCCTGCCAGAATACACCGTCCCGGAACAGCTGCTGATAATTGGCCAGGCCGGTGAACTGTTTGGACGGGCCGCCCTTCCATTCAAAGAAGCTGTACACAAGTGCTGTGACAAGCGGCACAAATACCGTAAAGACAAAGAGCGCTACCGGGACAATCAGGTACAGTATGACTGTCCTGCGCCTTGGTTTAATGGTCGTCAGCATGATCGTTCCCCCATATATATGGAAACAGCCGTTCCACCCGCTTTGGCGGGCGGAACGGCCCTCAGTCTCAACTCGTTTCCTGCGAATGTTCCAGCGGCCTCAGCCGATCAGGAAGCTTCCGTCTCAGTCTGAGAAGAAGAGAGATAATTCTCCTCATATGCTTTCTGAACATCCTCAGCAACCTGCTGCGGCTCCATTTCGCCATTCAGCATAGACTGAAGCTCCTGGTTGCAGACACCCCAGACCGCACTGTTGATGTACGAATCATAGATCTCGCACGGTGTCGTATCGACATAGCTGTAGTTGTAGAAGTCCTGGGTAACCTGGTCGAAAGCAGAGAGATCAACATCTGCAACCTGCGTCAGTCCGCCGAGTGCGTACTTGGATGCTACATAGGAAGCAAAGGCCGGTCCGGTCAGCTCCTGTGCAAGGTCAATGCATGCCGCAAGCTTATCCTTGTCATCAGCAACCTTCGGGTTGATGGCGACTGCATATCCAAGACCAATGTTCTGGGAATTTGGATCCTCTGTTGCATCTGCCGGCTGCGGAAGGACTGCAAAACCGATATTGTTGTACTTATCCTTGTCCGAATCCAGAAGCGTTGTCGCGATGTAAGACTCATCCCAGTTTCCGCCGATGAAAGCTGCTGCGTCGCCGCTGATATAGTATTCGCGAGCATCCTCGTTTGTCACAGAGTTGAAATCCTCGTTAAAGATCTTCGTCTCCGTGAACAGATGCTTCATCTCGGTAAGAGCCGCGACAAACTTGTCATCTGTGAACTTGGATCCACTGCCGTCAATCAGGCTCTGGAACCATTCCTTTCCAGTATAACGATCCCCAAGCGTGCTCAGGAAATCGGAATTTGCCTGCCACTGTCCGCCATTGCCGAATGCAATTGTCGTAACACCCTTGTCATTGAAGTAATCAGAAGCCTTCTCAACATCATCCCATGTCTCCGGGAACTTGTCGTATCCAGCTTCCTTCCACATTGCCTTGTCATAGATGACAACCGTGCACGTTCCACCGGTCAGCACTGGGAAGCCGTAGATCTTGTCACCGTCCTTGAACGGCGTGAAATAATCCTGCTTATAATCCTTATAATATGGAGAAGCCTTGATGATATCGGTCAGATCCATGACCTGCCCCTGGGCTGCCCACTGCTTGGTATTCATTCCCTGGAGAAGGAAGACATCCGGAAGATCGCCCGCAGCCGCAAGCGTTGCAACCTGTGTCTTGTATTCTGCATTCGCAAGAACGTTCTCCTCAACACTGATATCCGGATGTGCATCTTCCCACGCAGCCAGTGTCGTGCGGAATCCATCCGATCCGCCATTCGCCTGTGATTCTTCAGATGTTGAGAAATGCATGATGTCGAGGCTTCCCTTGTATGCGAGGTCGTTCTTCGCCACCTCCACGACGCCGCTTCCTGCACCCTCTGTCGCTGCCTCCGTTGATTCCGCATATGCGGGCACTCCCATTGCAGCAACCATTGCTGCTGACAAAGCGACACTCAACACTCTTTTTTTCATCAGATTCCCTCCTTGTTGAATAAGTTGATTGAGTAAGCTGTTAGAAGTTCACGAATTATTGTGTTTACTTAATCGTTTTCGTTTAAAATATACCACAATTGTTTACTGTTATCAAGCGATTTGGAATTATTATTTTGCAATATCACTATTTTCATCATGTTTACTAATTAACGTTCATTAATTTTGTGCATTAATTGTTCCCATTTTCGTTAGCTTTACGAAATCATCGAAAGTGTCGTACCGATTATGAGTATGAAAAAGACTGCATGTCTGCAGCCTTACCTTGCGTTCCCTCTTGGGATCGAAAAATCACGCCATCCCAATAAAATTATGGTTTACAGCCATTCCTTCCTGTGGTATGATGAGGAAGTCGATTGATTCAAAAGAATACTTTTCATTTTTCATTTGCGGCCATAGTTCATTGGTAGAACATCAGCTTCCCAAGCTGAGGAGGCGGGTCCGATTCCCGTTGGCCGCTTTTTTGTGTACAGGAATCCGCCTGCAGCGGATTCCTGTTTTATTTTGTTTGGTCCTGCTGCATGCAGGCTTCCTGTCCCTGACCGTACAGACGGGGCACTCCATCCAAAACATCCAGCAATGCCTGCACGATCAATTTGATTCCAGCTTTTGCTTCTCCTCCTTCGCAATTGCACGGATCCGGCGGTCCTGTTCTCTGTATTCTTCCCGTTCCCTGTCTGCCCGCTTCAGCTCTTCCCTGCAAAGATCCTTCACAATCTCGGAAGCCATGAACAGACCGGCAACAGACGGTCCGAATGCGATTGACCCCGGAATGTCTCTTCTGTCCGTGCACTTATGCACCGTTCCCGGCGGACAGATACAGTGGTTCCGGCAACTGATGCTCATATCTTCAAGCGGCCTGACCGGCTTTTCGGTGGAGTATACAACCTTCAGCCTTCTGACGCCCCTTTTTTTCAGCTCATGACGCATCACCTTTGCAAGCGGGCACATCTCTGTCTTGTAGATGTCAGCGATCCGGAATGAAGTCGGATCCAGATGGTTCCCGGCACCCATACAGCTGATGACAGGGATGCCCTCTCTCTTCGCCCTCGTGATGATTTCTAGCTTCGCGGTCACTGTGTCTACACAGTCCGCTGCATAGTCGAACTCCCGAAAGTCCAGCTGATCTGCGTTTTCCGGCAGATAAAAGCTCTTGACAATCCGAATGTCCGCTTTCGGCTCGATATCCAGCATCCGGTCCCGCATGACTTCTGCCTTGTACTTGCCGACCGTACTTCTCAGCGCATGGATCTGCCTGTTCAGGTTTGTCAGACATACCCGGTCATCGTCAATAAGTACAAAGTGTTTTACCCCCGTGCGGACAAGCGCCTCACAGACATAGCCGCCGACGCCTCCGATTCCAAAGACCGCAACCGTAGACTTCTCCAGTCTGTCCATCGCTTCCTTTCCAATCAGAAGCTGCGTTCTTGAATATTGATTCAGCATAATTTCGTCCATTTCTTTAAATTTAAGATCTTGTTTCAGCCGCTGGATTGCATATTCCGGGGAAACAGCACAACCGTTCCAAAGGAACGGCATGCTGTTCCGCTTCAAACGGCATAAAGCCTGTTAATAGTTACTGCGCCTGAC
>CACWKX010000035.1 GCA_902761585.1 uncultured Lachnospiraceae bacterium
CTTGCTTGTGTCTTGGTGGTTGTTTGAGCGCTATTACCTTAACACAACGGGAGTCCCTTTTCATGCCCCTTGCAATCCGTCTGAAATTTTACGCTGGCAATGGTATAATACCCGGAGAATTGATCAGAAGACAGGATGCCGGAACCATTCCGGAGGCCGTTCAGAGGAAAGGGGTTATTGATATGTATACTCAGATTTATTCCATTCAGACAACAGAGGAAGCGCTTGCCTGCATCGATGCCGGGGCAGACCGGATCGGTCTTCTGGTTGGGGTGCATGGCGGAAAGTTTCCCTGCGCAATTACGGAGGAGAAGGCGAAGGAAATCTTTGATGCCATCAAGGGAAAGGCTGTCCGCATTCTGATCTCTGTCGGAGAGACGGCGGATGAGGTACTGGCTCAGACAAAAAGACTGATGCCGGATGTTCTTCACCTGTGCGCAAACTATGACGGGGACCCGGCGTTTGCGGCTCGCCTGCGCCGAGAGATTCCGGGCGTTCAGCTGATGGAAGCAGTCGGTATCACGGGACCGGAAAGTGTCAGGGAAGCAGAGTATAAGGCGACATTTGCGGATGTCCTGATTCTGGATACGGTGTCAAAGACGGTTCCGGGTGTCGGAGCAGCCGGCGAGGTGAATGACTGGAACATCGATCGGGAAATTGTGGAGAAGGTGAATGTTCCGGTGATCCTTGCAGGCGGTCTCGGACCGGACAATGTGGCGGATGCGATCAGAGCTGTGCATCCGTACGCGGTCGATTCTCTGACCAAGACTTCTGACAAGGAGAACGGAGAACTGGTTCGGAAGAACATCGGAAAGGTCCGGGAGTTCTGCCGGATCGCGCATTCCTTCGAGTGAGGTGGGACTGTGAGCGTGATATGCGTGGGGGATCTGTGCTGTGACCTGATCGTGCCATACGGCGGGATGCGTGCAGCCCTTGCAAGAGGAGATTTCTCAAAGAAAACCGCTGATTCCATGCTGGTCCGGATGCAGTGCGGAGGATCAGTCGCGAATGTCGCCCGGAACATCGGAAAACTGTCAGACCCAGAGAGCCGCCCTATGTTCATCACGCCGTTGAAGCTGGATGGACTTGGACTGTATCTGGAAGGAGAGATGGAGAAGGCAGGCGTGGACATGAGCGGCGCTGTGCCGTGCGGCAGATCAAACATGTACTGCATTGCTGTTCTGGACGAGAGCGGCGAGCGGACGATGTTCTGCTTTGTGCCGCCGTGGGCGGATTACCCGCATTTTACAGCAGACAGCTTCCGGAATGCGCCGAAGGCGGAGAGAGGAGATATCGTCTTTACGAGCGGAATGGCATTTCTGGATGATGCTGCAAACAACGCAGCCGTTCTGGCCTTTTTCAAAGAGCAGAAAGAACACGGCGCGACCGTGATCTTTGACTTGAATGTGCGCGCCGAGTCCTATGGATATGCGGGGGAGCGGAAGGCTTCCATGGAGCAAATGATTGCCATGAGCGACCTGGTGCTTGGATCAGGCGGTGACGAGTTCAGTCAGGTGACGGGCCATGCAGGCCAGATGGCAGCAGCAGAGGTGCTCCTGGACAGGATGTGCGGAAAAGACAGCAGCAGCGGGCGGCAGAAAACGGTGATTGCAAGGGATGGAGCTGATCCGATCCTTGTGTTGTCCTCCTCCGGGCAGCAGAAGGAAACCTGGATGCCGGTCAGGCCGGTGAAGCCTGTATCGACTCTGGGAGCCGGTGATGCCTTCGACGGTGCATTCATTCATGCCCTCTCCAGCGGGAGTACGGTTCAGGAGGCGACAAGGGCAGCGTCTGACTACGCCGGGCGAGTGATATCCGGACAAGTGTGACGGAGCCGTGCGGGATGCGGCGGTTGTATGATCTGACTGCTCGCAGATGATTCGATGGAAAAGATTCATTCAGCAGATCTTTGAGCTGGTGTGGATGGTGTGTCATAAGGTGGCAGATCAGGAGAAAAAAAGCGGGAGCTGAACGGTTAGCTCCCGCTTTTTGTGTAGGTACAAGCGAAGATTCTCAGTTCTGGTAATGGACTTGCTGGCCCTTGATCAGATCATAGGGGACGACCGTGTCGCCGTCCAGATTCTCGTGGTGCATGTCGACGGCACTGATCTGGCTGTTCTCAGCAGCAGCTTGAGTAGATTGTGATCTCATACTTGTCCTCGCCGAGCTTGCAGAGTCCGCGCTGCTGTTCAACGCTGCCGAGGATGTGGAAGAACTGACTGATACTTGCGGACTCAGAATCGTCCGACAGGGAGTTCATCCGTGTGAAGGCGACCTTCACGAATCTCGAGGCGGAGGAAAGATCGCCCGGAAGACCCATGCCGCCCATGCCGCGGCTGTACGGATGAAGATCGAGCCCTTTTGCGAAGGCGCAGGGTCCAGCCGATTCTACAGACAGGTTCCGGTAGTCTGCCAGGCGGTTCATCTGCATGTCAAAAGTCGGATTGTTTGTCATGACACCGACCGGATCGTCATAGACATGAAGGCCGGCCGCTGTCTGCTCGACGACGATGACATCCTTGCCGTCAGCGACCATCCAGTGCAGCGGATTGGTGGGGAGCTTGTCGCTGAAGGGTTCGTTCGTGATGTTGACGTGCGATAGAAGGGCCTTCGCCTCCTCGGTTGTGCTGCAGAGTGAGAGAACATAGGGGATCAGTTCAAATGAAGCGATGTTGTCCTTTCCTTCCTGCGGATCTTTGAAGTCGCAGTTGTCCGGGAAGGCATCGTAGTAGAGCGGGAAGCCGTCCACGACAAAGGCCATGCCGATGATCGCCGGGTGCTTCATGACAGATTCCACATTCCTGAACTGGAAGGGATAGTTGCGGGGTGTCACCGCGACCTGCTCATGGTAGGAGTATTCCAGGTCCAGGTTCCGCCCAAAATAGTGACATCTTGTATTGTACGTTGCTGCAGTGCACATATCAGATACCTTCTTTCCGACCACCCGAAAGAGATGGTCTATGCCGAATGATGAAAGCCTATCTGCAGTATATCTCATTTTGACAGGATGCTCAAACAAGTTCACAGAAAGAACACACACAGAAACACGGTATCGAAGATCAGGGCCATTGCAGCAGAGACAGAACAGAGTTTGCAGGATGAAATCTTACCTCTTACAGTATGTTCAGACATGGTACCTGTCGCGAATCCTCTTTTTAGCCTCGTTTACACGGTCCTTCAGCTCACCGGCGGACATCCGCCGTGCACCTGCACTGAAGATGATCATCTGGACGATTCCGTCTCCGGTGGCAACCGTCACGTTCCCTTTCTTTGCGAGAGAATGTGTCAGCTCCATGATGTAGGAATCCGCGGTTTCTGCTTCCTTTGTGTAGATGATGTCGACATCGCCCTGATGGAGGATGTGCCGCTTGCCGCCGTGAACCTTGTAGGCGTCAAATACAATGATCAGCCTGCCGCTCTGCGTGCCCTGGAAATCAGACAGGATTTCTGTCAGCCTGCCCGCTGCGGAATCGAGGTTGACTGCTGCCAGCTCGCGAAGTTCCGGCCAGTTGAAGATGATGTTGTAGCCATCCACCAGGAGATAATCCTCACGGGCAGAATTGGCAGATCCTGGGGGCACGGATCCAGTGGTCCGGTTCTGTGAAGCGTGCGGGCGATCCGGGCCATCGGGACTGTCCTTGCTGCTGCCGGCAGGCAGCCCGGCGCTGCGCTCAAGAGAGCCGTCACGGCTCCAGAGCCCCGCTGAATCATCCGGAAAGTCATTGGCAGAATCGTGAAGCGGTGTGTTCCAGGAGGAACCCTTGTATGTCTGCTCGAAGATCCGGCGCAGCTCCTCCTCCCCGGCGCTGATGTCATGCTGCTGCTGTTGCCAGGACTTCTTTTCTGCTGTCTGCGCCTTGCGCCACTGGGATGAAAAGGTCTGCCTGCCATCTTCCTGTCTGCCGTCCATCGGAAGACTGCCGCCTGGGGCCTGCTGCGTATCCGGGTGCCAGCCGGTGTCGACATGCATGTAGCTTCGCACCTCATTCCACGGAATGGTCACGCCAGCGCCATGCGAGCAGAAGACCGAATCAGCCGGCTGCTCCAGGTCGGAAGCGGGATCATATGCAGTCTTGAGAATGACATCCCCTGGATTTCTGCAGGGCTCGTACCCTGACAGAGAGAAAGAAATCTGACCGGTCCCGTGTGTGTAGGCACGTACTTCGGCAGCATAATCACCCGTTTCTGCAGCCGGGACAAAGCCGGTTACCTGTGCCCGCACACCATCCCCGCCGACCGGGTCCAGACGGCCATCCATCCGCTGGATGTCGCTCATCAGTCGTCCGATGGCATCCTGCGGAATCTCTGCCTCAAACCTGTACCATGGCTCGAGGAGGATACTCTCAGCCGACATCAGACCCTGCCGGAGCGCACGGATGGAGGCCTGCCGGAAATCGCCGCCCTCTGTGTGCTTCTCGGATGCCCTTCCTCCAATCAGCGTGATGCGCAGGTCGGTGATCTCTGACCCGGTCAGGACGCCCCGGAAATGGACACTCATGAGGGCGGACAGCACAAGCCGCTGCCAGTTCAGCGGGAGTGTGTCGGTGCTCAGGTTCGTATCGAACGTGATGCCGCTTCCTCGCTCCGCCGGCTCCAGCAGCAAATGCACTTCCGCGTAGTGCCTGAGTGGCTCATAGTGGCCGACACCCTCGACTGGGGAAGCGATTGTTTCGCGGTAGACGACGGAAGGCGGTCCGAAAGAGATGGACATGCCGAAGCGTTTTTCAGAGAGATTCCGGATGATCTCAGTCTCGACCTCTCCCATGATCTCGGCGGATATCTGTTTTGTGCGCGGATCATATTCGATTCCAAGCATCGGCTCCTCTTCCTGAAGAAGTTTCAGGTTATGCAAGGCTGTCACAGGATCCGTGTCATCGGTGAGGAGGATGGCGCTTCGAAAGACCGGCAGGATCAGCTGCTCCGATACGGAGCGGCGCTGCAGGGATTCAGACAGCATCACAGCGGTCTCCGGATCTTCCGGAGAGCTGCCTGGCTGTCCGGCTTTTGCGTGATCTCCCGGGGAGCCGGCCGGCTGTCCGATTTTTGCGCCGTTTCTCAGAATCTGACCGGCGGATACAGTGTCGAGGCCTGTGGCGCAGACGATCTGTCCTGCCGGAGCCTCACGCAGGACACTGAAGCTGTCTCCGGAATACTGACGAAGCTGATCAACCTTGAGCGTGGGAGGAGCTGAAGCATCAAGGCCAGACGGCGCGTCTTGAGAACGCTGTGTCCCGGAAACGGTGACTTCCATCTTCGCGCGCAGTGTGCCGCCGAGCACCCGCATCCAGGCCAGCCTGGTTCCGGCTGTGTCTCTTGATATCTTGAAAACCTTTGCCGAAAAGGTATCTGGAAGCATCGGTTCTGCGGTATAGCGGGAAAGCCCTCTCAGGAGCGCATCCACACCGGTGTTTTTCAGCGCGGAGCCGAAATAGACGGGAAACAGCTTCCGGGCAGCGATGAGCGCAGCAATCTCGCCGGCGGAGGGGGCCTGCCCCTGCTCCAGATACTGCTCAAGCAGCCTGTCATCGCAGACAGCCAGCGCCTCGGCTGTCTCAGCATCGAAGCGCCCAGGATCTGTATCCGGAAGCGGAATACAGGCTGCATCCAGCGAGCCGGTCAGCTCCTTCAGGACAGAGTCCGGCTCCATTCCCGGCTGATCCATTTTGTTGACGAAGAGGAAAACCGGGATATGGTAATGCGCAAGAAGTCTCCAGAGCGTGCGTACCTGGCCGGTCACGCCATCCGGGGCACTGATGACCAGAACCGCATAGTCCAGGACAGAAAGCGTGCGCTCCATTTCCGGAGAAAAATCTGCGTGCCCCGGCGTATCGAGCAGCGTGATGTCCAGACCGCCGAAGTCCGGAAGGGAGAGCTGTGCCTGCTTCGAGAAAATGGTGATGCCGCGCTGTCTCTCCATGCTGTCGGTGTCGAGATAAGCATCACCATGGTCGACACGTCCCTGCCTGCGTATGGCGCCGGACAGATAGAGCAGACTCTCTGAAAGCGTCGTCTTTCCGGCATCAACATGGGCAAGAATGCCAAGGACGATGTGGCGGCGGTTGGAAGTGATTTCGTGACTCATACAGAAACCTCATCATCTATCATCAATTATTAGCGTACAGGAACAGGCAGGCAGATGTCAGCCGCGAGGGATTTCCTGCCGGGAGACGGCGGGACTTGTCCGGATAAACTTCCGGAACCTGGCTGCCGCATAGGGCAGCGTGGACTCATCGCGGTAGGCGAGACAGGTGCGCCGCAGAACCGGTTCCTTCAGCGGCCGGACAGCGACAGCCTTGTCGAATCCGCGGATGACGTTGTGGAACAGCAGCGCAACGCCAAGCTGACTGCGCACCATCGACAGGATGGAGTAGTCGTCATAGACTCGGTAGGCGATCTGCGGACTCAGACCTTCGTCATGGAAGGCGGTCAGGATGGTGCTGTAGCGGCCTTCATCAAGCAGAATGAAAGGTTCCTGTTCCAGATCGCGGAGCGATAACATTTCCCTTGCGGCGAGCGGATGCTGAGGCGGGAGCACTGCCAGCATTCGGTCTTCATAGAGATAGTCGTGCGGCAGTTTTCCGGCCATCACCTCTGCCATAAAACCGAGGTCGATCTGTCCGGATTCCAGCCAGTCATGGATCTCGTCATAGTCTCCCTGGTGGAGCTCAAAGGATACGCCGGGATAGGCATTCCGGAAGGTCTGCATGAGCGGCGGCAGAAAGTCGCGGCTCACGCTGGTGAAGGTTCCGATCCGGATCACCTGGCCGCTCAGCCCCTGCATCTCTTTGTTTTTGCGGGTGAGCGCCTGCTCAGCCGCGTAGATGGCTGTGATATACGGTGCGTATGCCTTGCCGTCCTCCGTCCATGTGATGTTATGGCGGCGACGGTCAATCAGGCTGGTGGAAAGTTCTTCCTCCACCGATTTGACCGAAGCGCTGATGGAACTCTGCGCGTAGCCGAAGTGCTCCGCCACCTTTGTGAAGCTGCCTTCCGCGATGACCTCGCAGAGAATGCCATATTTCGACAGCATATTCTCACTCCTGTTCTGACGATATAGTATCGAAATAAACGATATATCTATTATAATCATCAATTTTTCAAATCACAATTCCTGTACTACAATTTCAGCTGAAGATGGAAAGCAGGGGACCGGATCGAAGAAGCACCGGGGCGGAGTTTCAATGGAGTCTGAATGGACAGACGTCCATCGAATCAGGGATGTGCGGGATGGCAGAAAAAGGATAGGAGCGTACATGGGAAGGAAACAAGAGAGTTTAAGGCGGGATGGATGGCGCAGGGAGTTTTCGGAAGGCGTGCGCGATGCCGTCCCGATTGCGCTGGGATATTTCGCTGTTTCATTTTCGCTTGGAATTGCCGCTCACCTGATCGGCATGACACCGGTTCAGGGATTCTTCCTCAGTTTTCTGAACAATGCGTCCGCCGGAGAATATGCAGGGATCTCGGCGATTGCTGAAGGGACATCGCTTGCGGCGCTGGCAGTTCTGATTCTCATCACGAATGCGCGCTATCTGCTGATGAGCTGCGCGCTCAGCCAGAAGCTGAGTCCTGATGTCGGCATTCTGCAGCGGCTGGTCCTGGCGTGGGGGGTCACGGATGAGCTTTTCGGACTGGGTGTCTCCCGTAAGGGATATGTACAGCCCTCATATTTGTATGGCGCAGATGTCACTGCCCTAAGCTGCTGGGCGGCTGGCACTGTGGGAGGTGTCATTGCCGGAAATGTTTTTCCGCCGGCTGTTGTCTCTGCTCTGAGCGCCTCGATCTTCGGCATGTTCCTGGCTGTGATTCTGCCGCGCGGGCGAAAGGACAGGGCAACGCTGATGGTAATTCTGAGCGGGTTTGGGCTGAGCAGTCTTTTTGCCGCAGCGCCTGCCCTGAATCAGATATCCGGAAATATGCGCGTCATTCTGCTGACACTGGTGATCTCCGCAGCCGCGGCTGTCATAAGACCGGTTCAGGAGGAGACAGCAGAAGCAGAGATCGAGCAGGAGAAGTCCGAACAGAAGAAGCCAGTACGGGAACCGCTTACAGCCAGAAAGACTGCGGGAGCGGCATAAGCAGGCAACCGTCGTGTGGCGGCTGCTGCCTGTGCGTTGATAGCGGGAGCAGTTGAAGCAGGCTTTGTATAAGCAGATATGTGAGGCAGAATATGAAAGCGAATTCAATCAGGATCTGGGAATGCATCTTTGTACTGGCGGCAGTGAGCTATGCGCTCCGGGTACTGCCGCTGACACTGATTCGGAAACCGATTCAAAACCGGTTTGTGCGCTCATTTCTGTATTATATTCCGTATGCAACCCTGTCGGTCATGACAGTGCCGGCGATATTCTCCGTTACGTCGAACCCACTCGCCGGAATTGCCGCACTCATTCTTGCCGGACTGACTGCGTGGTTTTCCTCGAACCTTTTTCTGTCGGCAGCCGTCGCTTCCATCGCTGTCCTGATCGTGCAGATGCTGGTGTAAGGCTTTTCGGTATTTCCAATGGTCTGTCAACCGGCAGATTGTTATGCAATCAGTCGTCTCGGATTGCAAATCAGCATGAAATGAAGTGTTTCGTTCATAATATTTTACTCACAATTTTCTGAAGCTCCGGGACCACTTCCGCGTAGAACCAGGGATTGTTTTTCTGCCAGCGGACGTTCAGAGGACTCGGATGCACAATCGGAAAGAAGTCCGGCAGATATTCTGCATAGTTCCGCACAGTCTCTGTCAGGTTTCGCTTCGCACACTTTCCCAGATAATACCGGATGGAATAGCTTCCGATCAGAATGGTGACCTGTATGTCTGGCATCAGCCGGAGCAGCTTTTCGTGATACTCCTGTGCCATGAAAGCTCTGGGCGGCAGATCACCTGTTTTTCCCTTTCCCGGATAGTAAAAATCCATGGGCATGATCGCAATCTGATCTGAGTAGAAGGTCTCCGGATCGATGCCCATCCATTGCATCAGTGTGTTTCCCGACTGGTCGTGAAATGGAATGAGGCTCTGTTCCACCTTTTTCCCGGGCGCCTGCCCGATGAGAAGAATCCTTGCCTTCTCATGAATCTGGAAGATTGGAGGGATGCCTCGTTCTGTGTAAGAGCGGTTTCGCTCATCAGCCATGATCTGGCTTGTGATTTCATCAAGGTTCATGTCTTTATGCTGTCTTTATTCTGTCTATGCTGTTTGATCCTGAATTATTCATGAGGGTTAATTACGAATGAAATCTACCTCTCGAAATTTGGTAATCGGCATTTCATCAGCAAAACGGACTGAGTTATCCACAAA
>CACWKX010000036.1 GCA_902761585.1 uncultured Lachnospiraceae bacterium
ATCGCCGGCATCCAGAATATTCCCGGGGAAATGATCGAGGCGGCAAAGATTGACGGAGCAAACTCACGTCAGATGCTGCGCTATATTACGATCCCGACACTGGCGCCGACCATTACGATCTGTACCTTCCTTACCCTGACCAATGGGTTTAAGCTGTTCGACCAGAACCTGGCTCTGACCGGAGGAAGCCCGAATCGTATGAGTGAGCTGCTTGCGCTGAATATCTTCCAGACGATGTATGGTATGCAGGGCTGGCAGGGAGTCGGCCAGGCGAAGGCAGTTCTGTTCTTCCTGCTCGTAGCCGTGATTGCATTGATCCAGAATAAGATATCCAGATCCAGGGAGGTGGCATGATGGGCGGACAGAAAAAACAGACCAGAGTGGGAAAAACAGATCTTACGTCTACTGTCAGACGTTCGAAACATGGCTGGATCTGGACGACGATCTTCAGCGTGATCACGCTTCTGTGGATCTCGCCGCTGTTGATTGTCCTGCTGAATTCCTTTAAGAGGAAAGCCTTTATCTTTAAGAACCCGTTTTCCGTCAGCCGGTATTCTCTGATCTCGGACGGATTTGAAAAGTGGCAGAAGGGGATCGAGAAAGCATTCTTCGGTCTGCAGAACTACACGAATGGCATACAGCGGACCAACTTCTGGAACGCTTTCGGCTGTTCTTTGTTCATTACCATATTCTCGGTAGCAGCGATTCTTCTGTTCTGCTCCATGACGGCGTGGTTTGTGGTACGTGTTCACACGGTATATACGAAGCTGTTCTATGTACTGTGCCTGTTCTCGATGATCGTTCCCTTCCAGATGGTCATGTTCACGCTGAGTAAGTTCGCGAATATGCTTCATCTGGGCAATCCGGTCGGAATTGTGGTGGTGTACCTGGGGTTCGGAGCAGGGCTTGCGGTCTTCATGTTTACCGGCTTCGTCAAGAGTATCTCCATCGAGATTGAGGAAGCTGCCATGATTGACGGATGCACGCCGATTCAGACCTTTTTCAAGGTGGTGCTTCCGATCATGAAGCCGACGGTGGTTACGGTTGCAATCCTGGAAGCAATGTGGGTATGGAACGACTATCTGCTGCCGTACCTGGTGCTGGATATCAACAAGTACAAGACCATCCCGATCGCGGTACAGTTCCTGAAGCAGTCTCACGGAACCATCGACTGGGGTGCCATGATGGCGATTCTGGTTCTGGCGATTATCCCGATTGTCATTTTGTATATCTTTGCGCAGAAATATATCATTGAGGGTGTTCTCGCCGGTGCGGTGAAGGGTTGAGACCTGACTGGCGGCGATGGCACTTCGCATGAAGATACAGCGGTTTCCCATCTGCCGGCGTCAGCCGGCAGATGGGAAAAGCCGCATGGAAAGAGCCGCGCGAGAAAAGTAACACAAGGAGAGCAGCATGAGAAGTGCAGGGATTCTGCTTCCGGTCTCCAGCCTTCCGTCTTTGTACGGGATCGGAAGCTTCTCTGAAAGCGCGCGCAGATTCGTTGATCTGCTGGAGCGCTCAGACCAGAGTTTCTGGCAGATTCTTCCGCTGGGCCCGACCGGATACGGAGATTCGCCCTATCAGGCATTTTCCGCCTTCGCCGGGAACCCGTATTATATCGATCTGGATGCATTGATCGAGGAAGGATTGCTGGAGCGGTCTGAGGCAGAGTGCATCGACTTCGGGCAGGGGAATCCGGAACGGGTTGATTACCTGAAGCTTTACCGCGGACGGTTTCCGCTCCTAAGGAAGGCCTGCGAGAGGAGCCGGTTTGAGGAAGAGGAAGCCTACCGGCAGTTTTACCGGGACAATGCTTTCTGGCTGGACGATTATGCTTTGTTTATGGCGATCAAGGACAGTCTGGGCGGAGTCAGCTGGTATGAATGGCCCGACCCGCTTCGGCTGAGGCAGTTTGATTCTGTACCTGGCAAAGCGCGGCAGCAGGGTGCCAAAGATCCGGCTGTGTGGAAAGACAATCTTCCGGTGCACGCGGACCTGTCCGGGGACATTCGGTTCTACTGCTTTGTCCAGTATCAGTTTATGAAGCAGTGGATGGATCTGAAGGCATACGCAAACAGCAGGGGAATCCGTATCATCGGTGACATCCCTGTCTATGTTTCAGCGGACAGTTCGGATGCATGGGCCTGCGGCGAACTGTTCCAGTTCAATGAAGACCACAGACCCGACGCGGTCGCAGGCTGCCCGCCGGATGCATTTTCGGTGGACGGTCAGCTCTGGGGGAATCCGCTCTATGACTGGGCGTATCATGAGAAGACGCAGTTCAGCTGGTGGAAAAAACGCATCGCACACTGCCTGAAGCTGTATGATGTCGTCCGCATCGACCATTTCAGGGGCTTTGATGAGTATTACTCCATTCCGGCCGGTGCCGCAACAGCAGCAGGAGGGCACTGGGAGAAGGGACCCGGCATGCGGCTGTTCCGCGCGCTGAAGGAGAATCCGGCTGTCACAAAGGAGTCCATCATAGCGGAGGATCTCGGATTCCTGACGCCTTCTGTCATGGAACTTGTCAGGGAAACCGGGTTCGCAGGCATGAAGGTGATCGAATTCGCGTTTGACTCAAGGGACACCGGGAACGGGTATCTGCCGCATTCGTATATCCCCAATACGGTGGTGTATACCGGTACGCATGACAATCAGACGCTGCGTGCCTGGTACGGAGAACTGGCTCCTTCCGACCGGCGTCTGGCTGATGACTATCTTGGATTTACGCCTGAGACAACGCCGGAAGAGAGGAACAGGGCATTCATCCGGCTTGCGATGGAGAGTGTATCAGACACATGCGTCATTCCGGTGCAGGATTATCTGGCTCTCGGAAGCGAGGCGCGCATGAATCACCCGGCTACCATGAACGGCAACTGGACCTGGCGGCTGACAGACCTTTCGATCGATGAGGACCTGATCAGGTGGATCCGCAGAATCACACAGATTACAGGACGAAGCCGGCAGACCTGAAAGCTGCGGTGCATTGCCTGCGCAGGTACAGGCTGACAGAACGAGAGAGGCTTGAGTATGGAACATGTAACGATCAGGGACATTGCGAGAATCTGTAAGGTTGGCGTCAGCACGGTATCGCGTGCGATCAACAATCACCCGGATATCAACCCGGAGACGAAAAAGCTGATCCTCGATACGATCCGTGAATACAACTATGTTCCGAACAACAGCGCGCAGAATCTCAAAAGAACGGAGACCAACACGATCGCTCTTGTCACGAAGGGCGTCGGCAATCCGCTGTTTGCCGAGATGATTGAGATCACCCAGCGCCATGTCAAGGGCAAGGACTACGCATTTGTCCTCCAGCAGGTTGAGGAGGAGGAAAATGAAATCATGGCTGCCATCCGCATCGCAAGGGAGCGGCGGCTGAAAGGGATCATCTTCATGGGCGGAGCGAGCCAGCCGGACGTATCGCTCCTCAAGGCGCTCACCATCCCGTATGTGTTCTGTACGGTAGACAGCCGGATCCCGGAGTCTCTGTCTGGCTGGGGGATTGTCGCGATTGACAACGAGGCGGAGAGCTATAAGATTGTGGATTATCTCTGCTCCAAAGGGCACAGGAGAATTGCGATTCTCACGGCTTACGCGCATGACACCAGCATCGGAAAGCTTCGTCTGGATGGGTACCGGAGGGCGCTGAAGGATCACGGAATCGAAGAGGATCCCGCGCTTGTAGCGCATATGCGCGGAACCGGTCCGATCTATACGATGCAGAACGGGTACGACAGAACGAAGGAACTGCTTGCGTCCGGAACAGAATTCACGGCACTGTACGCGATCTCCGATACGATCGCGATCGGTGCGTGCAAGGCAATCTTTGACAGTGGCCTCAGCGTGCCGGAAGATATCTCTGTCGCCGGGTTTGACGGGCTGGACCTTGCAGGATATTATCACCCGTCGATCACAACCATTGAGCAGCCGATCAACGAGATGGCGCTCGAGACAAGCCGGATGCTGTTCCGCCTGATCCGGGA
>CACWKX010000037.1 GCA_902761585.1 uncultured Lachnospiraceae bacterium
ACTGCTCTGTATACTGTCTTTCATAAAAATAGAAAGAGGTCCCAGAGCACCCTCCCTGGAAAGTCGTGTACTCTGAGACCAGTGGTATAAAACCATGTTAATGGTAACAGAGTATACACGTTCAGGGCAACATATTTTTATCTGACGGCAGTGAATACCTTTGTCCCGTGTGCAAAGAAGGCGCCCTCGTCTTCCGGGATTACTGTAAGCGGACTATCCGTCATGATGACGGCGAACGTGAAACATTCATGATTCCGCGACATAAATGCAGCAATCCCAGATGCGGAAAGCTGCACCGTATGCTTCCGGACTTCATGGTACCCTTCAAGCATTACACAGAAGATGTGATCGGTGACTGTGTGAATAACAGTTCTGAACAATCACAGATCTGTGATGGGCCTTCGGCTTCAACGATCAACCGGTGGAAGCGCTGGATCGGTCTGAATACGCCGGACATCGATGGTCATCTTAAGTCGATCGGGCACCGGGAACTGGGCTTCTCAAAGGAACTGTTGAATACCAGTGTCTCACTGCCGGGAAAACTGATGCGTTCCATTCCCCATGGATGGCTGAGAACGATACTTCGGCTGATATATAACTCGGGGGCTTATCTTGTCCCCGTTTATACATAGAAGGTTTTACCGACTTTGAATATCCTGTCCGCAACGGATACCGTATGCTCTCCGCAGAAGGAGGTAATACTACATCTATGAATGCGAACAGTAAACTTGTTGTCCAACGCTGGCAGGATGAAACCGCGCTCAGCCGTTTTAAGATGATTGCGCCGCTCTGCGACGGGGCCATCGATCCGGCGAAGAGGGTACAGCTGCGCAGAGAGATCGCTTCTGCCAATGACCTGTCCTACAAAACGATCAAACGGTACGATAACGCTTATCAGGCGCAGGGATTTGAGGGGCTAAAGCCAAAAGACCGGATGCCCCGGGACAGTAAAAAACTCCCTGAAAACTATGATGATCTTCTGCAGGAGGCGATCCAGCTTCGGCGGGAGGTCCCTTCCCGGTCGGTGGATAAGATCATCACAATCCTTGAGCTGGAGAACCGGGTCGCGCCCGGGATACTCAAACGCTCTACACTGCAGCGCCGCCTGTATGAGGCCGGATTTGGAAGTACGCACCTTAAGGTTTATAAAGAGGCACAGGAGAGTTCCTCCAAGCGCTTCTGTAAACCGCATCGGATGATGCTTCTTCAGGGAGACATCAAGTACGGCCCGAAGCTTCCGATCGGCAAAAACGGGGCTCTGGTACAGACCTACCTCTCTTCAGCGATCGATGACCACTCCCGTATGGTCCTGTCCTCCAGGTTTTATGACAACCAAGAGGAGTTGGTTGTTGAAGAGACTTTCCGGGATGCCATCCTGAAATATGGAGCCTTTGATGCCTGTTATTTCGACAATGGCTCCCAGTATGTTGCCCGGCAGTTAAAGCTCTCCCTTGCAAGACTCTCGATCCGTGTGCGTCACGCCCCTGTAAAAAGCGGGAAATCCAAAGGCAAAGTCGAGAAGTTCCACCAGGTCGTAGATGCTTACCTGAAAGAGGCAAAGGCCAAAAAGGTCAAAACACTTGAGGAACTCAATCGCCTGTGGATGATTTTTCTCGATGAGTACTATCACAAGAAGCCTCACGAGGGCATCTCGGAATACTACAGCAGCATCGGAGCATGCGTACCGGCCGGTGGGATTACACCGGAGCAGGAATGGAACCGGGATACCCGTGCGCTGAAGTACCTGGACGCGAAGCTGGTAGGTGAGGCTTTCATGCACCATGAAAACCGAAAGGTGAACAAGGGAGCGTGTATCAGTTTCCGCGGCAATCAGTACGAGACAAAGGCATCCCTCATCGGTTTCACGGTTGAGATTGCCTATGATCCCGCGTCTCCGGAGATCATCACGGTCCGCTATCCCGGTATTGAACCTTTTCAGGCCGCACCGCTTAAAATTGGAGAATACTGTGACCAGAAGCTGGCTCTGCCTGCATCCATGCTGACTGTCGAGCCGGAGACCTCAAGGTTCCTGGATGCCCTGGAAAAGAAGCATGAAGAGTCAGCAAGGAAAAGGGCGGACGCCATCTCCTTCGGCGCTTACCGGAAGGAGGTGAGCGCAGATGTATGAGCAGTATTTCGGCATGAGCAGTACTCCGTTTTCCCGAAACGTCCCGCCGGAGGCGCTGTATGAATCACCGGCAATGGCAGATGCACTTGGGCGTCTCGCATACGCAGCGGACAAACAGCTCTTTGCTGTAGTTACATCGGATGCCGGATGCGGGAAAACAACGCTGATTCGGAAGTTTTCCGCCAGCCTCCCGAAGGAAGACTACATCCTTTTATACCTGTCCGACTCCAAGCTTACCCCAAGGTGGTTCTATAAGGGCCTCCTGGACCAGCTTGGAATGGAATCAAGGTTTTACCGCGGAGATGCAAAGCGGCAGCTCCAGAAAGAGATCGAGATCATCCGCGGTGTGCACAGGCAGAAAGTTGTATGTGTCCTGGATGAGGCACACCTTCTGGAGAAGGAAACGATCGAGGAATTCCGCTTTCTGCTGAACTACCGTTTCGATTCCATGAGCCCGATGGCACTGATCCTTGTCGGTCAGACGGAGCTGTGGGATGACAAACTCCGCCTGAGGCGCTATGCCGCTGTCCGTCAGCGGATCGATATCAACTGTGTGCTGCCCAGGCTCGACCGGGCGGAAACAGAAAACTATATCCGGGCGCATCTGGATTATGCCGGTTGCGAGCAGGAACTATTTACACCCCGGGCAATCGATGAGGTTTTTCGGATCTCTGCAGGAACCATGCGGGTCATAAACAGGGTCTGCGAAAAGGCACTCATGTATGGATACCAGCAGCACAGACGGCTAATCGACAATCAGGACATCACCTTTGTCTCCGAACATGAGATGTTGAAAGGTGGTGAGAGCTGATGACTGCACAGGAACAGTCGGCGCTGCACGATATCCTCGAAGAATGCTATGACGTGCAGCTGGAACTCAGCGATTTAGGTGAATCCTATGAACTGCTGATCTGCGATATCGAGATAGTAATTGAAGAAATCAGAGAAAACCTTGAACGGGTGCAGGCACACCTGCAAAAGGTTGAGGATACCTTTCTCAGCTTTAACCGTCAGTTACAGGGATCAGGAAACAATGACAGTTCACAGGAATTCCCCTGGGACTGAGTCTCTCTCCGGAGATAGCGATATCTATCTCCGGAATAGTTCCGTCCATGATGGACAGTATACAGATCAGACTTCGGACAATTCATGCAGTCTGATCAGGGACAATCAGGCAAGTCAGTAACACGCAGGCTATTTTTATGTCCTTTTCTGCAGGTGCACATGCAGTTGAAGGGCATTTTTGTTTCATTAAACCATATCAAACCGGCGGGAAAAGCTGCCAG
>CACWKX010000038.1 GCA_902761585.1 uncultured Lachnospiraceae bacterium
CTATTATGTAGCGGCATAAGAATACCGCCAGTCGATCATTCGACTGGCGGCACAAAACTTTTTAATTATTCACTGTCCTCTTGACGGGTAGCACAGCACAGATTCCCACCAGATCAAGGGCGGTCTTTTCTTTGTCTATGGCTGTTGAGAGAAATCAGTCCCCCCAGGTTCTCAGGTTGATGAACACCTTAGAGCTGAAAGATAATCCCAGCTGCCGCGGCAGCCGCGATATACAGGATCGGGTGTTTCCGGAACTTCACCAGCGTGATGTAGATCACCGCTGCCAGAAGGATCAGCTTCCAGTTGAAGAGACTGAGCACAGAACCCGTCTGGCGGAACAAATCGAGCCGCAGTAAAGCGATCTTCGCAACGCCCAGGCCGGCGGCCGCGATCAGACCGGTCGATGCCGGGCGGAGTCCATAGAAGGTATCCTGAACTACCTTCGCTTCCTTGAAGGCAGTCAGAATTCTCGCAATGATCATAATCACCACAATTGCCGGGGCTATCAGTCCGAGGGTGGCAACAATCCCGCCTGTGACTCCGGCTGTCTTGTGCCCGACATAGGTCGCCATGTTGATGCCCAGGGGGCCCGGCGTTGATTCGGAAACCGCGACCATGTCGGCGATGTCCGCCGTCGTAAACCAGCCTGTCTTGGCCGAAATATCATACAGAAACGGCAGCGTTGCAAGCCCGCCTCCGACAGAGAAGAGCCCGACCTTGAAAAACTCCCAGAACAGCTGAAGATAGATCATCACGTCCTGTCCTCCTTCTCACCATCTAGTGTGCCGGATTCCTCTGGCTCCGTCCCGGATTTTGCAGCATCGTCAGCCGCCTTCGCTGCGCTTCTGTCTGCCACCGGCTTCAGAACAATACCCGCCACACCAGAGAGCACAACGAGGAGAACCGGTGAGATGCCACTCAGCAGAGAAGCCAGCAGCACACACAGAAAGATGATCCAGCCCCACAGGTCCCGGATCGACTTTTTCCCCAGCTTGATCACAGAGTCCATGATCAGGACACAGACGGCCGCACGGATTCCATTGAATGCATGCTTCACAACCGACAGGTCCGCAAAATTCTGAAGAAAGATCGAGATGATGGTGATGATGACGACGGACGGCGATACGACGCCAAGTGTCGCGACAATCCCGCCGATCATGCCAGCCTTCGTATTGCCGATGAAGGTCGCGGTATTGACCGCGATAATTCCCGGCGTGCACTGGCCGATTGCGTAATAGTCCATCAGCTGCTCTTCCGTCGTCCAGTGCCGCTTCTCCACCAGCTCCCGCTGCAGAATCGGAAGCATGGCGTATCCGCCGCCGAAGGTTGTCGCTCCGATCTCCGCAAACAGAAGAAACAGCTCCAGAAGGACAGGCATGTGCTTCTTCTCTTTCCTTTTAGTTTCCATTCTGATTCCCCTTGAAATGAATATTCAGAAGGTATCGTATCACATTTTTAAAGCAACGTGTGTAAAGTGTCCGTATCATCACTGTCATACCGGTCTGCGCTGAAAATCAGTGCTGTCAGACTGCGGATAACCGGCCGCGGGTGACAGGCTGCAGGTGACAGGCATCCAGCGGAAAGATCGTGTATCTTGTTGAAACATTTTCCAGCTTATGATATGTATAAGATAATTTGGCACAATGCCACAGAAAGAGAGGTCTGTACCATGTCAGACACGATGCATCACAAAATTCTTTGCTTCGGATCCCTGAACATCGACCATGTCTATTCGGTCGATCATTTTGTTGCAAAGGGGGAGACCCTGTCATCCCAGAAGCTCGAGACCTTTACCGGTGGAAAGGGGCTCAACCAGTCTGTCGCCCTCGCCAGGGCCGGTGCTGAGACTTACCATGCGGGCGCCATCGGACCAGACGGATCTTTTCTTCTGGATATGATGAAAGAAGCTGGCGTCCACACCGACTATGTCACCATGATCCCGGATGCGCACACCGGACATGCGATCATCCAGCGGGACAAGGAGGGGGATAACTGCATCCTGCTTTATGGCGGAACCAACCAGCTGATCACAAAGGAGCAGACTGACAGCGTACTCAGCCACTTTTCAACCGGGGACTATCTTGTCCTGCAGAATGAGATCAACCAGCTCCCCTATATTGTGGAGAAAGCGCACGCGCTTGGGATGACGATCGTCCTGAATCCGTCGCCGATGAATGAAAAAGTTCTCCAGCTTCCGCTCGATGAGATCGATATCTTCCTTCTCAATGAGGTGGAAGCCGGACAGATTCTGGGAAGCCATGTATCAGAGGGCAGAGCGCTTGCCGCTGCTTTAAGAGAACGGTTCCCGAATGCCACCGTCGTCCTGACACTGGGCGGGGATGGCTCTGTCTGTGTCTGCAGCGATGGAACCTTCTTCCAGCCTGCGTACAAGACCCATGTTGCGGATACAACCGCTGCCGGAGATACCTACACAGGCTACTTCCTTGCCAGTCTGCTTCATGGCAGTTCCGTTGCGGATTCGATGAAGGCTGCCTCCGCTGCCGCATCGATTGCCTGCTCCAGAAAAGGCGCGGCTCCGTCCATTCCGGCTGCCGGGGAGGTCGCGGCTTACCTGGACGCCCAGGGTGCATGACCCCTGGGCAGGCAGAAGGGTCTGTGGCTTATCCGTGATCCAGTCAGCCCGCGCCCCCGGGAACCATCCAAGCTCACGTGGATGGTTCCCGGGGCATTTTAAACTCCTTGAAAATCTTTCCGGAAGAACCCTGTGTATGACAGAATGCTGAAAGAATTGTTCTGTATGATAAAAACATAAAACACAGAGCCATCGACCGCTTCAGACAGAAAGGAGTTCACATCATATGGAAATTGTGCGGGTATCAGACCTGAAAAAAAATAGTACGTTGTTAAATTAGTACAATTTTTTCAAAGAAGCATTCGTGGAAAATTCGCGAGTAAAACCGATTCGTGTGTGACGGTGAATCTTCCATCCCTTTGTGCAAGTTGCTCACTGGTCGATATATCTGATATTCTTTTGATATCGAACCCATAGTTCTTTATATTCTTCTATGGACGCCTGCATAACAGCAAGAATGTGGCGAAGTACTTTCGGAGGTACTTGACTGTTATTATTCTCCAGTCTGAAGGAATTATTACTCAGAACCCATATCTTTGTAGCATTCTCGGAAGGTTTTCCCTCCGCAATGTGAAAATGGATCGGCTCATCATTTTCATTTGGCCTCAATCACTTTTCCTATGGGATTTGGGGTTCCGGACCACCTCAGCCCGGCTTAAGTCAAAGAGCTTGAGGAAGAAGTAGTCATCATCCGGGTATCC
>CACWKX010000039.1 GCA_902761585.1 uncultured Lachnospiraceae bacterium
GGACATCCGATCGAACACATTCTGCACGATGGATGACACCGGCATCAGTCCGCCTACATTACGGCCCTGACGAAGCGCATAGATTTTCCGCTCAGCCGCCTCCAGTGCAGTCTCTGCTTCTCCGCTGCCTTCATAGACAATGCTGTTGATCTCATCGGCAGCTTCCCCAAGGCGGCGCAGAAGCGCACGGTCCCGAACAATGGCAGCATATTCCAGGACATTGGCCGCGGTGGGCGTCATTCGCATCACTTCGGCCAGGTACTGCTCACAGTTGTCCTGATAGACGCCGCGTACCCGCATCTGCCCCAGCACCGTCACCGGATCCACCGTCATGCCGTAGGCAAACATGCTGTAGACCGTGTCATAGATGTCCCTGTTCAGTTTTCCGTAAAACTCATCCGCCCGCAGGCACTCCATGACAGACGGAATACAGTCCGGATCGATCAGGACCGAACCGATGACCGCCTGTTCCGCCTGGGCCGAAAAAGGTACTTTTTTCCCGAGAAGCTCGTCCATGGATTATTCTTCAACCACAAGAACGTTGATGTTTCCGCTTACCTCATAGCCGAGTTTCGCTTTGACGGTGTAAGCGCCAAAGCTCTTGATGGGATCTCCCTGGACAATCTTGTTCTTCTCAATATCCATATCAAACTGTTCCTTGAGGGCCTTGCTGATCGCTTCAGAAGTCACAGCGCCGAAAAGCTTTCCGCCGTTTCCCGCCTTCGCACGCACAGTCACCTGGACAGCGTCCAGCTTTTTGGCGTATTCCTCGGCCTGGGCTTTCTCCTTGGCAGCCTGGGCAGCCTTCGCCTTTTCCTTCAGCTTGATGGCATTGATCGCATCTGCCGTCGCCTCAGATGCCAGCTTGCGCGGGAGCAGATAATTACGTGCATAGCCGTCAGATACGTCTTTGATTTCGCCCTTTTTCCCCTGTCCTCTGACATCAACGTTAAATACTACTTTCATTTTGATCTCTCCTGTTATCCAAGATAATCATCGATCGCAGCGCGAATCTTTTCTTCCGCCTGCGCCGGTGTTGTATGTTCAAACTGAACTGCGGCCGCGCTCCGGTTCCCGCCGCCGCCGAGCTTTTCCATCAAGATCTGGACATTCATCGTGCCGATGGAGCGCGCCGAGGCGTAAATACCGTCCTGTCCGTCCTTCGACCCCACCACCGAGGCTTCGACGCCGGAAATGTTCAGCAGTTCATCCGCTGCCTGAGCCGCCACAATACGTTCCTGCGGCTCTTCAGAAACAGTGATCGCCACACCGCGATACAGTTTGGCATTCTGCATGAGCTTATATCTGGCAAGCGCCGTGTCCATATCGATCTGGAAGAGCTTCTTGATCTCCGAGGTATCCGCTCCACAGCGTCTCAGCCAGGACGCCGCGTCAAACGTTCTCTCACCTGTCCTCAGGGAGAAGCTCTTGGTATCCAGTACGATACCGGCCAACATTGCTTCGGCCTCAGCCTTCTTAACATCCTCGGTTTCCAGTAGCTCCTGCAGAATCTCGGTCACCAGCTCGCAGGCCGAAGACGCATACGGCTCGATAAATCCGAGTGCCGCGTTCTGGATATACGTAGCGCCGACACGGTGATGGTCAATGACCGCGACACGATTGCAGGCTCCCAGCAGTCCGGAATCTTCGACCTGCTCAGGCCGGTTGGTATCCACGACCACGAGCAGCGTGCGTGCGTCTGCTGAAATCAGTGCTTCCTGCGGTGAGAGGAAGATGTCCTTATACTCCGGTTCCTTCTTCATTCGCTCAATCAGAGTTTTGGATGCGTTGTAGTTCGGTTCGACAACGATCTGAGCCTTGACCCCGAGTTTTCTAGCGAGGCAGCAGATACCGACATCCGCTCCCACCGCGTCCAAATCCGCAAACTTGTGTCCCATCACGAAGACCTTTGAGGAGTCTCGGATCAATTCAGACAGTGTATTGGCCATGACACGGGATTTCACCTTGGTCCGCTTCTCGATCTCAAAGCCTCTTCCACCGAAGAACTCGAAGTTTACCCTGTTCTTGATGACAGTCTGATCGCCTCCACGGGAGAGAGCAAGTTCCGTGCCGACATCCGCAAACTGCAGGCCTTCCTCCAGACTTGTCGACTCTGCACCGAAACCGATGCTGATACTGGCGGGGATGCCGTTTGGGTTCTCGATGTCATGCATCTCCTCATTGATCGAGAACTTGTTTTTGCGCATCTCATCAATGTCTTTCTTCTCAAAGACGACCAGATACCGGTCTCTGTCATAGCGGCGCAGAATGCCATGATACTCTCCGCACCAGTGCTGCAGCCGGTCCTCGACGGCATCTCGAATCTCATTCTTCACACGATCGGGATAGTTTCTCGACATTTCTTCCAGATTGTCCGTGACATCCATCCAGTAGGTGATTCCCATGATCGCGCTGTTTTCCTCATCCTGCTCCGAGCGGATCAGGTTGCCGAACATCTGATACTTGTGCCCGCTGATCTCCACCAGACTCGGATAAGCGGTTTTCCCCTCCAGCAGCCACGCTCCCGAAAAGTCGGGAATCATCGCTGCAAGCTGCGCATTCACACGGGCTCCGCCTACATCAAACATCTGGAAAAAGGCATCATTGGCCCACAC
>CACWKX010000040.1 GCA_902761585.1 uncultured Lachnospiraceae bacterium
TGTTGTTGACCTCATAGTTTAGCAGAAAACAGATCTGCTTGATTGTCTCCGGACTGCTCTTTATAATGACAATCATCATTATAAAGAAAGAGGCCCCGGGGATCCTTCCTGACCAGATCGCATCCCCGAGACCAATGGTAAAAACCATGGTTATCTTATCAGATTGCGATCTTGTTTACAATGAGAAACTTGGTGTTTTTCGTCCTGAGTAATGGGGAGGAACCTGCCTGTCCGGTTTGTGGCGCCAGACTCCAATACCGCGATCAGGTTCCCCGCATCATGAGAGGCTATAACGGTAAAAAAGCCTACGTTATGATCGAACGACGGAAATGCCAGAACCCTGACTGTAAGAAACTCCATCGCTGTCTTCCTTCTCAGCTCACACGGTTTAAGCATTTCCTGACAGAGATCATCGAAAATACTGTCGATGATATCGTTATTCCTGAGGATCCCGATGATCCAACCGCAGAAAAGGAAGGTGCTACAATTGAAAGCCCTTCCCTGCGCACCGTTTCCGGATGGAAGGCGTGGGTCGAACATAACAAAGCAAATATCAATGGCTTTCTGAAGTCTGTTGGCCACAGCATCCTTGGTTTCAGTGTACAGTTCCTGAAGTCCGGGATCTCATTACTCGATGAACTGCGTAGTGATGGAAGCGGATGGCTTGCCACCGTCCAGCACATCATTTATAACGCAGGTGGCTCGCTTGAGCCCTGCTGCTGATCCTGCCCCTGGGCAGGTTGCACCGACTTAGGTTCGATGTCAAAAAACATATGGGTTATGCTCTCTCTATCATCAAAGAAGGGAGGCAATAAAGCCCATGAAAAACAAAGAAGTAATCACCTGGCAGGATGAAAAAGCATCCGAACGTTTTGCCATGATCTCTCCGCTGTTGTCTGACGGCCTGGATCCAGCCAAAAGATGCCAGATCCGTTCACAGATCGCCGAAAACAATGATGTTTCGGAACGGACACTGTACAGGCTTGAGGCTGCATGGCGCAAGAGTGGCTTTTCAGGCCTGCGCCCTATGAACCGGGAAATGCGGCGTTCACAGAAGCTTCCGGACAACTTCGATGAGATCGTTGCAGAAGCGATCCAGCTCAAGAAAGAAGTCCCGACCCGCTCCGTCGCCAGGATCATCCTGATCCTTGAAATGGAAGGCTGGGTATCCCCGGGTGTCCTTAAGCGCTCCACACTGCAGCGCTACCTTTACAGGGCAGGCCTCGGCGTTAAGCAGATGAAACGCTATACAGAGGCGAGGAACGCTACCTCCAGACGTTTTTGTAAGCCTCATCGTATGATGCTTGTCCAGTGCGACATTAAATACGGCTTGAAGCTGCCCATCGGTGAAGGCGGCAAAAAGATCCAGACGTATCTGTCCGCGCTGATCGATGACCATTCCCGCTTCGTTCTGGAGTCCGGATGGTATGACAATCAGGAGGCAGTCATTGTTGAGGATACGTTCCACAAGGCGATCCTTAAGCGGGGCATAATGGATTCGGTTTATGCTGACAACGGCAAGCAGTATGTCTCGGTGAACCTTACCCGCGCGCTGGAGCGTCTGGGCGTGAGATACATGCACGCAAAGCCCTATCACGCCTGGAGTAAGGGCCTGGTGGAGCGCTTCAATTCTTCCGTGGACAGCTTTCTGGAAGAAGTAAAGCTCAAAAACGTAAAGTCCCTGGAGGAACTGAACAGCTACTGGCAGGCCTGGGTGGAGGAATACTACCACAACAAACCGCATGACGGCATCCGCGAATACTACGAAAGTCTGGGGGTACCTGTCCCGGAGGGCGGCATCACACCTGCCCAGGAATGGAACCGGGACAGCCGTTCCCTTAAGTTTCTTGACAGCAGCGTTGTCGCCGAAGCCTTCCTGCATCATGAGTCGCGGGAAATCGATAAATCCGGCTGCCTGTCCTTCGGCGGAAGGAAGTACGACATCAGTGTCTCCCTTGCCGGTAAGGCGGTTGAGATCGCATATGATCCGATGGCGCCGGAAACAATTACCGTCACATGCGAAGGCACTGCCCCGATCACCGCGAAGCCGCTTGCGATCCCTGAGTTTTGTGACAGGAGTCCTGCCCGGCCTTCCTGTATGCAGGAAGAAAAGCCGGAAACATCCCGTTTCCTGGATGGACTCAGGAAACAGGCCGAGAAAACCCGGGAGCACCGTATGAGTGCGATCTCCTTTGCCGGTTTTGGGAAGGAGGCGTGATCCATGTACAAAGAATTCTTTGGGATGGCC
>CACWKX010000041.1 GCA_902761585.1 uncultured Lachnospiraceae bacterium
CAGCCACAAAAGCGTGCAGGTATTTCCGGATGGATGATGTGCCGGTCAGCCCGGTTCTCGCGTTCAGCTTTCTGGACGATGAAGACTGGCTGAAAAGATACCTCTCCAAAGCCCTCCTGAAGAACAGCAAATCGGTTGTGGTATGTGCTGATGAGGTCACCGAGCAGATGATCACGGAAATCAAATACGCACAGGAGCTGAAGCTTCCGATCCGGTTTTATGACGCATCGCTCCACGAGATCAATGTCGATGCTCTGGTGATCAACAAGCGCATCGGCCCGGGCCTGCGGAAGATGATCATGGATGTCAACGGAATCAGCTGCGCAAGTGGCGGCTGCCCCTACGGCGCAGTAACCGGGGAACCGGAAAAAGAAAAGGTTACTCCGGAGCGGGAGAAAGTTACCGCAGCAGGCGAGGCTTCTGTAAAAGCGCCTGTGAATGCACCGCTGAAGGCAGCAGAGAGTACCCCGGAAAAGAGATCCATCTTCAAGAGACTCTTTGGCAGGAAATAAAGGAGGCAGCGATGACTGGAAATGAAATAAAGATGCCGGTGAAGGTGACACCCTTTGATCACCAGCGTCGGGCCTTCCAGTTTGTGCTCTGGCTCTCTCCTGATGCAGATGGGGACAGGGAAGAGCCTGGTGGGTATTGCAATCTGCGGCTATCTCTACCTTATGAAAAAGATCCGCCGTGTGCTGGTTGTCTGCCCGTTATCGATCTGTGGCGTATGGCAGGAGGAGTTTGCCAAGTTCGCAAACTTCCCGGTGCAGCTGGTGATACTGAACGGCGCGGCAGCCAAGAAGCGCCAGCAGATTGAATCCTTACAGGATGACGGGACGCTGCAGGTGATTGTGGTGAACTATGAATCCTCATGGCGATTGCTCCCGGAGCTGCAGAAGTATGACGCGGATGTGATCATCGCCGACGAGGGGCACAAGCTGAAAGAGGGCAGAACGTCGCAATCCAAGGGAATGCACAAGCTGGGAGACAAGGCCCGCTACCGCCTGCTTCTTACGGGAACGCCGGTGGCAAACAAGGAGCTGGATATCTTCAGTCAGTACCGCTTTGTGAATTCGGATATCTTCGGGAAGAGTTTCATCCCGTTTCGGAACCGGTATTTCTACATGGGCGGCTATGAACAACATGAAGCGATCTTCAAAAAGAGCATGACCGGGGAGTTTCTGGAAAAGCTCCATTCGATCGCCTTCCGCGTGACGAAGGATGAGTGCCTCGATCTGCCGGAAGTCACAGAGGAGATCCGGACAGTTGATCTGGAGCCTGCGGCGGCAAGGCTCTACGCACAGATCGAAGAGGAATCATGGGCGGAAATGAAGGAATCGGAAGTGACGGCGGCAAACATGCCGACCCGGATCTTGCGGCTCTCGCAGATTACGGGCGGTTTCTTAAATGACGATGACGGCAACGTCAATGCTGTCAGCAAGGCAAAGCTGGAGGCTCTGTCCGATATCATCGATGGTGCTGTGGCTGCAGGTGAGAAACTCGTGATCATGGCCCGCTTCCGGGCGGAGCTCGATGCCATCCAGCAGATGGTGGAGAAAAAGAGACTGTCCTGCGGCGTTGTCCGGGGCGGCATCAGTGACCGTGCCGAACAGGTATCCAGGTTCCAGAATGATCCGGACTGCATGATCTTTATCGGCCAGATACAGGCTGCAGGTATGGGCCTGACATTGACGTCGGCGAGCACGATGGTTTTCTACTCCTGTGATTACAGCATGAGTAATTTCGATCAGGCAAAAAGCCGGATTCACCGTGCGGGCCAGAAAAACAACTGCCTGTACATCTACTTGGTTGTCAGGAACAGCATCGACGGAAAGGTGCTCAAGGCGCTGCGTGACAAACAGAACCTGGCCAGGATGCTGGTAGATGATTACCGCGCTGGACGGCAGCCGATTAAATGATCACTGCCCAAAGAATATTTATCGATACCACGTACTTTTTCGGATTGTACCAGGAAGGAGAAATAAATCCATGGATAACAAGCAGATTTTTGAGATGGCGGATGAACTGAAATCCGCGAAGGAACACAAGAAGGATCTGGAGGCGCAGGTCAAGGAAGTGAATGCCCGGATCGAGGAACTGGACAGGGCCCTGTCTGACGCCATGGCGGAATCAGAGCTTGAGAAGTTCACCAGAAACGGCAGCACCTTCTATCTGAACAGCCGTCTGTTCGCATCCCCGAGAGCGGAGATGAAGGAGGAGATGTTCGCGGCCCTGATTACTCATGGCTACGGCGACCTGATCACCCGGACGGTAAACGCCAATACGCTGGCATCCTTCTGTAAGGAGCAGCGGGAGGCAAACAAAGATGAGATCCCTGACTGGCTGGCCGAGGTTGTGAATACCCACGACAAGGTGACGGTCGGCATCCGTAAGGGATGACATAGATCCAGAGCACGAAGAATTACTGGAACAAAGACGCACGGATACACAGATTCAAAGCTGAAGATTCATAGCAGCAATGAAAGTAACCATTATCAGAAATAACAGAAAGTGAGGACATGA